>JAYSYN010000232.1:0-11624 GCA_043727575.1 Fimbriiglobus sp.
AGAACCGGGCGGTAGTCTTTCGGGCAGAGGACTTTGGCCAATTGGTACCGTTCGGCGGCGTCGGCGAAGCGGCCTTGGTACTGCAAGCCGACCCCCAAAGCGAATTGTCCGGCCGCGTGGCCCGGCTCTTTCTCGACGAGCGCGTCGAGGATCTCGGTCGAGGCCCGGTAATGCCCTTCGGCCAGCAGCGTCAAGCCGCGGAGGTAGAGTTCGAGGGCACCTTCGGCGCGGCATTGGGCCGGGTCGATTTCCCCGGCGAGGTCGGGCTGTTTCATGTCTTCGCCCAGTCGGACGCGCTGTTCCCGCACGGCGGGTGGCAGCTCGGATCCTTCGTAGCAGCCTTGGGCGAGGCGGTTCCAGCGGAGGGCCCGTTTGTGCGCGGCGGCTTGTTCGTCCCCGCTCTTTCCGCCGGCGTTCAGCCGCTCGGCGTGGGCGCTCAGCAGCGCGAGTTCCCCGAGTTCTTCGGTCAGCCGTTCGCGCTCGGCGTCCGGCAACCGGGCGACGCTCGATTGTTCGCGCCAGCGGGGATCGCCGGCCGCGCCGTATTTGTCGAACCATTCCTCGACTTTCACCAAGGCATCGCCGCGGGTCTTGGCGCTTTCCAGCGACGTGAGGTCGATGCGCAGTCCGGGCACGGCGTCTTGCAGTTTGCCGGCTTGCAAGGCGGCTTCGACTCCCGTCCGTTGGCGGGCCTGTTGGATCGCGGCCCCGGCGGTGCCGAAGGCCGTCAACCCGAAAGCGGCGGCGACGAACAGCACGGCCAGCACCGGGTGCCGGCGGCGGTATTTGCGCAGGCGTTCGGTGAACGACGGGTTCCGGGTGTGCCGGAGCGGGCGGTGTTGCTGGTGCAGAGTCAGGTCGGTCAAGAGTTCCGCCGCGGTTTGGTAGCGGGCGTCCGCGTCCGGGGCCAGCAGTTTCAGCACGATGGCTTCGATGGCCGGATCGATTTTGGAATTCAGCGAGCGCGGGCGCGGGGCGAACGCCCGGCGGGCCGCGAGGATCGTCGGCAGCGAGACGCCCGATTCCATCGAGCGCTCGAACGGATGCTGACCCGTGAGCAGTTCGTAGAACATCACACCGAGGGAGTAGAGATCCATGCGGGCGTCCGGGGCGGTGCCCCGCTGCGCGGCGTAGGCCGCGAGTTGCTCCGGGGACATGTACCGCAAAGTCCCGCCGCTTTGGTCGTACTCGGCGGCGCGGATGTCGTGGGCGAGGCCGAAATCGAGGATCATCGGCACGCCGTCGTCGGTGACGAGGACGTTGCTCGGCTTCAAGTCCAAGTGCAGAATCCCGCGATCGTGGGCGTGGGCGAGCGCTTCGGCGAGTCGGGTGAAGAGCCAGACGACGGAATCGGGGAACGAGAGCCGGGACAGCAATTCGCGCACCGGTTGCGGTTTGAGCGCGGCGTGCGTCCCGCTGCCCGGGGTCGCCGCGGGCGCTTCGAAGGGATGCGACTTCGACGCCCGACTCGTTTTCGACCGCTTCTTGGTGTCCGGTTTGAAGGCGTTGAGGGTGCTGAGCAACCCGGCGCCGGTCGCGGGGAGCATCTTGTTCTCGGCGACCATTTGCAGCACGTCATGCAGCGTCTGCCGGCCGAGGTACGGCATGCACAAGACTTGGATCGGCGGCATCGTGTGAACCGAGTACACCGGTACGATGTTCGTGTGCTGCAAGCTCGCGAGCCGCTCCGGTTCGCGGTTGGGCCGGCTGGTGAATTTGAGCGCGACGAGCCGCGCCGCCAAACCGAGCTGCTCGGCGAGGAACACGGAGCCGAAGCCGCCTTCCCCGAGTTTGTCGACGATCTTGAAGCCGAGGAACAAATCGCCGATGCGCGGCATCGCCACCGCTTGGGCTTCCAATGCGACGTTCGGCCCACCGATGCGAGCCGTGCGCGTCGGGTGGGGCGATTCGAGAACGGGCGGGTGGAGTTGCAACGGCCGCGCCGGCATCGGCGTGAGGATGGTCGGGTCGTTCACCGCGGCCCGCGGGGGCTGCACGTGCATCTGGCGCGTCGGTTCCATGGAGCATCCCGTAATTGAGGCCGGACATCGAACCTAGTGCTCGGGCAAACGCTCGCCACCTCGCGAGCGGACCGGTGCACACTTCCCTTAGAATGCATCGTGGAGACGGGCGGGGAATTTGCCGAAAATACCGGATCGTCCGACAAGCTCAATTTTGAGTTCAGGCCCGGCGCTGGGAATTCTGTCCGGGGCGTGAACCGGGGCGTCCCGATTCGACGCGGGGCGATTTTTCAGCGGGCGCAATCGATTCGCGCCGGTTCCCGTATCTTGTCCGGAAATCAACTTCCCAAATCGACGAGGGGCCGCGATGAGCCGCGTGCGATTGCTGTTGGTCTTGCTCCTCGGCGCCGGAATCGGGGCCGGTGCCACCTACTTCTCCGGTGTCACATACTCCGTCGTTCGGTCAAAAATCCCTCCGGAGGAGGTCGTCGATGGCAAAGCCGAGGCCCCGCCCTATCGCGGTCTCGACGCCAATCTCTACATGCAGATCTCGGCCGAGTACCGCGCCGCCTGCTACCAGACTTACCACTTCGCCTATGCTCGGTTGATCGAAATCCTCAAGACGCGGGTCAAGAGTGGCAAAACGATGGCGATCATACTCGACCTCGACGAAACCGTGTTCGACAACGGCGCTTTCCAAGCCAAGCAGGTAAAATCGGGTGCGGCTTACGACCAGAACGTGTGGGATGCCTTCGAAGAAAATGATCACGCGCTCGTCCGGCTGGTTCCGGGGGCCCGAGACTTCTTGGTCGCCGCGGAGAAGCTCGAGTTGGCGCTCGTCTACATCAGCAATCGCAACGAGAAGTTCCGCGAATCGACTCTGGAAGTATTCCAGAACCTCAAATTGACGGCACCCGCCGACAAATGCTTGAAGCTGGCCACGGAGGAAACCGGGAGCAACAAAGACAGTCGGCGGAAAGAAGCCTTCGACCAATTCGACGTGGTGATGCTCGTCGGCGACAACCTCCGCGACTTCGACGACAAGCCATTTCGGAGTGCGGTGGACAATGCCAAGCCGGGTCCAAAAACCGACGACCCCGCCAAGCTCGCCGCTGCCATCGAAGCCCGGAACCGATCCGTCGACGAATTGCGGAGCAAATTCGGCACGACTTGGATCCTGTTGCCCAACCCCGCCTACGGGGAATGGGCCAAGGTCCTCGGTAACGGAGCGAAGGACGCGGATCTGCTGAAGTAACCGGACCCGCGAGCCATCACCCGATGAAGAATCCGGCGTCGGTCGATTTCTTGAACAGGGTCATCAGCGACATCGCATCGAAGCCGTAGCTCGGCGCCGGTGGCCGGATCGACACGAACGAACGCGGCGCCGCCACGGGTACCGGGGATGCGATCGGCACGGTCAATTGGGGAATCGCCGCGTCCGGTTCCGCCGGGGGCAGGATCGTCGCGGCCATCGATTCGATCTTGGGTTCCGTCGGCGGCCGCGTCGAACCGTCGGGTTCGCGGAAGCCGTAGGATTGCACCGCGTTCCCGCCCGCCCCGGTGGCGATGCTGAAACTGAAACCCGTGATGCTGCCGACGTCTTGCCGGGCGACGTCGGCCACGCGCAGTTGCCAAGTGCCGACGGCCGTGGCCCCGTCGAACCCGGACAGCAGTTGCTCCGGGCGGAACGAGCCGCGGAACGGCGCGGATCCCGCGGCGATCGTCGTCGAGGCTTCGTCGTCGAAGGTCGTGCCGGTCAGGTTGTTCGCCGAGCCGCCGCGCCGGTTGAACAACTGCACCGATTTCCCATTCGGCGCCACCAGCGAAATCTGCAAGTCGTTGTCGTAGGTGTGGGTCAACGTCACCGTGACGTTCACATCGGTGATGGCCATTCCCGCGATCACCGAGGTGCTCGGCACGACGACGTTCACCGTCGAAGTTTGGAGATCGCGGATGGCGACCGCCGCCCCGGTGAAGGCGAACGTCTGCCGGGGCGGGGTGATCGTCGCGCCGGTGGAGTACTGGTCGGCGGTCGCTTCGCCGTTCACCGCGTTTTGGTTCTGGTTCATCGCGTTGCCGGCGAGGTCGAGGATGTCCGGCCCGACCGTGATCGAATAGGTCCCGAAAGCCGATTGGGCCGCGAAGGTCACATCGAATTGGGTGCCGTTCGATCCGCCGACGACCGAGACGCCAAAGGGGCTGATGGCGGCGCCGCCTGGCCCGCTGAGGGCGACGACGTCGGTCGCCGTGAAGGAAGTCGCGTCGATGGCCTCGTTGAAAGTCAGGCGGACACGGTTGAAGTCGGTGCTCGCGGTCCCGCTGAAGGCGCCCGAGACGACGCGGGCGCCGTTGGCGTCGGCCGGAGGAGGAGGCGGGGGCGGCGGGGAGGTTCCGTTCAGGAGTTTGTTCAGGTTCAACCGGCCCCCGGTCGAGGTCCGCCCGGTCAAGGCCGCGATCGGATCGACGGTGTCCTTCAACCGCTGGATCACCTGCGCCGCCGTGGCGTTCGGGTTGGCGTCCCAATAGACCGCGAGCGCGCCGACCACGTGCGGCGTGGCCATGCTGGTGCCGCTGAGCGTGGCGTAGCCGTTGTTCAAGTAGGTGCTGTAGATACTGCTGCCGGGGGCGCCGAGCGCGACGGTGTTGGCCCCGTAGTTCGAGAACGACGACAGTCCGTCGGTCGCGGTCGTGGACGCCACCGCGACGACGTTGGCGACGGCGTAGTTCGACGGGTAGTTGGCGACGGCGTCGTTATTGCTCGCGGCGTTCCCGGCCGCGGCGACGAAGATGACCCCGCGCGTTTGGGCGTAGGCGATGGCGTCGTAGAGGGTCTGGCTGTAGCCGCCGCCGCCCCAACTGTTGTTGAGGATCGTCGCGCCGTTGTCGACGGCGTAGTAGATGGCGCTCACGGCGCCGCTGGTCGAGCCGCTGCCGCCGGCGCCCAAGAATTTCAGGGCCATGATCTTGGTCGTCCACGCGACCCCGGCGACGCCGATGCCGTTGTTCCCCACGGCGCCGATCGTCCCGGCCACGTGGGTCCCGTGGCCGTTGTCGTCGGTCGGATCGCCGTCGTTGTTGGCGAAGTCGTAGCCGTGCAGGTCGTCGATGTAGCCGTTGCCGTCGTTGTCGATCCCGTCCCCGGCGATTTCCCCGGCGTTCGTCCAGATGTTCGCGGCCAAGTCCGGGTGGGTGTACAGCACGCCCGTATCGATGATGCCGACGATGTGCTGGCCGGTGCCGCGCGCCGTGTCCCACGCTTCGGGGGCGTCGATATCGGCGTCCGCGGTGCCGCCGGTTTGCCCGGTGTTGTTCAGGCCCCAGTCGCTGCCGAAATTCGGGTCGTTCGGGATCGTCTGCACGCCGAGGGCGTAGTCCGCTTCGGCGAACGAGACGCCGTCCGCGGCGCTGAAGACCGTGATCGCCTCGCCGACGGTGACGCCCGCGTTGAGCGACACCGAGTAAGAATGGCCGCCGAGGGTGGTCACACTTTGCGCGAGGGGGGAGTGCGAGACGGCGGCCAAGCCGGCGGGTGAACTGAGCCCCACGAGGACGCGATTCGAGGCGAACGCGGCGAAATCTTCGGACAGGACGGCGGACGGGGTCGTGCGATCTTCCAATTCTTCGACGCGCAGCGGCGCGCGGACCGAACGGCGTAACGAAACGGACATGGGCGAACCTCTCGAAATGCGGGCGCGGAGTTGACCGAAGGCCGGCGAACGGGCGAATGCCATTCTCCGGTGTTGGGATGGTAAGCGATGCGATTCTGTTTTGCCAACTCGACATGAGAGAATCCGCGCGGATTCTCACGGATTATTTCGGCGGGTGTCGGGGAATCGGAAAACGGTATCCGGCCATCGCAGAAATGTTCGACCTCCCTCTTCGCCCCAACGGGGCCGTCTTTGACAGCCCAGGGCGGGAGCCCTGGGTCACCGGTCGTTCTCAGTCTTCGCCCCACCGGGGCCGGCGTCCGACCTCCCTCACGCCGGCCCCTTCGGGGCGATTCTGATTCCGATCCGGGAACCCAGGGCTCCCGCCCTGGGCTGTAAAAGACGGCCCCGTTGGGGCGAAGAAGGGGCCGGCGGTCGACCGTCGCACGGAAACCGGGAATGGTTCGAGTTTCATAGCCCACCCGGCCGATGGTAAAGGGGTAACCGTCTCCATCGCCACCGGTTGCCGCCGACCATGACGCGCTTCGCCGCCCTGACGTTATTGCTGGGCGTAGCCACGGCGACCGTGCTCTTCCCGACAGGCTGTAGCAAGCCGGCCGCGAGCGGCGCCGGCGTCGTCCACGGGGAAGTCACGTTCCAAAACCGGGCGATGGCCGGCGGCCTCGTGGTCTTCGTCCCGAATGCGGAGCGCGGCTGCACCGGCAAGTTGCATTCGGCGAACATTTCCCCCGAGGGCCAGTATCAACTTGCGGACGGAGCCAAAGCCATCACCCCCGGTTGGTATCGCGTGGCCCTCGCCGATCCGAGCGAGTGGTACAACTCCGAATGGGCCCGCGCTTTCCCCGCCGCGCTGCGCCGGCCCGATCTCTCCGGGCTCGAGCGCGAAGTGAAAGCCGGGCAGGATCACACCTTCGATTTCAAAATCGAACTGACCGCCCAGTGACACGGAGTGCGGAACTTCCGGCGCGTCGCCGCGTTCCATACTTTGTATCGCTCTTCTCTTTTTTGAGAAATTTGTGAAATTCCGACGATTGCGCGATTGCAAACGCCCCCTACGATGTGGTAGAAATCTACAGTAGTCATTTCGCAGGATTCTTTCCGATCGCGAACTCGGGCATTCGCCCATCAGTTCTTTTTTCGTTTCCCTCTTCTCCGAGGCGTCTCATGTCGAAGCTTCTCTCCCCAAGTAACCGGCGGGGTTTCACCCTCATCGAGTTGCTGGTCGTCATCGCGATCCTCATCGGCCTCCTGTTGCCGGCCGTTCAAAAGGTGCGCGAAGCCGCCGCCCGCATGACGAGCAGCAACAACCTCAAGCAAATGTCCCTCGGCAGCCACGGCCTCGCCGACGTCAACAACGGCTACCTGCCGCCGGTCTACATCGAAAGTTGGGTCAACCCCGCCGCCGGCCACCTCTATGGCGGGCCGTACCTCGCGAACACCGGCACCGCTTTCTTCTTCTTGCTGCCGTTCATCGAACAAGATAACTTGGTCAAGAGCAGCATGGACCAGAGCGGCCGACCGGACGTGTACAAGCGAGATAACGCCGGCAACTGGAATTGGAACGGCAATGGAGCATATCAGTCGGATGTTAAGACGTTCAAGTCGCCGCTCGACAGCACCGCCAACGAGAAAACGTACGGCTGGTCTTCTGCCAGCTACGCGGTGAACTACCAAGTCTTCGGTCGCCCGGGCCACCCGTGGGGTTGGGCTTGGGGTTGCATGGGCGCCACTCGCCTCGTCTCGATGGCCGACGGCACCTCGAACACCATTTTGTTCGCCGAGAAGCGGGCCGGCTGCCGCGGGGGCCCCAACGCCAGCAACGGTAACCTCTGGGGACACGGTTGGTGGAATGCCGACTGGATGACCACCTTCGCGAATACCGACATCTACGGTAGCAACGCCCTCTTGGCCCCGCAGCAACAACCGACCAATGCGAACTGCAACCCGTACCAAGCCACGGCTTTCGTCGTCGGCGGTTGCCAAGTCGGTATGGCCGACGGCAGCGTTCGCAACGTCCGCTCCGGCGGCAATATCCTCTGGTGGCAGTACGCCTTGACCCCGAACGGCGGCGAAGTCCTGCCGAACGAGTAACCCTCCCGATTCTCCGCGTGGCCGGGCCGTCTTGCACGACCCGGCCTTTTCCGTTTCCACACCCTTTCCCAACGGTCCGTCATGCCTTCGTTCATCCGTTCTCCCCGCGTGCTCGGGGTCGCCCTCCTGGCCACCGGCTTGGTCGCCTTGGCCGGGTGCGGGGGCAAAGTCGCCCGCGCCAGCGTCTCCGGCAAAGTCACCGTCAATGGGAAAGGCCCCCTCACGGGTGGCACCATCACGTTCGTGCTGATCTCGAATGAAAACGAGGTCGGCGGCGGCAACATCAAGTCCGATGGGACCTACGAAGCCGTCGATGTCCCCGTCGGCGAATGCAAAGTGATCGTCAGCAACGCCCACCTGAACCCGAGCAAGTCCGGGATGGGCGGCGGCATGCCCGGTGGCGGGATGACCGGTGGAGGCATGCCCGGCGGGGGCAAAGGCATGCCCGGCATGGGAGGACCACCGGCCGGCGGCGGCGGCGCGAAAACCGCAGACAAAATGGCCAACGCGCCCAAGGGGGCCGAGATCGACGGAAAGATGGGCGACAGCAAAGATACCGGCACGCCCAAATACATGAAGATAGACCCCGCCTACGAAGCCGCCGGCACGACGACCCTCCGCCACACGGTCAACAAAGGCGAAAACCCCAATGCCAACTTCGACCTGAAGTGATGCCGGCCAAGACCCCGCCCGTCCTCCGACGCGGTGGGGTGCATTAGGTAGCTGGAAAAAGACCTTCGCCGATCAATTGTCGGCGGAGCCCGACCATCAATTCCGAATTCATCTTCAACACGCGAATCGTCGCTCGTCCGACGGGTGATCGAGCCGGTCAGATTCGGTCCTTTGTGACTGTTGCAATGGGCGCAAGCCAAGGCCAAATTGCTCAACGCGTCTGACGTCCGATGTTGTTTGGGCACGATGTGTTCGATCCCGAAAGCGAGCGGAACGGCGTCTTCAGGCAGACGACAATACTCGCAGCGGCAAGCGGCTCGGAGTCGAACGGCTCGCTTGATCGAATCACGCATTATCGGTTTTGGTTCGCTTCGCTTTCAAGAACATGCGGGCCTTCGATTGAAGAATTGCGATCTTCATACCGGCTTCGACATAGGCGTGGAGTTCCGCGAGTTCCTTTGGATTGATGCTCCCGGCACTGTTCAATGCGCGCAATTCGGAAACGCGTTCGGTTTCTTCGTCGGTGAACCCGAGCTTCAGGATCCCCTTCGCCAATGGCGCCGTGAGTTTCTGACGCTGCCAAATTTTCAAGAAAATGTCGAATTCCGACTTGGGCCGGGCTTTCGCCACCATGGCTGAACTCCTCGTGGGTAACCCGGATCACTATACACCAAATCCGACTCCGCCGCTTCTCGACAGCCTTCCCCCGGCGCGATAGACTCTCGCCATGAGCACACCCGCCCCCATGGCCGAACGGGCCGCCGAGTTCCGCAAGCGCTTCGCCGACCTCGAAGCCGAAATCGGCCAGGTCATCGTCGGCCAGCCGGAGATTGTGCGGGGCGTCCTCACCGGCCTCTTCGTCGGCGGGAACATCCTCCTCGAAGGCGTCCCCGGCCTCGGCAAGACGCTCATCGTCCGCACGTTGGCGCAAGTCCTCGACCTCAAATTCACGCGGATTCAGTTCACCCCCGACCTCATGCCGTCGGACATCGTCGGCACCGACATCATCCTCGAAACGCCCGAAGGCAAGCGCGAACGCCGCTTCCAAAGCGGCCCGCTGTTCAGCCAGATCGTGCTCGCCGACGAAATCAACCGGGCCATCCCGAAGACGCAATCGGCCATGCTCGAAGCCATGCAAGAAGGGACCGTCAGCGTCGGCGGCACGACGCACCAACTGCCGAAGCCCTTCTTCGTGCTCGCCACGCAGAACCCCATCGAACAAGAAGGCACGTACCCGCTGCCCGAAGCGCAACTCGACCGCTTCTTGTTCAAGCTGCTCGTGCCCTTCACGACGCGGGCCGAGTTGAAATTGATCGTCGACCGCACGACGCAGAACGTGAAACTGCACGCGAAGAAAGTCATGGACGCCAGCGAAATCGGCCAGTGGATGGAACTCGTCCGCGAGGTGCTGGTGGCCACGGCCGTGCAGGATTACGCCATCCGGCTGCTGCTGGCGACGCACCCGAATTCGGAGTTCGCGACGGCCGACACGAACCGCTTCCTGCGCGCCGGCGGCTCGCCGCGGGGCGCCCAAGCCCTGATCCTGACGGCGAAGGTCCGGGCCCTGCTCGACGGCCGCTTCAACGTGAGCTTCGAGGACATCCGCAAAGTCTTCTTCCCCGCCATGCGCCATCGCGTGCTGCTGAACTTCGAAGCCCAAGCCGAGAACATCTCGAGCGACAGCGTCCTCGCGGCGATCTTGAACGAGGTGAAGGACAAGGACGGGAAGTAAGAGGGGTGTAGCAACAACTCTTGGAGTTTTGGGGACCCGGCTCAGGCCGCAGTCCAGTAGCGGTCCCAGCAGTCGCTGTACAGGGCCGAGCACAGCCCGGCCATTTTCCCGACGTGTTCGACCCGCCAACGGGCGCTGTTGGCTTTGAGCCGTTTGCCAATCAAGTTCTTCGCCGCCCCTTCCACCATCCCGGTTCCAATCGATTGGCCCCGCTTCAATCGCAACGCGTAGTTCATCCGCCCCTCGTGCTCTTTGAGGTAATTCAACAGCCCGCCCAAGCCCGCGCCGTCGCCCTTCGGCTCGGCCCGGAGCATCTCGCCGACCCACGTTTCGATCCCGGCGTAGCCGTCCGCCAACAGCAACTCCCGGCCGCGATCCGCGTGTGTTTTCAGGTCGGGCGTTCCTTCTTCGAAGAACAACTTCGCCCCGTCGTTCACGTATTTCAGCGCGTGGAAGATGTCCAGCACCTGCGGCGAACCGGGGAATTGCTCCTCGGCCCGGTTCCAAATCCAGGCCGCCCCGTCCGCCAAAATCGCGATCGTCCCGGCCCCGGGATCGAGGCCCAACCGCGTCGCCGTCGAAGCCCAGTCCGATGCGAAGTCCGTGCACTCGGCGATCCGCGCGAAGGCGAACCGCGTCGACGGGGCCGGCAGGATCCGATCGGCCCACCGGATCGTCTCCGCCGATTCGCCGCGCGGCCGTTTGGCGAAGATGCCGAACTTCACTTCCTTCCAGCGTTCGGTCGTGTTCACCATCGTCCCGTCGGTCTCGAACTCCGCTTCCCCCGAAGCCTTTTGGAACGCCTCCGCCGCCTCCGGGGCTCCGTTCATCCAGACGGCCAATTTCTTCCCGGTCGCCTCGGCGACCTTCCGGACGAATTCGTCGCAGACTTCCCAACCGCAGAAGGTTTTCAAGTGGCGGCTGGCGGAATCGAACGACCAACTCGCCCCGGCCAGACTGAGCAGACGCCGCGCCGTGTCACTGAGGCTGTCGGTCAGGCCGAGGCGGTCATCGAGGGGTTGGACGGAATCGCGGCAAGCGGGGGAAATGCAGACGAGGTGGAGGCGGGAGAGATCGATCCAACCCACGCTCGTCAAGAGTTGGCGGCCGTGGCGGCCTTTGTTGTCGCGTCGGAACCCGCAGGGGCAGCGTCGGGCCGGGACCCCTTTTTTTCGACCCCGTCGGCCTCGGCTTGGAGCACCGTGGCCAAGGCGGTGCGGAGGAGTTCGCGGCCCTGGGTCAGGCAGACGGTTTCGGCGTTGCGCAGCACTTGGCCGTCGGGCGAGCTCGAAGCCGTCCGGCGGAGTTCGCGGGCGAAGGCCAAGGCGTGCTCGACGATCAGGCGTTCGGTCGGATCGGTGAGGGTCAGGTTCAGCGTGGGGGATGAGCGCATGGGGATTCCTTCCCGAGTGGTTCCAGGAAGCGCATTTTCCCAGATACACTCTCCAAGCGCAACCCCAATCCCAAAAGGGAATTCCCAAAACTCCAAGAATCGTTGCT
>JAYSYN010000233.1:0-11614 GCA_043727575.1 Fimbriiglobus sp.
GCCCGCTCGTGGAACTCCTAGCCCTCTGCGACACCCCGGAGTGGAACGACCTCTGGACCGCCGCCTAACGCCGTGGCAAAATCCGGAGGGATACCCAACCGCCCCGGCGACTTGACCGGCGCCCGCCGGTGCTTTACAGTCATATCAACCCGCCCGACCGCCGTGGGAATGCCCCCGGCCCGTCCGCTTCCGTTCCCCGGCTCTCTCCCACCCGTCGAAGGGGCTCCCCATGCGCCGGACTCTCACCCGCGCGGTTTCGTTCTCGGCCTTGGCTTGCGCCGCGTTGGTCTACGCCCAGCAACTGGGCGCGCCGATGCCGGCGCCGCGCATCGCCACCGTCTTCCCGATGGGAGGACAGCTCGGCACCAGCGTCGAAGTGATCGTCAGCGGCACCGATCTCGACGAACCGACCGGCCTCGTTTTCTCGACGCCGGACATCAAAGCCGAATTGATCGTACCGCCGGAAGTGCCGGTCGATCCGAAGGCCAAAGACAAAGCCGCGCCGAAGCCGAAGAAGGGCGGGCCCGTCGCCAGCGCGAAATTCAAAGTGACCATCCCCGCGAGCGTCGCCCCGGCGACTTACGATTGCCGGTTGGTGAATAAATCCGGCGTCAGCAATCCGCGCGCGTTCGTCGTCGGCGACAAGCCCGAAGTCAACGAGAGCGACAAACCGCACAACGATGTCGAGATCGCGCAGAAGGTCGAACTCGGCTCCGTTGTCAACGGCTTCATCAACAACCCCGCCGACGTCGATTACTACACGTTCGCTGCGAAGGCCGGGCAGCGCGTGCTCGTCCATTGTGCGACCTCGAGCATCGACAGCCGGGCGCGGACGCTCGTCGAAATCTTCGACGCCAACGGCAAGCGCGTCGCGCTGAACCGCAATTCCAAAGAGAACGACGCCCTCGCCGATGTCACCGCCGCGACCGATGGGGCGCTGTTCGTCCGCGTCTCGGAGTTCGCCTACCAAGCCGGTACGGCCGAATACTTTTACCGCCTCAGCATCACGACCGCGCCGTGGATCGACTCGGTGTTCCCCGCCGCGATCAATCCGACCGGACCGACGACGGTGACGCTCCTCGGTCGCAACTTGCCCGGCGGCAAAGTCGTGGCGGGGGCCACCGTCGATGGCCGGCCGCTGGAATCGCTGAGTGTCACGATCACCCCGCCGACCGGGGCCGGTGGAAACTACACCTTCCGAGGCTACACGCCGCCGGCACAGGCGCTGCTCGACGGATTCGAATACAGCCTCAAAGGGCCGGGCGGTGTGTCCAACCTCGTGCCGATCTATCTGACCGACGCGAAGGTGACGCTCGAAAAAGACGCGGGTGCCGCTGGGAACGACAAACCCGAGACGGCGGAAGAGATCGCGGTACCGGGGGAAATCGCGGGGACCATCGGCAAGCGCTACGACAAAGACTGGTTCAGCTTCGCGGCGAAAAAAGGGGACGTCTACTACTTCGAACTGACCGCGGACCGCATCGGTTCGAACATGGACATGTACTACGTCGTGAAGAACGCGACCAACATGGGGAACGTCGTCGAAGAGCAAGACGACGACCCGGAGATGCTCCACCCGCAGACGTTCTTCAACCGCAGCGGCGACCCGGCCTCGGCGAAGTTCACCGCCCCGGCCGACGGCAAATACCTCGTGCTCGTGGCCTCGCGGGAATCGAACGTCAACTACGGGCCGCGCTGCATCTACCGGCTGAAGGTCTCCAAACCGGCGCCCGACTTCCGCGCCGTCGTCATGGCGAAGGGGCGCGAAGTGCCGATGACCGCCATCGCCCACCAAGGGGGCGAACTCGCCTTCGACCTCTTCGTCGACCGCCGCGACGGCTTCAACGGGCCGATCACCGCGACCGCCGAAGGGCTCCCCGCCGGGGTCACCGCGAAGCCGGCGCTCATTGGCACGGCCAGCAAATGGGGCACGCTCGTCCTCAGTTCCACCGATGCGGCCGCGGTCTTCACCGGCCAAATCACCGTGAAGTGTACGGCAAGTATCGACGGCAAACCGGTCGTTCGATTGGCCCGCCCGGCCACGATCACCTGGGGCGTGCAACCGGGGAACAACACGCCGACGCTGACGCGGCTCGACCAAGGCCTGTTCTTCGCGGTGAAGGCCGAGAAGGCCGCGATGCGACTGACCGCCGACCTGCCCAACGCCAAGGTGAAGGGCAAAGACAAAGACGGCAAAGAGACGGACACGAAACTGGAATCGCCGATCTTCGTGAAGCCCGGCGACAAGATCACCCTGCCGGTGCTGGTGGCGTGGCAAGGGGCCGAGGCACGGCCCGGCCCGCTGAACATCACGGTGGAAGCGACCCAGGCGAACATGCAGAACGCCCCCATCGGCAGTGCCGGCGGCGGGGGCAACGCCCCGGCCGGGGTGATGGCCAAGGAAAAGAACGACGCGGCGATCGTCCTCGATGTGAAACCGGCGGCGCTCCCGGGCACTTACGCCATCGTGTTGAAGGGCGACACGCAGATTCAGATCGCCCGCGATCCGGCGAAGAAAGACGCGAAGACCCCGGCCAACGTGCAGGGCTACACGCAACCCATCGAAATCACGGTGCTGCCGCTGACGCTCGGCAAGTTCACCGCGACCCTGCCCGCCAACGGCGTCGTCCTGGCCGGCAAATCGGCCGAGCTGACGGTGAAAGTGGAACGCGCGGCCGATTATAATGGAGAGTACAAGATCGCCATCGTGCTGCCGAAGGACATCAAAGGCATCGCGGCGAAGGACACGATCATTCCCGCCGGAATGGACGAGGTGAAAATCCCCATCGATATCGCCGCCGACGCCAAAATCGGCGGCGTGACGAACTTCGTGGTCACCGCCACGGGGACGGTCCACGGGAAGTTTGCGATTGCCCACGAAGTGAAGGCGAATTTGTCGATCGCGGCCCCGCCGAAGAAGTAGATTGGGAATCGGACTATCGCTGAACTTCAATGTCCCGGTTTCGAACAGCGGAAGGCGAAGAAAATCTCGCGCAGAGCCGCAAGGACGCGGAGATGAATGGGAAAGACAAAACACTGAACCGCGGGTGCGATATTTGAAATGCTGTTCCGTGCTACTTTGTGCCTTTGCGGCTCGGCGTGAGAATTGTTGATTTTGTCTTCTCTGTGCCTTTGTGGTGAACTGTTTTTCCGAGAGATCCCCACCATGAAACGCTTCGCCCTCGCTTGCCTCGCCCTGATCCCGGCCCTCGCCGATGCCCAAGAGAAGAAGCCCGATCCGAAAGACGCGCCGCCGGTGCCGATCGTCCTCGTCGATCTCAAACGCACCGATGCGGTGTCGTTCGAGAAAGAAATCCTGCCGATCTTCGCGGCCAAGTGCCAGGTCTGCCACGCCGGCAACCTGACCGAGGGGAAGTTCGACCTCAGCACCTACGCCAGCATGATGAAAGGCGGCAAGCGCGGCGTCGACATCGTCGCCGGCAAGGCCGACGAGAGCTACCTGTTCAAAGTCTCCGGGCACATCGTCAAGCCGATCATGCCGCCCAAAAGCGAAGAGAACCCGCTGACCGGCGCCGAAGTCAGCCTCATCAAACTTTGGATCAACCAAGGCGCCAAGCCCCCGGCGATCGACACCAAGATCAAACGGACCGTCGTACTCAGCCTGCCACCGATCCTCGTGAAGCCGGTGCGGGCCGTGGCGGTGTCGCCGGATAAGACCACCGTCGCCGCGGGTCGGGGCAACCAAATTCACCTGTTCGACGCCAAGACCGGCGATTTCAAAAAGTCGCTGATCGACCCCGAACTAAAAACCTCCGACGGCAAACCGGCCGCGAATTCGGCCCACGTGTCGCTGGTCGAAAGCATGGCCTACAGCCCGGACGGCAAGACGCTCGTCACCGGCAGCTTCCAAGAAGTGACCCTGTGGGACATCGAAAAAGGGACGCCGAAGCTCCGCATCGCCGGCTTCGCCGACCGCGTCGTCGCCATCGGCTATTCTGTCGATGGCAAACTGTTCGCCACCGGCGGCGGCGCCCCCACCGAAGACGGCGAGATCCGCATCTATGCGGCCGACGGCAAGCTCGTGACCGAGATCAAGAACGGCCACTCGGACACGGTATTCGGCGTCTGTTTCAGCCCGGACGGCAAGCTGCTTGCCACGGCCGCGGCCGATAAGCTCGTGAAGGTCTTCGAGGTTCCCGCCGGCAAATTCGTGAAGTCGTTCGAGGGGCACACCCACCACGTGCTCGACGTCGGTTGGACGAACGACGGTAAGAAACTCGCGAGCGCCGGGGCCGACAACATCATCAAAGTGTGGGACTACGAAAAGGGCGAGAAAATCCGCGACATCCCCGGCGGCACCAAGCAAGTGACCCGGCTGCTGTTCGTGCCGAAGACGGCGACGTTCGTGACCTGCGCCGGCGACGCCGGGGCCAAGCTCTGGAGCGCCGAGAACGGCGGGGCCATGCGCAGCTTCGACGGCGGCAAAGATTTCCTCTACGCCGTCACCGTCAGCGACGACGGCAAGATCGTCGCCACCGGCGGCGAAGACGGGATCATCCGCCTGTTCAACGGGGCCGATGGTAAACTGATCAAAGCGATGCTCCCGCCCGACGCGGAGCCGAAGAAAGACGAACCGAAGAAGAAGTGACCACAGTGGAGTCGCGCCGATGCGGATCGTCTCAACTATCATCGGCATGCTCGTTGTCGCAGTGACCGCGGCGGCGCCGGTGCCGAAGGAGGCGCTGACTCCGCCGATGGAAGTCCTGTTCGGCAAACCGTTCGATCCCTCCAAATCGTGCGATTTCAAACTCGACGGTAAGAAGCTCGTCATCACCGTGCCGGGGACGGTCGAATGCCCGGCGACGAAGCTCGAAGGGGCCCCACGCACCGTGCGGGAGGTCACGGGCGATTTCGAGATGGAAGTCGCCGTGTCGTACAAGCTCCCCGATCCGCCGGTGGGCGGGCACGCCGGGGCGGGGCTCGCGATCTGGCAAGACGAACGGCGTTTCGCCCTGGCCAACCGGCACCACTGGCCTGCGGGGGCGAAGTACACCGGTGGGTTCGACGTCCATCACGAAAACCCCGACGGCGGGGTCCAAGTCTCGCAAGGAGCCGCACTCGACGCCGACACCGGACCGGAGACGAAAGCCCGCCTGCGGCTGCGTCGCCGAGGCGACACCGTGTCGACGTGGGAGAGCCGCGACGACGGCAAGACGTGGAACGTACTCACCGAAGGGGAATGCAAACTCCCCGCGACGGTGTCCGCCGGCGTCGTCGCGTTCAATTCGCTGAAGGCAAAAATGGAAGTGACTTGCGACGAGTTGACCATCAAGCCGCTCGGCAAGAAATGAACCGAATCCACCCCGTCTCCGGAGATACTCCCATGCGTCAGTTCCTCAGTTCACTCGCTGTTGTCACGGTTCTCGCCGCATTGGCCCAAGCCCATGCCATTTACATCACCGCGACCGGGGGGAAGGTCACCGTCGTCTTCAGCGACAGTTTGGAACCGGATCCCGCGGTGAAGGAAGCGACGTGGAAGAAGGTCGGCACCCCGGAATTGTCGGCCCGCGACGCCGGGGGCAAGGTCACGGCGGTGAAGACCGAAGCGGCAGCGGCGAGCTTGAAGGCGACCGCCCCCGCCGGGACGGCGCTGCTGTACGGGACGATCCCCTACGGCGTCTCGACGCGGGGCGACAAACCGAAACTGCTGACGTTCTACCCGAAGGCGATCCTCGATGGCAGCACCGGAAAGTCCGCGACCCTCGGCGAATCCGCCGCGCTCGAAATCGTTCCGGAAGTCGAAGCGGGCAAAGTCCGGTTTCTCGTGCTGGCCAAGGGCAAGCCGGTCGCCAAGACCGAGGTGAGCGTGATGGTGCCGGAGAAAAAGGAGACCGAGACGGTGACGACCGATGACAAGGGGCTGACACCGGCCTTCGACGCCAAGGGCCGCTACGGCGTCACGGTCCGCGCGACCGAAGCGAAAGCCGGGGAGTCGAAAGGCGAGAAGTACGAAGAAATCGGGAACACCGCAACGCTGGTGGTCACGGTGAAGTGAGTCGGAACCGGGGCACGGCCGCGCCGCTGCCCCTTGCCTGACCCGTGCAAAACGCCTAATCGTTAAAGGGAGTCCGTGCCTCCCTCCGCGGGTCGAACGCCATGATCGTCGTCGAGAATCTCGTGAAGTACTACGGCGAGTACCAAGCCGTGCGCGGGGTTTCCTTCGAGGTGCCCAAGGGGCGCGTCGTGGGTTTTCTCGGGCCCAACGGCGCCGGGAAATCGACCACCATGCGCTGCCTCGCCGGGTTCCTCACGGCGTCCAGCGGCTCGGCCCGCATCGCCGGGTACGACGTTTTCAGCGACCCGATCCGGGCCCGTCGGCAGATCGGTTACATGCCCGAAAGCTGCCCGCTCTACCCCGAAATGCGCGTGACCGAGTATCTCAAGTTCCGCGCCGGCCTCAAGGGTCTCGGCTGGGGCGAGCGCCGCAAGCGAATGGATTACGTTCTCGAAAAATGCTGGCTGAAGGACGTGAAGCGCCAGCTCGTCGGCACACTCTCGAAGGGCTACCGCCAGCGCGTTGGACTGGCCGATGCGCTGCTGGCCGACCCGCCCGTGTTGATCCTCGACGAACCGACGGCCGGGCTCGACCCGACGCAGATCCGCGAGACCCGCAAGTTGATCCGCGAGTTGGGCCAAGAGCACACGATGCTGCTGAGCACCCACATCCTCAGCGAAGTCGAGATGGCCGCGGACACGGTCATCATCATTTACCAAGGGCAGGTCGTGGAAAACGGGTCGCTCGAAGAAGTGCGAAAGAAGCACAAAAACCAGAGCCTCGAGGACATCTTCGTCCGCCTGACCGGGCAAGAAGGCATTTAACGCCGGAAGGGTCCTCCACGATGCGTCCGCTGTTCGCCCTCATCAAGCGCGAGTTCACCGCCTACTTCTTGTCGCCCGTGGCGTACGTCACGCTGGCGGTGTTTCTGCTCGTCACGGGGCACCTCTTCTACTTGGTGCTGACGGGCCTGACGAAACCGGGCTCCAGCGGCATCGAATACCCGATGCAGGCCCTGCTCGGCGACGAGAAGTTCTGGCTCGTCTTCTTGTTCATTCCGCCGCTACTGACGATGCGCCTGCTCGCCGAAGAGCGCGGCACCGGGACGCTTGAAAGCCTGCTGACCTCGCCGATCCGCGATTGGCAGGTCGTCGCCGGCAAGTTCATCGGGGCGTGCCTGTTCTACTTCGTGCTCTGGCTGCCGACGCTGCTGTACGTGCCGATCCTGACGGACATGACTTTCCCCGGTTGGAACCCGCAGACGTGGTATTTCGGCATCGACCCGTACCCGGTGCTGACCTCGTATTTGGGCGTGTTGCTGGCCGGGGGGATGTTCCTCGGCATCGGATTATTCGTGAGCAGTTTGGTGAAGAGCCAACTCGTCGCGGCGATGATCTCGATGGTCGTCAGCTTGGTGTTCGTGCTCGCGGCCTTCTGGCGGCCCGACCTCGACAGCGGTTCGCTGACGTACCGGCTGATCTATTTCATCAGCGTACCGGAGCACTTCCGCCGCGATTTCAGCCGGGGGATCATCGACTCCCGGCATTTGATTCTGTACGGGAGCATCACGCTGTTCACGCTGTTCCTGACGGTGCGCTCGCTGGAGTCGCGCCGACTGCGGGCGTGATTGGAGTTATTCTTCGCCCCAACGGGGCCGACTTTGACCGCCCAGGGCGGGAGCCCTGGGATAAGGAATGGCAATTGTTTCCGCCCCGAAGGGGCCGGCTTGGGGAATGAATCACGCCGGCCCCGTTGGGGCGAAGAAAATTATGCTGGCCGACCCAGGGCTTCCGCCCTGGGCTGTCAAAGTCGGCCCCGTTGGGGCGAAGAGCCGAAAGATCGTGTTGGTCGTTCGATACAGGCGGAGTTCACGGATCGACGCCGTCGCCGGCGCGTTCGGCTCAACGGAAAATAGGACTGCTCCATGAAGACCGACAGCCGGCACAAAACGTCCGTGGGTTCGATGTTCCGCTTTTTCTTGCGGGCGTTGGGCCTGACGGCGCTGTTGGCGCTCGTGGCGGGGGCGGTGCTCGCTTCCGCGACGTGGCCCGCGTGGGACGTGGCCGACGAGGCGATGAAGGGGACGTTCGGCGGAACCGCCAAAACCGCCGGGTTCCTGATCTTGCTCAGCGCCGGCGGCGTGGCGGCATGGCTGCTGATCGAAATCTTCGGCGGCTTAGCGTTGGTCGCCGGGCGGAAGAGCGGAGCGGGCGCCAACAACACGGCCCAGATGGCGTTGGCGGTGGGATTGGTCGTCGTCGTGAACGCGGTGTCGTTCCAATACTACGGGCGCAACGACAGCACCCGCGACCAACGATTCACGCTCGCCCCCGAGTTGCGGGACCAACTGCGGAAGCTCGATCCGAAGTCGCCGACGACGATCGTCGTCTTGCAGATGGACAAGACCTCCGCGGCCGAGCCGGATCGGTCGGATGCGCTGACGAGCGCGGCCCAAGCGAAGATCGTGGAAAAGGTCCGCGACCTCGTCGATGAGATCCGTGAATTCGGCCCACAGTTCGACGTGCGCGTGCTGCACACCAAAGACGAAGACTTCGACGGCAAGCTCGACGCGCTGACGAAAGTCGGCGACGAGAAAGAACTGGCGAAGAAATCCAAACTCCGCGCGGCGATCCAAACCGCCCCGGAGAACAGCATCTTTTTCTACCACGACGGCCGCGTCCAGCGCCTCGGGTTCAACCAGTTTTACCTGCTCGACAAAACCGCCTCGCGGTCGGACGGCGACCCGGACGGGCGCAATCTCGTGCTGATTCCGCAGGGCAAAGACGCCTTCGTCCGCAAGGTCCTCAGCGTCGAGTCGCGCCGGCCCAAGGTCGCACTCGCCGTCATTCACCCGGTGCTGACCTCGAAGTACAAGCGCGACGAATATTCGACCCCCGGCGTCCGCAAGTCGCTCGAACTCAACGGCTACGATGTCGTCGACCTCGTGTTGAAGAAGGGCTGGGACGGCGAATCGCCCTTAGGGCCGGCCGCCAGCAGCATCCGCGAGAGCGAACTCGAAAAAGTGGAAGCGCGGTTGCAACTCGCCCTCGACGACGCCACCGAAGCCGAGTCGCAGTTGCAGCAGTTGAAGCTCGTGCGCGAAAAGGGCTTGAAGGCCTCCCTCACCGAACTCGACCGCATCTTCCGCCGCGCCATCGGGCGGGTGATCTCGAAAGAAGAGGACCGGAAACGCTTGCTGGACGACGTCATCGACCCGAGCATCGTGCTCCGCGAGTCCGACTTGGCCGACGCCAAAAAACGCCAGGCCAAGTACGAGCCGGAATATTTGGAGTTCACCCGCGACGACGCCCTGATGGCCGCGCGGCGTGATCCCAACATCAAATCCAAGTTGCGCGAAACGCTCGCCGAGTGCGACCTGTTGATCCTGAGCCGCCTCACGGTGATGAGCTTGGCCGAACGCCGCTCGGTGCCGCCGGGCCTGCACAACCTGAGCAAGGACCAAGCCGAGATCATCAAGGAGTACTTGGCGTCGGGCAAGCCGGCGATCTGCTGCCTCGGCGCCGGCGATCTCGGGCCGGCCCAACAGCGCCCGGACGAACCGGCCGGGCCGGACGACGTGGAGAAATTGATCCGCCGACTCGGCGTCGTGCTCGGGCCGCAGATCATCGTGACCGACGTCGAATACGAAGGGATGGCCGAGCAGCGGACCGACCAGTTCGCCACCTCGGAAGACCCGCCGCCGCTGCGGATTCTCCCCGCGTCGGCCGGTCTCGCCCCGAACCCCGTGGCCGTCGCCTTCGACTTGTCGAACCGCGCGCTCGCCGACCGGTTGAAGGTCGTCCGCAGCGGCTTCCGCCCGGTCTATTTCGACCCGTCGGCCCCCGCGACGACTGCGGCCGAGGTGTTGTTCACCAACCCCGAGAGCTGGAATAAAAACTGGCCCGATACGGCCGCGTTCGGCAGTCCGCGCTACTTGCCGAAGTTTGAAGCCACCAAGCCCACCGATGAACGCCGGGGCACCCGCAACGAAGAGCGCAAAGGGTCGTTCCCGATTGCGATTGCCGCGGAAGTGCCCGTGCCGGCCGAGTGGCTCGACGACAAAAAGGCGGTCGCCGCGTACGCCGCCAGCCTCGTCGGGGCCGCCGCGGCGTCCCCGCCCGGTCTCGCCTTCGCCACGACGAACCCGGATCGATTCCAAGCCGCCTTGAACAAAGAACCCAAAACGACCCGCATCGTCGTCTTCGGCCACGGCGGATTGTTTGTGGGCAAAGAACTCGACCCCGGCCGGGAGACGCTGCTGCTGCAGTCGGTGCATTGGAGCTTGGGCCGGGAAACCGAAATGCCGCGCGGCGCCGATGTCGCCGGGACGTGGCGCTACCCGCGTCTCAAGCCCACGCCGGTCGAATATGCCGCGTGGCGCTGGGGAACGTTCCTCGGCTTGCCGATGCTCGCGGCGTACTTCGGGTTGATCGTGCTCATGCTCCGCCGTCTCCGCTAATTCCGGGCACCCACGAGGGATGCCCCTACTTCAACGAGCCCCGGTGGCCCCATGCGCTGGTTGACGACTTTGCTTTTGCTGACCCTCGTCGCCGTCGGCGGGGCCTTCGCGCTCTTCGGCCACGCGATCCTGTCGACCGTCGGGTTGCAAAAAGCGGCCCCGCCGACGGCGGAATCGGCGCCCGCGCTCGCCGGGATGCAACCGGCGGCGACCATCACCAAAATCGAATTGAGCGTGCCGGGGCAACCGCCGTTGACTCTGGAACGAAACGCCGCGCAGCAATGGACGCAACCGGGGAATTGGCGCGTCCGCGAGAAGGAAGTCGACGAATTGCTGGGGGTGTTGTCGAATCTGGGGTCGCGCTTCGCCCCGATCGCCCTCGTCGGCGATGCGGCCGACCTGAAGAAGTACGGCCTCGACGCGAGCCAGAAACCGGTGCAAGCCACCGTGCATTCCGCTTCCGGCGACGTCTCGCTCTTCTTCGGCCGCGGCCCGGCCGCCGCGGGGGAATCGTCCGAGACTCGCCCGGCCTACGTCCGAGTCGGCGCGGCGAACGAAGTGTTGCGGATCGCCCCGGACGCGGTTCGGATCGTCTCGCGGAGTGCGGAAGAATACCGCCGCCGGCAACTGTTCGGCGAGGCGACCCGCACCCGCTTCGGCGGGGATGAAACGGGTTCCCCGATCCCGCTGGTCGCGGACGAGGTCGCCGGACTCACGGTGGCGAGCCCGGCCGGCACGTACACCTTGAAGCGCACCCGAGACAACCCGGCGCCGCGCCGGGAGGGCGACCGCACCGGCGTGAGCAAAGCCATCTTCGCGGACGAACTGGCCGACGCGTGGAAACTGAGCGCCCCGCTCGCGGACCGCATCGACCCCGCGAAACTACGGGCGATCTTGACGACCGTCCCCGACCTCTGGGTCGACGGCTTCGTCCGGCCGGACATCGCCATCCCACTTTGCGAGCGCCTCGCCGAAGCCGTCGCGCCGAGACCGAATTGGGGTGAGTTCGCCCGAGAACTGTTGAAGACCGACACCGAGCCGGATCGCTACACCCGCATCACGGGCTTCACCCGCGACTACCTCGCCGCGAAGTTCACCCCGCCCGCCGCGCTCGCCGGGGCCGCGTCGGTCCAAGCGGC
>JAYSYN010000234.1:0-33709 GCA_043727575.1 Fimbriiglobus sp.
CGAGTTCAACCGCTTGCCATCGAGCAAAGACGCTTTCCCATTCGGATGGAGCCAGATGACGGTGCGACCGTCGGGTTGATCGCCGAACACACTGGCGAACGGGAGCGCGTCCGTTTCTCCGGCCCGTCCGATCACGCCGCGGAACATCGAGTAGCCGTCGTGTTTCGTCTCGACGGCTTTCTGACGAACCGCGACTTCTTTGGGCAGTTCATCGGCGATCATCGCCCGCAGCGCCACCTTCAGCACGCCTTGATACTTCAGCGCCGAGGCCTTGTCCGTCGGCAGCAGCTTGGCCATTTGCGCATCGCTCGCCGCGGTCAGCTTCGCCCGCAACGGCTTCGACTTCAGTTCGTCCGCCGGGCGCGGATGCTTGTCGTCGAAGACGCGCAGCTCCGCCGGCGGCACCGGCTTGAAGGGGAGTTCCTCCACGGCCTTGTCGATGCCGAGCAGGTGCTTGTTGAACCAGCCGTACATCATCTCGCGGGCCACTTGGTTGTAGTTGTGCGGAAACTGCGGGAAGGCCTTGGCGAGCACGTTCTCTTCCTTGCCCATCAGCTTCCACAACTGCTTCAGCTCGGGGTAGCCTTTGGTTTCGATCTCTTCGGTCCAGTCCTTCGCGCCGCTCATGGCCATCGGCTTGGGGGCGAAGACGGCGGCCAGTTCGATATTGCCGGTGCCGACGCGAAAGAGACTGCAATTCTCGCAGATGCAGCCGCCCTGCATCGCGGTGCTCACCATGACGGCCGGGAAGGCCGCCGTCACGCGGTCGTCGATGGCCGCGAGGACGAAGGTCTGCGTGCCGCCGCCGCTGGCCCCGGTGATACCGATGCGTTTGGCGTCGACATCGGGCAGACTCTCAATGAAGTCGAGGGCGCGGATGCTGTTCCACGTCTGCAAACCCATCAGCGATTGCAGCCGGAGTTCCCCCTCGGCGTCGGCGAACCCGTCCGGGTTGGGCACGCCCGACTTCAAGATGTGCGGGATCGCGGTGCTGTCGGCGTAGCCGATCATGTCGTAGAAGAAGACGACGAAGCCCATGCGGGCGAGCATCTGACAGCGCGCCTGCAGCGGGTAGGTCGCCCCTTCCATCGTCTTCTCGGCGCCGGTCTTGATCTCGTTCTTCGCGGCCGCTTCGCTGTTCTCGTACAGCCGGCCGTTGTTCCAGTGCCCGTGCGGGCAGAGGATCGCCGGGTATTTTTGCGACTTCTTCTCTTCGCCATTCGGCCGATAAAGATTGCCCGTGACGTAATGCCCCGGCGAGCTGGCGAAGAAAGCTTTCTCCACGGTGTAGCCATCGCAGTCGATCCTGCCGTGGATCGTCGGTTCGAGCTTCGCCTTCTCCGGCATCGGCCAGAGTCCGTGCGACACGAGGGTCTGCTCGCGAACGACTTGCCGGCGTGCGATCCACTGCTCTTTCGTCTTGGGCACCGCGAAGGGAAAGTAACCATTCAACGTTTTCGGTTCGCCGAGGCGCGAGTCTTTGGGGATCGCCGGCTCGGCCCCGAAGACCCGGGTGCAGACGGGGAGCGCGGCGACCCCGGTGGCCAACAGCATTTGACGGCGCGTGAGCATGGGCACGACCCAAAGGGGAACGGGGAGGGACCCCGAGAGTACGCCCGCCGGGCAGGGGTGTCAAATCGGTTTCGGAGTTATGAAAACGCGCCCGGGGGTTGCCGCACCGGGTAGAATACGCCGATCGACCCGTCTGCGATAATCGCTTCCTCCGCCCGCCGCGCCTTCCCGCGCGGCTCGACCTCCCCATCGCGGGATCCGGGTGCCCCCGATGAACTTGCTCCTCGGCTTTCCCCAGTTGTTGACCCGACTTGCGGAGCGCCACCGACTCCCGACCCCCACCAGGACACCGACCGCCATGCAACTCGACGACGATCTGCTCTTCGGCGACGAAATGCCCGCCGACGCCCGCGCGCTGCTCGACGAAGCCGAGCGGACCGTGGCCGAGGTCCGCCGGAAATCCGAACAAACCGTCGGCGGGGTGCGCGACATCGCCGAGCGCGAGATCGCGGCGATCCGCCTGCGGTTGAGTGCCGAGGAAGCCGCCGTGCAACTCGAAGCCTCGCGGGAACTTTCCCCGCTGTTGCGCGACCTGTTCGCGCAGCTGAAGTCGCTCCAAGCGAACTACGCCGGGTCCGGGATGCTCGACGAAGCCCTCGCCATCCGGGCGCGGTTGCGCACGCTCCGGGCCGACCTCTTCGGCGTGAAGGCCGACCCCGGATCGATGTCCGACTTCAGCTCGACCGACGTCGGCAAGAGCTACCTCTTCGAACTCGTCGGCACGGACGAAGGGAACATCTGGGGAACCGACGCTTACACCGGCGATTCCCGCGTCGCGGTGGCGGCCGTCCATTCCGGCACCCTGCGCGTCGGCGAGCGCGGCCTCGTCCGCGTCACCATCGTCGACGGCAGCGAGCGCGTCTTCGACGGCTCCGAGCGCCACGGCATCCGCAGCATGGACTACGGCAATTACAGCGTCGCGTTCCAAACCGAGAGGGTGTGACGTGGACCTGCAACTCGCCGGGGATGCGGCGGTCGTCTTCGGGGCCGCGCGCGGATTGGGCGCGGCCATCGCCGAAGCGTTCGTCGCCGAAGGGGCCCGCGTCGCGCTCGTCGATGTCTCGCTGGAAGTCTTCGCGACCGCGGCCCGACTCGGTTCGACGGGGTATGTCGCCGACGTACTCGATTTCGACTCGATCCGCGCTTGCGCCGAAAGCATCGGGCCGGTCCGGCACGTCGTCTACTGCGTCGGCATCGGCTCGGGGAAGTTCGGCTTCCCGTTCTGGAACATCGACCCCGCCGATTGGGACCGCGTGCTGCGCGTGAATCTCACCGGCGCCGCGGCCGTGGCCCACGCCTTCGCGCCCGGATTGGCCGAGGCGCGGCGCGGGACGATGTTATTCTTGGCGTCGATCGCGGGGCAAATCGGCTCGCAGACCGACCCGCCGTACAGTGCCGCCAAGGCGGGGCTGATCAACTTCGCCCAATGCGCCGCCAAGGACTTGGCCCCGTTCTGTGTCCGCGTCAACACCATCTGCCCCGGTATGGTGAAGACGGAATTGAACAAGTCCGTCTGGCAGGCGTGGGCCGACCGGCAACCGCCGGACACGGCGCTGAGCTACGAAGATTGGACCGCCGAGAAGATCCGCAAAGTCACGCCGTTGAACGCCTGGCAGACGCCCGAAGACGTGGCGAACATGGCCGTGTTCCTCGCCTCGCCGCGGGCGGGCATGATCACCGGGCAGACGATCAACGTCGACGGTGGCACCGTGATGCGGTGAAGAGCGCGAGTCCCCGTCGCGGGGTCAAATTTCGGTCCGTCCGAGCCGGTCGCACGCGGCTCGGAAGATCCTTTGCACCAGCTCCGCGTGCGGGATGCCCACGGCGTTGCCGATCAAAACGAGGTCGCTCGAAATCGGGTTCAACCCCGGCAGCGGGTTGACCTCGATGAAGTACGGCACGCCGTCGCGGATGCGGTAATCGAGCCGCGCGACATCCCGGCACCCGAGGGCTTCGTAGGCCGCGAGCGCGCTCTGTTCCAAGTCGCGCAGCACGCCCCCCGGCAGCTTCGGCGGGCACTCGTAATCGACGAGCGCTTCGTAGTTCCGCTTCACTTCCAAACTGTAGACGAACCGATCCGTCGCCGTCTTCGGGACGACGCGCATCATCCCGAGGACCTCGGGCGGGTCGTTTCCGATGATGCCGACCGTCACTTCGTCGCCGGCGATGAACTCTTCCACGAGCACCGGCTGCCGGTACGCGTTCCACAGCTCCACGACCATCGGTCCGAACGCCTCGGCCGTCTCGATGAGGCAGCGGTCGCGGATGCCTTTGCTCGACCCTTCGCAGGTCGGTTTCAGAATCACCGGCAGCGCCAACCCGCTCGCTTCGAGCAGCGCCGGGAACTCGGCGAACTCGCCGTCGTACAGCCGCGCCGGCGGTTGCAGCACGAAGCCTTTGGGGATTTCGATCCCCGCATCGGCGGCGATGCGCCGGGTGAAGTCTTTATCCAGTGACAACGCGAGTGTCAGCGGATCGGAGCCGCTGCACGGGATGCCGAGCATTTCCAGCAGCGCCGGCACGCGCGCTTCGCGGTTGCGGGAAACGCCGCTGCCCTCGCTGAAGTTGAAGACGAACTCGGGCGGGTCGCGCAGCAGCGTTTCGACGAGTGGCTTGCCGCCGCCGAGTTCGACGACGGTATGCCCGAGCGCGCGCAGCGCCTCGGCGATGGCGCGGATGGTGGCGGGCGAATCGAACTCCTCGTGGAGGTCGTCCGGTGCCCCATCCGGGAGCTGCCCGGAGGGTTTGAGATCGAAGGCGATGCCGATGCGCATGGTGGCGTACCGAAGCGAAAGCCCCGGAACGACTGTCCCGGGGCCGGAGTGTATCGTATCGATTCCGCCCGATCGGGCGTGGCGGTTGCCGTTCGACGGTCAAGGGTGTTCGCGGATCGAAAGGGTTCCGCCCCCCGAACGCCCGATCACCGGATGTCTAAGCTATTCACTCCACCGCGGAAGCTGCGGTCCGCGCACGTCGGTCCATCAGAGTGATTGTCGAAAACGCAAGGTTCAGAACATGCCCTATACCCCGATCCTCGCCACGCTGGGTTACGTCTTCTCCGAAGATCGCCGGCGGGTGTTGCTCGTACACCGGACGGCGCGGGGGCCGCTCGATCCGCACTTCGGCAAGTTCAACGGGCTCGGGGGCAAGCTCGAGCGGGACGAAGACATCGTGACGGGGATGCGGCGGGAGATCCTCGAAGAAGCGGGAATTACCTGCGAGGAACTCCATCTCGCTGCGACGATTTCGTGGCCCGGCTTCGGCCGGGCGGGCGAAGATTGGTTCGGGTTCCTCTTCCGTATCACTCGGTTCAGCGGCACCCCGTTCGAGTCGAACGACGAAGGGACGCTGGGTTGGATCGAGGTCGACCGCGTGCTCGAACTCCCCGTCTGGGAAGGCGATCGATTGTTCCTGCCCCGCATTCTCGACCCCGCGTCCCCGTTCTTCCACGGCGTGATGCCGTACGCCGACGGCCGGCCCACCGATTGGCGTTTCTCGGTGCTCCCGCGCTGATTTTTCGCATCGGATGAAGTTTCCGTGTGCTACGGTTCGGAGTTCGGCCCCGCGAGCGCCCATTCGCGTGCGGCCGGAATCTTCACCCCCGAATCGCACCGCGTGAAATAG
Organism: Fimbriiglobus sp.; assembly: GCA_043727575.1. Lineage (GTDB taxonomy): Bacteria > Planctomycetota > Planctomycetia > Gemmatales > Gemmataceae > JALHQU01. The sequence goes on from JAYSYN010000234.1 coordinate 5,197, forward strand.
GTGGTTGGGTGGCATCGTCTTTTGTGCGCGGCGCGGCACCGAGCCCGTTCGCACCCGAAGTTGGGGCCGAACCGTTTCCGGGTTACCGGCTCTTGCGCTTGCGCGGTCGGGGGGCATTCGCTTCGGTCTGGGAATCGACGACGCCGTCCGAGCGCCGCGTGGCGCTCAAGTTCATGTCGAGCCAAACCGGGCAAACCGGTTCGACGACCGCCCGCGAAATCCGCTCGCTCCAGTGCATTCAAGCGCTCATCCACCCGCACCTGCTGCGCATCCACGAAGTCTGGTCGCTGCCGGGCATCATCGCCATCGCCATGGATTTGGCCGACGCGTCGCTGCTCGATTTGATGATGCTCTACCACGACGATTTCGAAAAGCACGTCGATCCCGACAAGCTCTACATGTACCTCGGCCAAGCGGCGAAGGCGCTCGATTTCTTGAACGCCCGCCGGCATCTGGTCGACGGTCGGTTGGTCGGCTACCAACACGGCGACATCAAACCGAACAACATCCTCCTCGTCGGCGACAACGCCTTCCTCGCGGACTACGGCCTGGCCACCGTCACGTCGGGGGCGAACACGCCCTGCCCGCGCCACGGGACGATGGAATACGCGGCCCCGGAAATCTTCGCGGGTTACCTCACCGAAGCGAGCGATCAATTCAGCTTGGCGGTGACGTACCACCTGCTTCGCACCGGGACGTTCCCGTTCCCGCCGCCCCCGCCGCCGCGCGGGTTGAAGAAAACGTTCCTGCGCCCGCCGCCCGATTTGTCGAACCTGCCGCCGCACGAGCGCGCCATCGTCGGCCGGGCACTGGCCCCGATCCCGACGAACCGCTTTCCCACCTGCGCCGAATTCATCGCGGCGCTCGCGGCCGGGCACCGGGCTCATCCGCCGCGTGTCGAACCGTCCCGGATTCCCCCGCAAGCCCCCCCCGCGACGCCGACCCCCCGCAGCGAACCGGTCGTCGGCTCCAATCGATCCGGGTCATTCCAAAATGCGAAGCGAGGATAGATGCTCCGCCCCTTCTTCGCCATCGCCATGCTGGCCCCGGCGCGGCAGCTCACGTTCCGCCGCGTCGCGGTGGGCCACGCGATCCTGCTGGCCCTCGCCGCGCGTTGGACCGCCGCGAACGGCACACCGCACGGCGTCGTCACCTTCGGCTACATCCTCCTCGCCTTGGCGATGATCGAAGGGGCGGCCCTCGTCGGCTGGCGACTCGCGCAACTCCCCAAAAGCCAAGCCCTCGAATTCCTGCTGGTTTCCCCACTGCAACCGAGGCGCGTCTTCGCCGCCGAGGCGCTCGTCGGCCTGTCCCGCTTCGCCCTCGTCTGGCTCGGCGGTCTGCCGATCTACTTGGCCTTGATGCTGTGCGGCGCGATTCAACCCGTCGATTTCTGGCCCCTCGCGGCGCTGCCCTTCGTCTGGGGCGCGGCGGTTGCTCTCATCTTGAACGCGTGGGTCTACGAGACCAAACCGATCCGGCGCATCGGCGAGTTCCTCGGGCTCTTCGGCGTGCTGTTCTACCTGACCGTGGGCGTCCTCGCGGGGGAACACCTACTCGAATGGCTCGCGTTGCTGCCGGTGTCGCTGGCGAAGCCCTTGTATTCGGGGGTCGTCTTTTTCCACGAGATGAACCCCTTCGGCGTCGTGCGCTATTGGTTCGGCGCCGACGCCGTCGACTGGATCGCTCGCGAACGGCTGTTCGGCTTGCTCGCCGCCGGGGCCGGGTTGGCATTGCTCGCCGGCGTCCGCGGCGCCGCCCGGTTGAAGGGCCACTTCCACGACCGGCACTACGGACCGATCGACAGCGGTCGGGCCTCGCAACTCGAAGCCATCGGCGACCGCCCGTTGTCGTGGTGGGCGGTCCGGCGCGTCATGGAATTCAGCGGCCGCATCAACCTCTGGCTCGCCGGCGGTTTTTCGACGCTCTATTCGATTTACTTGGTCGCAGGGGATCTTTGGCCCGCGTGGATGGGCCGGCTCGTGTTCCAACTGTTCGATCAATGGGGCGGCCCGCCCATGATCGCGATGGCGATGGCGATCCTCGCGTCGGTGCCGGCGATTTTCCAGTACGGCCTCTGGGACGCCACGGTGCAGGACCGCTGCAAACGGCTCGAACTGCTCTTGCTCTCGGACCTGACCGGCCGCGATTACTGGCATGCCGCGCGCGCGGCAGCGTGGCGGCGCGGCCGGGGCTATTTGGCCATCGCCGCGATGCTCTGGCTCGCGATGGGCATCAGCGGTTATTCGACGTGGCCCGGCGTCGTCGCCTCCGCGGTCGGCGGCTTCGCCCTCTGGTGGTTCTGCTTCGCGGTCGGGTTCCGATCCTCCGCCACGGGAAACCAGACGAGCGGCTTGGCATCGATCATCACCCTGGGTTTCCCGCTGCTGCTCTACGGGATGCTCCGCACCGGCCACGGGGATTGGGCCGGCCTGCTGCCCACGGGCTTGTGCTATCTGCCGGCGGCCGGCGTGTGGAACGAGACTTGGGCGCTCGGTCTCGCGGGGACCGTCGGGCTGACGGTGTGGCTCGCGCGCGTCGGCTTGCGGAATTGCGACCGCGACTTGCGGGCGTGGTACGACGCGAATCAAGGCACCCGCGCGCCGGCCTGATTCGCCCCGCGCCACGATCCTCGGCCCCCACCGCAATCGCGTGCTAGGCTCACCTCGTCACAGGGAGCACGACCATGAAGCAGATCTATTCGACCGGGACACTCGCCGCGGGCACCGGCGCGTTGCACGACACGCCGCTGCCGGGACGGGCCCTGCGCTTGCCCGCCGTCCGGGCGAGCAGCACCGGCATCTTGCCGGACCATCTCCGGTCGTCGTTGCCCGCGGGGTTGTACGCCGCGCCGCCGGGGCGGTCGCACGAATCCGAACAACCGCTGCCGGTGCGCTTGGCGCTGTTATCGACGCCCGACGGCCGGGTGTTGACGCACGTGACGCCGTCGAACGGTTCGTACTTCGCCCACACGCTGTTGAATGTCCCCGAGACGGCCGATGCGCACCTCGCCATCCAAACCTGGGGCAGCCCGCTTTGGCAGCGCCACGAACCCGAAGGCGCGGCCGAGCTGCCCGAACTCCCGTACCTCCCGGTGGCCGATCTCCTCGACGACGTGTCGTTGAAGATCTGGCTCGAAGTCCCGTATAAACGCGAGCTGCTCGAGTTCGCGTTGAGCGCGTTCCTCGGCACTCCGCCCGGCGCGCGCATCTTTCTCGCGGCCTGCGCCGACGACGTCGCGAAAGTCGTCTACGCCCTCACGCGGGCGCTGCCGTCGGGGCTGCTCGACGACTTCACCTTCAGCACGTACGAATCGGATCCGCTCGCGTGTTCGGCGCGGCTGATCGGCCACGAGACCGGTTCGGACGAGCAAGATTTGCCGGGCGCGTGTTACGCTGGTGGCGGCGTCGCGCTGAACGCCGCGACGGGCAAGCGCACCGATTTGAAAGTGCCGGTGCCGATGGCGGCGTTCGCCGTGGATGCGCTCGCCAAAATGGAATTCGGCGCGCTCGACGAAATCAAAGCGACTTGGCAACGCCTCGGATTGAAGGACGCCAAGCACCTCGATCTCGTCTACCGGATGACGCGGGAATCGGGGGAGTTGACGAAAGCCGAAGCAGCGGAGGCCTTGCAACTCCCGCCGCTGACGGCTTGGCTCGCGGCGCGCTCCGGGGCCCTCCAACAATTCTTGGACTGGGCGCTCGATGATCGCGCGTTCGCCCACGGCTCGTTCGGCCGGGCGATCCAAACCCTCCGGCAGAAGTCGGACGTACTCGCCAAGCTCGCGGGGCAAGTCCGGGAGCAGGGCCTCGCGGCGCTGCGATCCGGCGACCTCGGCCGCGCGGCCATCGCGCTGGAGGTGATCTTGCCGATGGTCGCCCCGGCCAAAGCCAACGCGATCTGGGGCGAATTCCTCGCGGGGTCGATCCGCCCGGAGCCGCTCGCTTGGGAGATCCGCCGGTATCTCCTGCCGCGATTCGTGCGGTTCAAACAGCAGCATAACCCCGGTGCCGGGCCGGACGCGAGTTTCGCGCCGTGGCTCGCGGTGCCCGTTGAACAACTCGCCGAATTGCTCGCGCTCGACTTGCCGAAGGCGCATCAACTGACCGCGGCGCGGGCCGCATTGGCGCGAACGGGCGAACCGTCCACGGCGCTCGCGCAGACGTTGGCCCTGCACCCGGCGATCGCGCTGGAACTGTTGCGAGCGGGCGACGAAGACCGCGCGCTGGCCCTGTTCGAATCGCTCCGGACCGCGGCGGCGAATCGCCCGTGGTTCGAGGACGTCGTCGCGCAGGCCGCCGATTACCCGGCGAGCTTGTTGAACCGCTTTTTCGAATCGACACTCCGAGCCGGCGGCATCGACGCGGACCGATTGGTGCGGACGCAAGGAACCCGGCTGCTCGAACTCTTCGCGGGGCAATCCGGCTTGGAGCGCTTCGGCCTGCAATTCTTGGCGATCCCGCCGGCGGACGCGGTTCACAATCAAACGGTGCTCGCGTTTCTCCGCGGTCTGCGCCAGCAAACTCACCTCGGCGAAGAACTCAAAACCCGCATCGATGCGATCCTGGCCGTGCGCGGGTTCCTCGATTCGCCGGACTTCACCCCGGACGCGATGGCCCCGGTCGCGGCCGCTTTCGCCGTGGCACCGGCGGCGTTGCCGGGCGCGACCAAAGGGCAAGTCTTCGACGCCGCGACGCGGGAGTTGTCGAAGCGATCTTCTAAGGGGACGCTGCAAGCCGACCTCGAAGCCGCGCTGTGGCACTTGGGGCCGACGCTGGCGACCGACGCCACCGATTTGTTCGAGAACACCCTGCGGTCGTGGCGCAACTCGGAGGCCGACTTCGCCGAGCACCCGAACCGCGTCCACGCGTTCTTGGCGCTCGCGCTGGGGGCCGGCGCCTCGGCCGAGTTGAACGGGCAACTCGACGGTTTGGACGCGCTCGCCTTCGGCCTCGCCTCGGAAGCGGCCAAGGTCGGCGGCCATCCGATGCTCGACGAACTCGACCGCCGCGCGAAAGAGTGGCCCAAGGAAGCCCGCACGAAGTGGGGCTTCCTGCTGGCCGCCGTGCGCCCGAAAAGCCGCTGGAAGCGCGACGCCGCCTGCGGGCTCATCGGCGCCGTCGCCGCCTCGCTGGCGCTGCTCGCGGTCCGCGTTTTCGGGTGATCGGAGTGGCCGAAAACGAGAGGCCCATCACCCTTCCCCGCGATCGGCCTTGCACAGTTGTGGGGGTCGTGCTATCGCCGGCCGGCATCTGCAAAGACACGCCTGTTGGGAGCCGGGGCATGGATCGCCCGTTCCGCCGATTGTTACTGCTCGCGGTCCCGTTGGCCTTCGCCGGCGCGGGCTGCGCGACGCCGACCGTGGCGCGGGGGCAAGTCCCGGACGGTCCCAAGGCGCCGGTCGGGCTCGGGCCCCTCGCGCCCGCGCCGTCGGAATCGCCGACGGCGCCGATCCCGGTGCGGCCGGGGCCCGCCCCGATCGAGCCGGTGAGCGCCGTCGACTCAGCGGCCGTGGTCCAGGTGAAAGTCGTGGCGACCGTCGGCGGCGAAGTCATCATCACCGAAGACGAAGTGGCGATGATGGTCCGCGAGCGGGCCATGGACTACGTCGAACTGACCGGCGACGCCCGCGCGAAAAAGGAAAAGGAAGTCTACCGGGACGAACTCCGCAAGCTCGTCGAGCGCGAGCTGGTCCTCCACGAGTTCACGACCAAGATCAAAAAGAACAAGCCGCAGGTGATGGACGAACTCTGGGATCGGGCGAGGCAAAACGCCGAAGGGCAGATGAAGCAATTCCGCCAGATGGTGAAGCTCGACACGGAAGAGAAGTTCACGGCGTTCCTGCACGCCAAGGGGACCGACCCGAAACTCTTCAAACGCTACTTCGAGCGCCAGGCGCTGATGTCGCTGTTTCTGAACAGCGTCTTCCAAGACAAAAAACGCAGCGTCAGCTTGAAGCAGATCGAACAGTTCTACCGGGAACACCCGAAGGATTTCAGCGTCGACGACCGCGCGAAGTGGCAGCACCTCTTCGTGAGCAACTCGCGCTTCAACACGACGGGCGAGGCGAAGCAGTACGCCGAATGGCTGGCCAAGCAAGCGGCGACCACGACCGATTTCCCGGCCCTCGCGACCAAATACGGCCACGGCGACAGCGCCCTGCGGGCCGGCGAAGGCCTCGGCGGCAAGCGCGGCGACTTCCGCCCGGCGGAACTCGAGGAGACGATTCTGTCGCTCAAGGCCGGGCAGACGAGCGGGGTCATTCCGTCGGTCAACGGCTTCCACATCGTCAAGGTGACGGAGCGCGAACTGGCCGGCACCCGCCCGCTCGACGAGAAGATGCAGATGGCCATCAAGAACGTCATGCAAGATCAAAGCATCAAAGTCGAGCGCGACAAGTTCGTCGCGGACCTCTGGCGGAAACACACCGTCACCGTCGTGCCGTGACGCCCTCACCGGCCGGTGTAAATCACCGAGCCGGGGCCGAGGACCATCTCCAGTTCTTCGACCCGCAAGTTGTTCGGGTTCACGAAGAATTCGTTGTTCAACTTGAACTGCATCGACTTGCCGCCGGTGTCGCGGATGGCCAAGTAGACCGGGCACTGCCCCTTCGATTTTTGCAGCAGCCGCGCCACCGACTCGAACAACTCCCGGCCGCTCTCCTCGCCGCGGTAGTTCATCCGCAGCAGCACACCGCGGGTCAGCTCCTTCTTGGCGTCGTCGAGCGTGAAGATTTTCTTCACCATGAAGTCGGGCTCCGGGCGGTCGCCGTGCTCGAGGATCCCTTCGAAGAGCGCGATGGAATCGTCCTTCACGAGGTCTTGGAACTTCGCGAGTTCGTCCGACCAGAGGCAGCACTTCACGCTGCCGGTGAAGTCTTCGAGCCGGAAGAGCGCGAAGCGTTTGTTGCTCTTGTTCGTGCGGACGCTGAGGTTCGTGATCATCCCGCCCAAGCGCGCTTCGGAGCGGTCGCTCGCCTTGGCCAACTGGCTCGCGTCGTGGGTGCGGAAGCGGCGCAACTGATCGTCGAACTGCGACAGCGGATGGCTCGACATGTAGAAGTCGAGCACTTCCTTTTCGAACTTCAGTTTCGTGAGGTCGTCCCATTCCTTGGCTTCGTTCAGGGTCTCGCTGAACTTCAACCCGCCCGGGAGGCCGCCGAGCGATACGGCGGTGATCTCGTCGTCCATACCATCGAAGATGCTCTTCTGGCCCCGGCGTTTGTCGACGGCTTGGTCGTCCGCGGCCTGCACCGCCCGCGGCAGCGTTTGCAGGGTCGCGTTGCGGTTGTTCGCCCCGAAGCAGTCCATCGCCCCGCCCTTGATGAGCTTTTCGATCTGCGCTTGCTTCACGATGCGCAGGTCGACGCGTTCGCAGAAATCGAACAGGTGCCGGAACGGCCCGCCTTCCTCGCGCGCCCGGACGATCTCGATGGCGGCGCCGCGGCCGAGCCCCTTGATCGCGGTCAAGCCGAAGATGATCTTGCCGTTGACCACGTCGAAATCGGGCTGGCCTTTGTTGACGTTCGGCGCTTCGACCTCGACGCCGAGTTTGCGGGCGTCGGCGATGTGGTCGACCATGATGTCGCGCTTGTTGCCGTCGTCGATTTCGGACGACAGCAGCGCCGCCATGTACTCGGCCGTGTAGTGCGTCTTGAGGTACGCCGTCTGAAACCCGATGACGGCGTAAGCCGTCGAATGGGAGTTGTGCACGATCAGCCCGTCGGCGACGAAGTTATGGTCGGTGTCGACCGTCAGGTCGTAGGTGTCGCGGATGCCGACGGACTCGACCGACTCGACCCGGTCCCAAAAGACGTCCGAGGCGGCGACGGCGGCCAGTTTCGCCGAGCCGAAGAAGGCGGCGAGCTTGGCGATCGTCGACCGGCGGAACCCGGTCTTGGTGGCCGAACCCGCGCCGCAGAACTCCCGCATCGACACGCCGGATCGGACTTCCAGATCGTTCCACGCCAGTCCGATGGCGAGGCGTTCGGCGTTCACCCAATCGCGGACTTCGAGGGGCACCGTGTCTTTGCTCGATCGATCCCGCGCGGTGTTCGAGACGTACGCCCGCAGCGTTCCGACGGCCCGTTCGCGGCCGAGGCAATGCGGGGCGACGCGGGCCAAGAACGCCTCCGCCGCGCCGTCGCCGAGCAGGTGGACCGTGAAGCCGGGCCGCACCCCGCCCCGGTACTTGAACGACTTGCGGTGGATCCGGCCCACGATCCCGAGCCGCAGCAGCAAGTGTTGGACGTCCTTGGCGAGCCGCGGTGACGACGTGGCGTAAAACGGCACGGCGAGAGCGGCGTTGGCGATGAAACCATCGCCGGCCCAAAGGCGGCCGAGGAATAGTTCGACGGTGGCATCGCCCAGCGCGAACACGCCGGCGGGGACGCGCTTCTCCGTCGCTTTTTTCCCGAGGATGCCGAGTCGCTCCGCCCACCGGAATGCGCCCGACCGCGCGGGCCTGTCGGGTGCGGCGACGACCGGCCCGGCAAATCGGGGCTTGAACCGCGCGTCGATGCCGGTGTTGGCGCAGACTTCGAGCCGGCGGCCGTCCGGGCGGGCCCAAACTTTCGCCACGGTGTTCGGAAAGCAGCGGATCGCGGCGGCGAAATCGTCCACGAGCGCCCGGTCGTTGCCGTAAAAGTACAGCGACGAAGGATGGCAGGTGTTTCCCTCGGACAGGAGGCCGGCGAGCGCGATGACTTCGTGCTCGGGCCACGACGCCCCGCACGGCACGGTCAACCGGCGCGGGGCCGCGATCCGGTCGCCGGGTACCAAGTCGCCCAAGTGCGTCCAGCCATTCAGGGTGCGGAGCGGGTGGTTGGCGGTCGCTACAATCTCGTGGCCGAGAATCGTCCGGAGCCGGTAGACGCGCTTCCGCCCATTCCAGACGACATCCGTGATGGGCCGGGGGCGGAGCACGCCGTCGTCGCCGAGCGCATGGACACGCATCCCACGCCCGGTGGCGAACAATTCGCCGACAGTCGTCATTTCACCGGTGTCGGCATCCGGAACTTCCGTCTCCGCGACCACGCATTTGTTGAACCCGTAACCCGCGAAGAAGACGATCTTCTCGAAGATGTCTTCGGCGATGGGCCGGGCGACGCCGCTGGCCAACGCGCCCTTCAAGAAATCCTCGCGGCCGGCTTCGATCTTCTCCGGGATTTTCTTGCTGATCGCCTTGATGACCGCGTAGGCCTTGCTGAGTTCGATGCCACCGAGGCGGTTCAAGATCCGCATGATCTGCTCTTGGTAGACGAAGACCCCGTAAGTTTCGTCGAGCACGCCCGCCATGACGGGATGCGGGTAGGTCCACTTCTCTTTGCCGTGTTTGCGGTTCACGTAACTGTCGACCATGCCGCCCTTCAGCGGGCCGGGCCGGTAGAGGGCGAGCACGGCGATGAGGTCGCGGATGTTGTCCGGCCTCATCTGCTTCAGCAGTTCGCGGATGCCGTCGGATTCGAGCTGGAACACCCCCTTGGCATCGCCGCGCTGAAGGAGTTTGTAAGTCGCTTCGTCGGTGAGGTCGAAGGTCATCGGGTCGAGGGTTTCGCCGCGGATGCGGGCGATCATCTTGACGGCGTTGTCGAGGACCGTGAGGTTGCGCAGGCCCAAGAAGTCCATCTTGAGCATGCCGACTTTTTCGAGGACGCCCATCTCCCACTGCGTCGTGATGACGATCTCGCCGCCGTCTTTCGTCTCGCCTTCTTCGTTGTCGGCCTTGCGCATCACGCGCTGCACCGGCACGTAATCGGTGATCGGCCCGCTGGCGATGACGACCCCGGCGGCGTGCGTGCCGACGTTGCGGTTCGTCCCCTCCAGCTTCATGGCGATGTCGATCCACTGCCGGGTCACGCTGTCGCCGTGGTATTCCTTCTTGAAGTCCGCGACCTGCATGGCCTCCTTCAAATCCTTGGCGATCGCCCCCTGCATCGGCACGAGTTTGCACATATAGTTGACGCGCTCCAGCGGAATCTTCATCACCCGGCCGACGTCCTTCAGCGCCGCTTTCGCCGCGAGGGTGCCGAAGGTGCCGATCTGGGCGACCGAGTCTTTGCCGTACTTCTGCTTGACGTATTGGATCACCAACTCGCGCCGCTCTTGGCAGAAGTCGATGTCGATGTCGGGCGGCTCGCTCCGGTTCGGGTCGAGGAAGCGTTCGAAGAGCAAGTCGTACTCGAGCGGGCAGACGTGGCTCATGTAGAGCACGTAAGCCACGATAGCCCCGCACCCGGAACCACGCGCGGTGCTCGGGATGCCTTGTTCCCGCGCGAAGCGCACGAAGTCCCAGACGATGAGGAAGTACCCGGCGTAGCCCATCTTTTTGATGATGCCGAGTTCCAGGTCGAGCCGGTCGCGCACCGCCTGCGACGGCGTGGCGCCGTACCGTTCGGCCACCCCCTGCAAGCAGAGTTCGCGCAGGTAATCGTCGGCGTCCATCTCCTTCGGCGTGATGAAAACCGGGAAGTGGCGCTTCGTGAAATCGAGCTGAATGTCGACGCTGTCGGCAATTGTCTGGCTGCGCTGCACCGCGTCAGCGTAGTCCGGGAAGAGTTTGTACATGTCCTTCGGGCTGCGGACGTAGTACGGGTTGGCCATCTTCTCTTCGGGGTAGGCCTTCTTGAACGGGTTGTGTTCCTTGCGGGTGTTGATGCAGAAAAGCACATCGTGGGCGATGGCGTCGTCGGCGCACATGTAGTGGGCGTCCGCGGTGGCCACCAACGGGATGCCGAGCTTGTCGCCGATCTCCGCGGCGGCGGGTGTGCAGAGGTCTTGCAACCCGATGCCGTTGTTCTGGATTTCGATGTAGAAGTTCTTCTTGAAGATCTTGTGGAACCACTTGGCGAGCTTCGTGGCTTCGTCGACGCGGTCCTTCAAAATGAATTGGTTGAACTCCCCGGCCAAGCAGCCGCTCAGGCAGATCAAGCCTTCGGAGTGGGCTTCGAGGATGGCGCGGTCGATCCGCGGCTTGTAATAGAAGCCCTCGGTGAAGGCGATGCTGGACAGCTTGATGAGGTTGCGGAAACCGGTGGCGTTCTGCGCGAGCAGCGTCAGGTGGGCCGCCGATTCGCTCCCTTGTTTGCCGCTGCGCTCGCCCCGAAAACCGGGGGCGACGTAGGCCTCGTACCCGATGATCGGGTTGATGCCGCCCTCTTTGCACTTGGTGTAGAACTCGATGGCCCCGTACAAATTGCCGTGGTCCGTGATCGCGCAGGCGTTCATCCCGAGGGCTTTCGTCTGGGCGACGAGCGCGGGGATCCGGTTGAAGCCATCGAGCAAACTGTAGTGCGTGTGGAGGTGCAAGTGCGCGAACGAGCGGTCGGCCATGGAGCGATCTCGGGAGGCGAACGGGGAACGGGATATTATATCGCGGGCGCCGTCGATGGCGTCGCAAACCGCACCGCGTAGACTGTCCCGGTGCGGATCGCCGACCGCCGGGGGAGTTCCGATGGCCTACACCGATTTCACACTCGACACCGTGGAGACGGAACTGGGGGTCACCCCGCGCTCCGGGCCCGTCTTCGCAACGCTGACCGACGCGGTGCCGCCGCCGTGGCTGACCGCGCAACTCGCCCGCGGCATGGAGTTGGCCTTGGTGAGCGAGAAGGCCCGCAGCGAATTCATCGTCGCGCCGATCTTGCTGGCCGTCCGCGAACTCTCCGGCGGCCGGGTGGCGATCCTGTCGGGCCAGCGACTCGACGTGGACCCCGCCCGCCAGCTCCTCGGCGAGTGCGATTTTTTACTGTCGGAATCCGAACCGCTCCCGCGCTTGCGGGCGCCGCTGCTCGCCGTGCTCGAAGCCAAACGCAACGACATCGACGCCGGGCTGGGCCAATGCGCCGCCCAAATGATCGCGGCCCAGATTTTCAACGAGCGCGCGGGGCGAATCGCCCGGCCGGTCTTCGGTTGCGTGACGACGGGGGAAGATTGGCAGTTCCTCCGGCTCGACGGCTCGGTCCTCGTGATCGAGGCCTCGCGCCGGTACATCAATCAGGTCGGCGCCGTCCTCGCGGCGCTCCTCGCCGCCGTGGATCAGTCCGTTCCCATTTCGCGCTGACTCCGATTCCAGCTCGGGCTACACTGATCCGGTCGAATCCGACCCATCTCGGAGATTGCCATGTCGCAGACTTTCAGGAAAGTGGCCCGCGCGGCCGTGATCGCGGTGGCCCTCGCGGGGTCGGCGGTTCGAGCGGCCCCGGTGCCGATCGAAACGAAGCCGGGCGAAAGCCCCGTGGCGAAGGCCCGCAAGGCCCTCGATCAAAAGATCACCGCCAAGGCGGAAAACAAGACGCTGACCGAAGCCATCGAGCTGCTCAAAGATGCGGCCAAGGTCGACATCGCCCTCGACACGACCACGATCCAAATGCTCGGGATGGATCCGAATCAGGCGATCGTCACGTTCGATTTCAAAGGCGTCACGCTGAAAGAAGGCTTGAAAACCGCCTTCGCTTCGATGAACCTCCGCTGCGGGGTCACCGCGACCGGGATCGTCGTGTCGACCGACGAAGGGTTGACCGTCCGCCAACTCCGGCATCGCGTAAATCTCGACATCGACGGCAAATCGCTCGCCGAGGTGCTGAAGTCGCTGGCCGAAGAATCCGGGGCCAGCGTCAGCATCGACCCGCGCGCCAAGAAAGCCGCCGAGGAAAAAATCACCCTGAAGCTCGACGACGCGCCGCTGGAATCGGCCGTGCGGCTCGCCGCCAATGTCGGCGGCCTTTCGGTGGTCCGCATGAGCAATTTGCTCTTTATCACCACCGACGCCAACGCCGAGAAGCTTCGCCCGGACGCCGACAAACCCGTCGGCCCCACCCCGGGCAATCCGATCTTCGACGGAGGTCTCGCCGCCCCCGGTGGCGGTCCGCCGCGCCTCGAAATTGCTCCGCCGGAAGTGAAAAGATAGACCATGCGAATCGTGTTGATCGAAGGCGACGGCATCGGTCCCGAAGTCACCGCGGCGACCTGCGAGGTCGTCGCCGCCGCGGGCGTGCGCGTCGATTGGGTCCGGGCCGACGCGGGCCTCGGCGCCGCCGAGAAGCACGGGGAACCGCTGCCGGAAATCACTCTGGACCTCATCCGCGAACACCGGGTCGCGCTCAAAGGCCCCTGCACGACGCCCGTCGGCCGGGGCTTCCGGTCGATCAACGTCCGCCTGCGCCAGGGGCTCGATCTGTACGCCAGCGTCCGGCCCGTCAAGACGTTGCCCGGCGTCAAGACGCCGTACGACGACGTCGATTTGGTCGTCGTCCGCGAGAACACGGAGGGCCTCTATGCGGGCCTCGAGCACCAGGTCGTCCCCGGCGTCATCGAGAGCCTGCGCATCATCACCCGCCCGGCCTGCGAGCGGATCGTCCGCTACGCGTTCGAATTCGCCCGGACCAACGGCCGGCGCCGCGTCACCTTCTGCCATAAAGCCGACGTGATGCGCCTCAGCGACGGCTTGTTTCTGGAATGCGCCCGCGCCGTCGCGGACGAATGCCCGTTCATCGGGTTCGAAGAAAAATCGATCGACAACATCTGTTTGGAACTCGCGCTCGACCCCGCGCGGTACGACGTGCTCGTTATGGAAAATTTGTTCGGCGATGTGATTTCCGACTTGTGCGCCGGCCTCGTCGGAGGTCTCGGCGTGGTACCGGGGGCGAACTTCGGGACCCGCTACGCGGTGTTCGAGGCGGTGCACGGCAGCGCCCCGGACATCGCCGGGAAGGGCTTGGCCAACCCGATCGCGCTGATCCGGAGTGCCGCGATGATGCTCGACCACGTCGGCGAGCGGGGGGCCGCCGCGAAAATCGAATTGGCCGTGGCGGCGACGCTGCGGGCCGGAATCGGCCTGACCCGAGACTTGAAGGGCACCGGCACCACGTCCAGCCTCACCGCGGAGCTGGTACGCAATCTGACGGGGTGAACGTCACTTCTTCGACAACTCCGTTTCGGTCGCGGCGATGATCGCTTTGACGTCCGAGTCGGCCATCTTGCCTTCGGCGAAGGTCCACGGCTTCTGCACCGGCTTCATCCGGTGGTAGAGCACCACCGTGATGTCGTCGTCTTTGTTCAAGTTCCAATTCTTGGCCGCGTCGCCGGTTTGGCCCGTGAGTCCCAACACGACCGGGCCGGCGCCGATCGACTCGCCCCAAGTTTTGATGGCCCCGGCGAAGGTGTCCCGCTTGTCGTCCGATTGGAACTCTTTTTCGAGGGTCACGAAGATCACGAACGAGGCGAAGTTCTGGGCTTTGTATTTCTCGTTGCCGAGGAGTTTCTTGAGTTCGATCACGAGCTTGGCCAGCGGGTCCTCGGCGTTCTTCGGTTGCGAGCGCGCGAAGACGGCCACGACCTGGTTCAGGTTGTTTTCGCAAACCAGGCAATGGAGCTTGTCGGTGCGGTTGAGCGGGTCTTTGGCGTCGGTCCGCTTGTCGGCGACGATGAAACTGCGGAACGTGCTCGGGATCGTCGCGTCGTCTTTCGCCGGCTGTTTCGGATCAGGTTCCTGCGCGGCGACCGACGCGGCCATCAGGGCGAGGGCGCCGCAGGTTCGGAATATTCGGCCGAGTCGCATGGGGGAACTCCGGATCGCAATAGCCTGTGATTCAGCCTGCCCGACGGCGTCGGATGCGTCAAGCTCGCATCGGTCGAACCGGCCGGCCGACCCGGTTGCTCGACCGCGCAATCGGCAATCTCCCCGCATCACGGCAGCGGGATGCCTTTGAACTTGAATTCGTACTCGCGCGACTCGGTGATCCACTCGTTGAGGATCAGCTTGGCCGGCTTCGCCGCTTTTTTCCCGGGCGGGGCGCCGAAGCTCATGCGCACCGACAGCACCCCGACGCCGTTGTTCTGGTCCGTGACGCCGTTCGATTGCATCTTGTTGCCTTTGTCGTCGAGCAAGATCAACCGTTGCAGGGCGGTGTTGGACCAATTGTAATCGTTCGGGGTCGCCTCGCGCTGGCGGAACGTCAGCTTGAGGCCGACGATCCCCATCGCCTCGGTCACCTCGTCGATTTCCAAATCGAGGTCGTTCCCGGCGAACTTCTTTTTCTTGGCCTCGAGGATGTTGTCGACACTGATCTCGGGCCGCTCGTCGACCAAAATCGCCAAGGCGACCTTCGCGTGGAGTTCCCGGATGGTGGTCGCTTCCCGGCTGCCCCGGCTCAGCGTCAGGCCGCACGATTGATTCAGCGACCGGTAATTGGTTTGGACGTACAACCGGACGCTGCGCAGGTCGTCGCCGTTGTCCGCGACGGGCGGGATCAGCGAAACGCCTTTGTCGTCGACGGCTTTGATCAGCGTCACTTGGCCGATGCCGACGATCGGCATTTTCGGTTCCGCGAGGATCTGCACGCTCATGCTGATGTATTCGGGGTTGGCCTGTTGCCCGCGCTTCGGCACATTGGCGAGTTGGATGTTGCGGCTGGAGCTGATGTTGGCCGCCGTGAACTTGAAAGGCCCACTGACGCAGTTGAACGGGCTGTACGATTCGTTGCTGTAGGCGGTGATCGATTTCTTCTCGTCGTCCTGCGGTACGATGACCAAGCCGACCGCGTCGCCCACGGCATCCATCGCCTCCCAAAAGGGGGCGTTCACCAGTTTCAGCGCGATTTTCTTGTCCGGGTTCCCGCCGTCGCGGTATTCGTATCCGGCTTGTTTGCAGAGGTCTTTCAACACCGTCTTGTACGAACTGTTTTTGCAATCGGCCGAAACCAGCGACGGGCGAAACACCCGCTCCGAGTTCAACCGGCCGATCAAGACTTCGACGCGGCGCTGGACCTCGGGGGACTCCACCTCGAGCAGGGCCGCCTTCAAATACGGCAGCGCCCGGTCCCCCTCGGCCGCGAGATCCCGGCTGGCCCGCTCGCGCTCTTTGTAATCCCGGCTGCCGAGTTGCCCCACGAGTTCTTGGGCCCGGACCGCCGCGAGCGGTTTGCGGACCGGTTCCGCGGCCCGCGCCGCGCCGAACCCGAGGATCGCCAGAAGGACCAGTACACGCCGCATAGCTCGCCTCGCCGGAGTCGCACACGTCGGATTCCACCGCTATCGTAACGCGTCCGACGCGTCTCCGTGAACAGTATTCGCCGATTCTCGCGATCTCAAGGAGGCATTCCGACCCGAGCATCCGGAATCCGAAAAGATTTGTTCAAGTTGTCCGCCCGCACCGATTGGGGGATAAACTGCCCGCATGACCCCGCGCGAAACCCGCCGTCTCGACACCCGGCACCTCGGCCGGTCGATCTTGCTGTTCGACGAAGTCCCGAGCACCAACGACCTCGCGGCCAGTCTCGCCCACGACCCGGACGCCGCGGGGACGGTCTTCGTTGCCGAGCACCAGTCGAATGGCCGTGGGCAATACGGCCGGCTCTGGCAGGCCCGCCCCGGCAGTTCGCTGTTGCTGTCGGTCTTGCTCTTCCCCCCGCCGGAACTGCGCCGACCCGTGATCCTGACCGCGTGGGTCGCCGTGGCCGTTGCCGACGCCATCCGGGACCTCACCGGGGCGCGGGTCCGCATCAAATGGCCCAACGACTTGCTCGTCGGCGGGAAGAAAATCTGCGGCATCCTCATCGAACAATCGGGCGGGGTCGTCGTCGGCCTCGGATTGAACCGCGATCAAACCGCCGCGGAATTCGACGCCGCCGGCTTGCCCGATGCGACCTCGCTCGGCCTCGTGGCCGGCAAACGCATCGACCGGGACTCGGCGCTCGACCGCGTCCTCCGGCAGCTCGACGCCGGCTACGACCGCTTGTTGAACGGAGAGCGGCGCGAACTCGAAACCGTCTGGAAAGAGCGAGTCGGCCTGATCGGGCAACCGGTCCGCATCGACTTCGCCGACGGCACCGCCCGCCTCGGCCGCCTCCGCGACATGGGCTTCGACGGCATCGAACTGCAATCCGGCGAATACGCGAACGAGGTCATCCCCCCGGAGCGAATCCGGGGGCTAGCGGGATGTTGAACTTCAGATCTGCGGGTTCGTGTATTCCGCCGGCAATCCCTTCACAATCCGCACCGTCTCCAAGCTCACCTTCACGACTTGCCCGATCAACTTGACGATGTACTCCGGATCGTCTTCGCGGTTCGGGTCACTGACAATGCCGCTGCGTTTGTCTTCGCTCACTTGGTACTGGTCGATGATCCAGTGCAACGCGCTGCGGTTGCCGAGGCGGTACTCGTACACCTCCGGCGGAATCCCGGCGAGCGTCAGGAGTCGTTCACCCGCAGGCTCGAAATCGGATCCTCAACTGTTTGAATGGACAGTGCATTTCTAACGCAAGCGAACAGATGCATGCAAAGTCCGAATGATGACTTGCAGGAATAAGTCAAAGAAAACCAGAATGCAGTAGACGACAGCTGTGTCCTTTGAGATAGTAGTACTAAAGTTCTCTGTGATCCTCTCTCGTGAGATACACCACATGGCACGGGAAAGAGCCAAGGAAATAGAGACCAAATCGACCAGCTTCAACGTATTCATTAGCTGGTCTGGAACGACCTCCAGAGCAATCGCAGAAGCATTGCGGGCACTGATCACAAATGTGTTTCAAGACGTGAAAGCGTTTGTCTCATCCAATGACATTGATGCTGGTTCTAATTGGTTCGGACGAATTTCAACGGAATTATCAACTACAGAATTTGGCATCGTCTGCCTCACACAAGAGAATCTTGCTTCGCAATGGATCCACTTTGAATCGGGAGCTTTAGCAAAGAAAATTGGCGACCGCACACGAGTTGTTCCTTACCTCTACGGCGTTACCACTTCCGATATTAGTCCGCCCCTAAGCCTTTTCCATTGCGCATCGACCGATCGGCAAGGCACGCTTGCCTTGATTAAATCGCTTAACTCTGTCAGGGCCAATTCTTTTGAAGAGGCCAGGCTCGAACAGATCTATGACAAATGGATCGACGAATTTCTACAAAATCTTGCCAAAATTCCCGCTCCAATTCCTGGGCAGGCCCCCAAAAGATCTGAACGAGATCTGTTAGAAGAAGTTCTTGCAAGGATGAAAGGCGCTCAGGATTTCGATCGAACTAATCTAGTTATCCAAGACAAGAAACTTGATAAAATCGCGCTAATGGTGCAGGTGTCGCTGAAGATTGCTGATGTAAAATTATCGCAACTGCAAGAATCCGATGGATATAAGAAAACGTTATATGATAACGTCCTATATTTGCTGGATGAACAGATACGCAATTTGAAGTACCACGTGGGATAATGCAGTTTTAGATGCTCGCTCAGGAGGCATCAACACCATCACATGCTGCGCAATTGCTTCAATTGCGTTTGATCGGATATCCGCTTGGCATTCCTCGAAGATCGTGTTCGTCATCGGGTACTTCTTGTCGATTTTTTTTTGGATTTCGGCGTCCAAGTCGTCGTCGGTGTCCTCAGCTTCCCAGTAGTCGCGGATCGCGGCGGAGTCGCCTTTGATCTTCGTAGCCATGGGGAGCAGTATCGCGGAGGGGAGAACGAAGGTCACTTGCGTCCCGAAAATCTGTCTCTCTAGCCAACTCCCTTCTGATTTCGTCGGAGCCTCGCCGTAACCCCATGCGGGCCTTGGTCATTCCGAAGAGTTGGTCGCTTTCTGGGCAGGACGCTACTTTCCGACGGGGGGTGTGGCAGAACCGTCGGAATGACAATCGCCATTCCGCACGGCTTGTAGAATGTCCTTCCGATGCCGACCGTCGCTCTTGGGGCCAACGCGATGCCGAGTGAGGATCTGCTGACCTCCGCCGAACAAGTGCAGCTCTCGGCGCGGGCCGATGCGTTCCACGACGCCTTGCGCCGCGGGGCCGTCGGCGGCGACTGGGGGGAGCACCTCGACGATCTCGAAGGCCCGGTGCGATTGGCCGTGCTCATCGAATTGGCACTGCTCGATATGGGCCACCGCTGGCTGAAAGGGGAACGCGTCGGCGTCGAAGAGTACGTCCGGCGCTTCCCCGAACTCGGGCCGCTCGACGCAGTCGCGCCGAAGCTCATCACCGAAGAGTACCGCAGCCGGGTCGCCGCCGGCGACAACCCGCACCTGAGCCAGTTCCAAACGCGCTTCCCCGTGCAATTCGCGGCGATCCGCTCGCAGCTCGTCGCCATGGCCCCGCAGGAAGTCAAGCCGATGACCCCCGCCGGCGGCACCGCGCTCGGCGGCGTCGCCGCGGAGTTCGAGTTCATCCGCAAATTGGGCCAAGGGGTCTTCGGCGAAGTCTGGCTGGCCAAAAAGAAGACCAGCGGCATCGAGAAGGCGATCAAGATCCTGCTGCAAGCCTCCGACCACGAAGCGGCGATCCGGGAACTGCGCTCGCTCGAACTCATCAAGAATCTCCGGCACCCGTACCTGTTGGCGACCGAAGACTTCTGGATTTCCAACGACCGGTTGCACGTCGTCATGGAACTCGCCGAGGGGACCCTGCGCGGGCGGATGAAAGAATGCCAATCCGACGGGCTGCCGGGAATCCCGGAGCCGGAGTTGTTCCGCTATTTTTCCGAATCGGCCGAGGGGTTGGACTACTTGCACGAGCAGAAAATCACGCACCGCGACGTGAAGCCGGACAACGTCTTGATCTTGCGCGGGCACGCCAAAGTCGCCGACTTCGGCCTCGCCCGCATGCAGGATAAAATCATGTCGCAGATGAGCGTCTTCGCGGGGACGCCGGCGTACATGGCCCCGGAAGTGTGGGGCGGCGAAGGGGGCCCCGCCAGCGACCAGTACAGCCTCGCCGCGACTTATGTGGAACTCCGCCAAGGCAAGACCGCCCTGAAGCTCGGGCCGTTGCCCGAGATGATGATCGCCCACCTCGACGGGATTTTCGAATTCGCCGATTTCATCCCCGACGCCGAACAAGACGTCCTGCGGCGGGCGATGGCCAAGGTACCCGAAGAGCGCTACGACAGTTGCAGCTTCTTCATGGAAGCCTTGGCCGTCGCCTCGGGGCGGTCGATCTCGCGGTTCGCCGTGCACACGGGCAAGTCGAGCACGGGGATGAGCCCCGTCCCGCGCCCGGGGGCCAAGGCGCGTTCGGGGCCGATCCCCGTGAGCAACGCGCGCACGTGGGGCCAGGCCCAGCACCCCGTCACCTCGGTCGCCGACGGCCGCGAGACCCATGCCCCCCTCAGCACCGGCGTCGCCCCGAGGACCGCGCCGAAGTCGAAGATCTTGCCGAAGGGCAAGCCGAAACCCAAACCGCCCGGCGGCCCGAAGATCGTCCTCGCGGGTCTCCTCGTCGTCGGGTTGCTAGGCGTGATCGCGCTCGCCGTGTTCCTCTTCGGCCAAGCTCCGAGCGCCAAGCCGACGACCGATTCCACCGTTACGGAAGCGACCGGGACGGAACCGACAACCCCGACGAAGATCATCGACACGCCGGCGACGAAGTCGCCCGAGGCGAAGGTCGTCTATTGCCCCGGCTCCGCGAAGCCGGACGCCGATTCGCCCGTCGTCGATCTCGCCGGCGGTCGCCGGGCCTACCTCTGGGTGACGATTGCCGCCGGCGCCGAGACGATGCGCTTCCGGCTGATCCCGGGCGGCAACCCCGGCAAAGTGGACCCGTTTTACATCGCCGAATCAAAGGTCTGGGTCGGCCTGTACCGCGCGGTCGGCTCCGGCCCGATCCGCGAGACCGATCCGCTGCAACCGGCCCGGCCGGGCGAACCGCAGATGAACACCACCGCCGCAGAGGCGACCGCATTCGCCGACAAATTCGCCCCGGGCGAAGGACGGTTGCCGACGCCGGAGCAGTGGGATCACGCGGCCGGGCTGTACCGGGCACCCGCGCTATTCACCGCCGGTTCGACCCCCGTCGTCGGCGCGGCCCGGCCGAGCGACACCCGCGTCAAGCCCGTCGATACCAACGATCTCGATTTGAAAGACATGGCCGGCAACGGCCGGGAATGGACCCGCGGCGTCTTTGTCGCCAAGGGGCAATCGTACAAAATCGACGGACCCTTCGCCGCCGACGACCGCGTCGTCTTGCGCGGCCGCAACTTCACCCTGCCGACGCCGCTGACCATCGAGAAGCTGAAGTTCGACCAAACCGACCCGCAAGCCGCTTTCGCCGGGAAGCCCAGCCCCTACACAGGATTTCGGATGGTGTTGCGGATCCCGTGATCCGGAATTCGTCCAGCGAGAAAGCGCCCACCGCCGCGTGGACGAATCAACCCCCGCAACGACTTGCGCCGCGCGGGTCTATTGGTCGAATGAAGAGACCGGGAATCCGGGTGACGGCGCAGCGGGTACAGAAACGATTCTTGGAGGTAATCATCGGAGCGGGGCGGCGTCAAGCCCCCTCGTGTCTGCAAAACTCACTGCGCTTCCATTCCTCCCGACGATGTGGAAAGTGGCTCGGGGATGACATCCCAGAACGGCCGGCCAGACTTCGCGGGCGAACCAGCGTACGCCATCTTGATTCGGCATCCAGTCCATCGACCCCAGAAACATGACGCGCCCGGGGATTTCAGCGGTGCCCGGATTGCGAAAGTATTCTTCGTCGACCGCGGTGTCGATGGCGTGAACGTGGTTCCAACCATAGTCGCGCTCGAAGAGCGCTTTATCTCGCTCACTCACCGCGATGACCGCGTCGAAATGGTCGCCGCAATCCATTTTCTTCCATTGACGAGTCATGAACGATCGTTTGATTCGCCCCGGAGCGATATCCGCGTGGCGTCGCAAGATTTGGGCTTCGACGTTGTGTTGGAAGAGAACCGCGGCTGGGATCGACAGTCCGATTGTGTGCCGGGCCATGACGATCGTGTCGCAGATGAGCAAATCGAAGGATTCCGCCGCGAGCAACTCCGCCACTTTGGCGCGCACGACGGGATCGAAATTCCGGTCGATCGTGAATGGGTTTCGGGACAAGAGATTGGCCAAAATGCCCGCGTAAAATCTGAGCCCACCTCGTTTTGCGGTCTCTCCGGGCACGACTTCAACCCGGAGTCCCAACGCCTTCATCTGAGGTAGGTACTGATCTTCACCCGCTCGAAGGTTGGACACATACGTCACGTCGTGCCATTTCCCCAAGTGCTTGAGCAGGTTCAAGACGCGGATCTTTCCCCCCGTGTCGCGGGGGAAGAGAATTTGCTTGTGGAGAAAGAGGATTTTCATTCCGAGTCGTCGGGAGCTTTTGGTTCTAGATCGAGTACGTTGGGACAGTTATATCTCACGGTCCGCTCTGCGAGTGAAAAGTTGAACGAGATACTCGACTCGGAAATCGGTAATCCTCGGTGGAGTCCCACCGGCATGATGTCCGACCCCGAATTGCATTAGTTCCACAAGCCGACCGCGGGCTCCCGGATTGCGATCTCGGCGGAATAGCACGCGGGAATCGGACGCAAGTCCTTGTCGCGCTAAGGTCGTTCCGAAAGTCGGACTTCATTCCACGGTAGGGTGGGTGGGTCGACGCTGGAATGACGAAATCGGTCGGAAACCCAGAACCCGGGATTCGGAACACCGTCTTCACTTGCCTTTCCCGTCAGCCCGTCGGGGCCAAGTCCAAGAAGTTTTTCAGAAGCTTCGGCCCTTCGACGGTCAAGAAGCTCTCCGGGTGGAATTGCACGCCGTGCAAGGGCCAAGTCTTGTGGCGGACTCCCATGATTTCCCCTTCCGCGGTCCACGCGGTCACTTCAAAGTCGGGGTTCGTCCACGATTCCTTTTTGATGACCAACGAATGGTAGCGGGTCGCGTCGAAGGGATCGCTGAGGCCGGCGAACGCGCCCCGGCCATCGTGGTGGATCGGCGAGACCTTTCCGTGCATGATCCGGGTATTGCGAACGACCTCGCCGCCGAAAGTGTAGCCGATGCACTGGTGTCCGAGGCAGACGCCGAAGATCGGGATCGTCGGCGCGAATTCCCTCAACACGTCGTTCGAGATGCCCGCTTCTTTCGGCGTGCACGGCCCCGGCGAGATGACGATGTGCGTCGGCGCCATCGCCCGGATTTGCGCGAGGCTCAGGCGGTCGTTGCGGTGCACCTCCATCGGCAGGCGCGGGTCGATCTCCCCAAACCGCTGGACGAGATTGTAGGTGAAGCTGTCGTAGTTATCGATGAGGAGGATCATGATGGCTTCCAACTGACTGCTACTGACTGGGTGCTGACCGCTGTTTTACTGGAAAATAGCGATCCGTGCTCAGCGATCAGTTGTCAGCCAGAATTGGCGTTACCCTTGTCTCGCCGGCGACTTCTGCGCGCTGTTGGCGCCGGCGTCGTACTTCTTCGCTTCGGCTTCGTCGGTCACGACTTCCAAGACCGCCGCGTAGTCCGCGAGGTCGTACCAGCCGCCGTCGGCGAAATCGACGACCGCCCGGCCGCTGTAGTTCACCGTCACCACCCGGCCGATGCGGCCCTCGAATCGGGCGAGGTCGGCGCGCACGCCCGGTTTCACGCGGACGATCTTGTCGGTCCACGCGCGTTTGAGGGCATCGACGCTGTCGAATTCGGGGAAGCGCATGACTTCAATCTAGCGTTTCGACTTCCGGTTGTCGTCAGGACGATTCGTCACCTTCGGCACGGCCCCCGCCGGACTTGACACAAAATCCCGACGCCGCTATTCGGCCGTCGCTCCGCGCAGACCGCCGCGCCGAGTTCCGGGGGATTGACTGATGCTTTTGCGACGCCCGCTCCGTTTCGGCTTGCCGCTTTTCGTGGCGTCGTTGGCATTATTGAACGGGGCGGGCGGCGCCCGCGCGGAAGATACCCCCGTGGGTCGGATCGTCTCGGACATCATCCCCGTCGATAACAAGGTCCGCTCGACGGGCCACATTTTGGCGAAAATGAACCTGCGGAAGGGCAAACCCTACGACGAGCAGAGCGCCACCGACGACGTGGCCCGCTTGCTCGCTTCGGGATGGTTCGCCGCCAACGGCGTGGAATTGAAAACCGCCATCGGCTCCGACGGGCAAGTCACGGTCTTCGTAAAGGTGCGCGAACTCCAGAACACCGTCAAAGAAATCCTTTTCCTCGGCAACGATCACTACAGCTTCGACAACCTCTTCGAACTGACGCGCGTCCGGCGCGGGTCGCCGCTCAACCCGGCTGTCAATCGCCAAGCGGCCGCGGCCATCACGCAGAAACTCCGGGACGACGGCCGGTATTACGCCACCTGCACCCTCATCGAAGGGGAAAGCCCGTCCGACGAGCGCGTCGTCTTCAACATCGTCGAAGGGCCGGTGGTGCGCATCGGCAAAGTCGGCTTCCGCGGCAACGCCGTGGCCTCCGAAGGCCGGCTCCGCACGGTGGTCAACGCCCGCGGCGCCGCGCTCGGCTTCTCGACGGTGCTGACGCCGAAGTTCCAACCCGCCATCCTCGACGTCGACCGCAAACAGCTCCTGTTCTACTACCACAAGCTCGGCTACCTCGATTGCCGCATCGAGCCGGAAGTGCAGCCGTTGGCCAACGACCTCAGCACGGTGCAGATCGTCTACCACATCGTGGAGGGGCGGGTCTACAACGTGCGCAACTTGGTGATCGACGGGAACAAAGCCTTCACCGAAGAACGGCTGAAGAAAGTCACGGCCATCAAGCTCGGCGAACGCTACGACGAATCGATCGTGCAGGCCGACATGAACCGCATCACGACGCTGTACGGCAACGGCGGGCACCGCGTCGTCGTCGAGCCGGGCGTCTTCCAAGTGCAGGGGAAAGAAGACCAAGTCGACGTCCACTACCGCGTGCTCGAACCCGGAAACAAAGGGCCGGACCGCATCGGCCGGATCACCGTTCGCGGGAACGACATCACGCAGGAGCGCGTGATCCGTAACCAGTTGAACCTCCAGCCGGGGCAGGTGCTCGAGTACCCGAAGCTCAAGCAGGCCGAGGGGAACCTCGCCCGGCTCAACATCTTCGACACGGAAGACCCGCCCCGCATCGACATCGCGCCGTCGAACTTCGACAGCAGCTACAAAGACCTCGTCGTCACCGTCAAGGAGACGCGCACGGGCCAAATCGGTTTGCAAGTCGGGGTGAACTCGAACGCCGGCCTGAACGGGACGTTCTCGATCAACCAGCGCAACTTCGACATCTGGCGCTACCCCGGCAAGGACGGCCGCGATTTCTTCGACGACCTTTTGGGCGGCAAAGCGTTCCGCGGCGGTGGCCAAGAACTGCGTATCAACGCGACCCCGGGCACGCAGTTCTCGCGCTACGAACTCACTTGGCGGGACCCGTATTTCATGGACACCCGCTTCGGCCTGACCGAGAGCTTTTACTACGCCGACCGCGCCTACAACGAATACAACGAGAGCCGCTACGGGGTCCGCAGCACCGTCGATTACCGCTTCGACGACAGCCCGATTTGGCGGGCCTCGGGCTCGGCCCGCGTCGAAGGGATCGGCGTGCACAGCGTGCCGTACTTCGCCTCGGACCGGATCGCCCGCGACGCCGGGAGCCACTTCCAAGTCGGCCTGCGCGCCGGGTTGAACCGCGACACCCGCGACAGCTACCTCATGCCCGCGAGCGGCAGCGTCTTCGACATCGGCTTCGAGCAGATCCTCGGCGACAAATCGTTCCCGATCGCCACGGCCGAACTCACGAAGTTCTGGACGCTGCACCAAGCCCGCGACGGCGGCTGGAAAGGCGTGCTGGCCGTGCGCTCGCAGGTCAGCGTCACGAGCGACGACGCCCCGGTCTACGAACGGTTCTTCGGCGGCGGGTTCCGCAGTTTGCGCGGCTTCCAGTTCCGCGGCGTCGGCCCGTTCGAGAACACCCTCAACACGGGCGGCTCGTTCGCATTCCTGAACACCGTCGAATACCAGATCCCACTCGTCGCCAACGAGCGCCTGCGCTTCGTGACCTTCGTCGACCACGGCACTGTGGAACGCAATGTGAGTTTGGACAACTACCGCGTCTCGGTGGGGGTCGGCCTGCGCTTGCAAGTGCCCGCGTTCGGCCCGCTGCCGATCGCCCTCGACTTCGGCTTCCCGGTCATAAAGGGCCCCCACGACCAGAAGCAAATCTTCAGCTTCTACGTCGGCTGGATCGGCGGGCAGTAGATTCTCACACCAAGATCCGGCGGATCTCGGTTTGGAGGGCGCCGCCCGTGACGTGGACGCCGCCGTGTTCGTCGATGTAGACGTTGATTTCGCTGCGGACGCCGAACTCCGGTAGGTAGATGCCGGGTTCGATGCTGAAGCAAGTCCGCGGTAGCACGCGGCGCTCTTCGCGGGTTTCCAAGCTGTCCATGTGGCAGCCGTTGCCGTGCGTCTCTTGGCCGATGTTGTGGCCCGTGCGGTGCGTGAACGCGAAGCCGAACCCGGCTTTGTCGATCACCTCGCGGGTCGCCGCGTCCACTTCCCAGCCCTGTAACGGTTCGCCTTTGGCATAGGCCCGCTTCACCCGTTCGATGCCGGCGTCCCGCGCGGCGATCACGATTTTGAACACGCTGTTGATCTTCGCCGGCACATCTTCGCCGACGTAGCAAGTGCGCGTCAGGTCGCTATAAACCGCGTTCGGTTTGTCCATCTTCGCCCAGAGGTCGACGAGCACAAAACTGCCGGTCACGATTTTGCTGTTCGTCGCGGCGGTCGGGGCGTAGTGCGGGTCGCCGCTGTGCGGCCCTTCGCCGACGATCGGCGGGTGATCCGTGATCATGCCGGTGTCGGCGAAGTGCTTCAGGATCCGGTCTTGAACGTCCAGCTCGGTCGTGAAGCCTTTGTCCCGGATTTCGGACGCGATGAATTGCCACGCGACGCCGTAGGCCGCGTCGGTGTGCCCCGCCGCTTCTTGGTGCAGCGCCCACTGCTCGTCGCTCCAGGTCGCCTCGAATTGTTGAATGAGATCGCCCGACGAAACGACCTCGACGCCGAAGCTCCGGACGAGTTCGAGCGTACCCCCGTCGACCCGCGAGATGTACGGGTTGCCGTTTTTGGGGCTGTATTCCATGGCGATGGTCTTCGCCCCGTCCACGAGCGATTCGATCCCTTTTTCGAACTCTTGCCAGCGCAGATAGATGGTCGTGTCGTTCCCCGGCAGGTGCTCAAGCGCCGCCGATTCGATGCGGTGCACGAGCTTCTTCGGTTCCCCGGTCGCGGGGATGAAGTAGGCCCAGCGCCGCGATCGGTGCGCCTCGGTCGTCCCCGCGATGCGCGCCGCGAGGATGTTGAGTTGTCGGAAGTCATAGAGGAGCCAGCCGTCGGCGCCCTGCTCACGAATCGCGGCTTGAACGGCGGGGAGGTCGATCATGGCCATTTCGGATTTGGGATTTCGGATTTGGGATTGAAGAACAACATCGGCATCGGGGATTGCGGAACTCGAATTCTGAAAATCCGAAATCCGCAATCCCAAATCCGCAATCTAGCGCCCCGCTTTCGCCGCGGCGAACAGCTCATCGACCTTCTTCCAGTTCACGGTGTTCCACCAAGCGTCGACGTAGTCCGGGCGTTTGTTCTGATACTTCAGGTAGTAGGCGTGTTCCCACACGTCGATCCCGAGCAGTGGGACTTGGCCGTCCATCAGCGGGCTGTCTTGGTTCGGCTTCTTCACGGCTTTCAGGCTCGCGGCCGCCGGATCCCAGACGAGCCAGCTCCAGCCGCTGCCGAACTGCGTGAGAGCGTTCTGCTTGATGGTCTCGCGGAAGTGGGCGAAGTCCGGGTGGTGTTTCTTGATCTCGTCGCCGATGGCGCCGGTCGGTTCGCCGCCCGCGTCGGCCGACATGATCGAGAAGAACAGCGTGTGGTTGTGGTGACCGCCGCCGTTGTTGGTGACGGCCGGGCGGATCGCTTCGGGGACGCTCTTGATATCGCGCAGCAGGGCGACGATGTCTTTGCCTTCGAGGTCGGCGTGGCCGGCGAGGGCCTTATTCAAGTTATCGACGTACGCCTTGTGGTGCTTCTGGCTGTGGATTTCCATCGTGGCCGCGTCGATGTGCGGCTCGAGCGCGGCGAAGGCGTAGGGCAATGCGGGGAGGGTGTGGGCCACGGTGCGGGTCCTCGGTGGGGGGAACGGGTACCGCTAGTTTAGCCGCGGCCGGCGGTTCAGTCCCCCCCGAATCCGACCGATCATTCCAGTTCGCCCGTGATAGCGTTGCGGCGCGGCGGCGGATCGTCCGACGGCGGTGGCGATTTGGGAATCCGCTTGGCCCGCTTCGCCGACGGCTCTTCGGGTTCCTCGTCCTCCCGGCGCCGGGGGCGATAATCGGGTTCGTCGTCGTCTTCCTCGGGGACGCGTTCCCGCCCGCTCGATTTCGCCGCGTACTTCTTCTTCGGCGGGTTCATCGTCCAGCGCATCCAAAGCAGGTGCCCGAGCGCCGTCGGCCCCCAGATCAAGATGAACCCGACGATGAGCGAGATGCTCCGGTAGTCGGTGCTCCCCTTCTGCAAAATCGACACGATGATGATCGTCGTGCAGCCCATGAGGATGATGCCGGCGATCACCAACCGCGTCAGGCCGAAGGCCCGGCCGACGGCGGGGAATTGCCGGTTGTTGGTCCCGAGAAGCAGGATCGTGAAGACCACCATGCCGTGGAGCAAGCCGCTGAGAATCAAGCCGGTGGCGAAGCGCTGGGCGGTGTTCCACCAGTTCTTCGCCGGTTTGGGTGCGTTCGAGGGCGGCGGC
>JAYSYN010000235.1:0-11592 GCA_043727575.1 Fimbriiglobus sp.
GGGGAAGTTCGGCGTCCCCTTCGGATCCGGGAATTCGAGCACCACGGGCGTGCGCCGGAACGGGTCGGTGTTCCCCGCGATGGTCCGCTCGGCGTTCGCCACGAGGCCGTCGAGGTTGATGTCGGTGTCGATCTCTTTGCCGGTCGTCCGGTAGAAATTCTTGGTATTGATCTCGTAGATCTTCACGAGCAAATTCGGCGCGTTCTTCACGTGGAGTTCGATCTTGATCGGCTCATCGACGGCGAAGTCGGTCTTGTTGGTGAAGGCGAAGTCGATGTCGACGCGCTCCTTCAATTGCCGCAACGCTTCAGGCGAGAGTTTCGACGCCCAGGCCTCGTTCTCGCCGACCCCGTTCACCACTTTCGTCTCGGCGAGGATCGCCGTGAGGTAGCTGTCGAGGATGTAGGCCTCGTAATCCTTGATGCTCGTTTCTTCGAGGAAGAAGTGGGCGAGGTAGCTGCGGACCAGCGGCTCGTCGGCGTTCACGACCGGCAGCATCGTCACGGGGAAATAATCCGCGGCGAGGTTGGCGGGGTAGTCGCGGGCCTCGACGCTTTTGAGCAGCGCGTGACTCATGTAGCTCTGCTGGCGCGGGAGTTTGATGTATTCCAAGAAGCGTTCGCGGTCGTAGAGACCGCCGGCGCGGTCGAAGGCGAGCCGGTGGTACAGCACGTGCGCCTTCAGCGGATTGTGCACCGGCGCCAGCCGGTCCGCGAACTTTTTCAAACGCTCGAGGTACGCACGCGTCAGTGTGCGGTCGCGCTTCCAATCGTCGTCGGCGCCGGGGTGGAGTTTCGTCACATAGGTGTTGACGAACGCGGCGTGATTCAACACGTTCGGCTTCAACTTCAACAAATCTTCGAGTTGCACGAGCGTCATCTGGGTGTGGATCCGGATGCCGCCGAATTCGCCGGAGTGCGGGCTGTTAAGATCGTCTGCGACGAGCTTGGCCATGTTAGGCAGGTCGGGCCGCGTCAGGCGGGTCAATAGTTCCCGGCGATTCTCCCAGCTCAGCGCCTCGGCCGCGATCCAATCGAGCGCGGCGTCTTCGAAGTTCGACAGATTCCCCCGGTCGAAGGCATTCCCCTTCAGCACCGCCCGGCCGATGCTCTTGGGATCGAGGGCCGTCGGAAGATTCACCGTCGCCCCGGCGATTTCCTTTTGGTGATCGAAGTGTACGCCGAGCCGGCTGCGGATGTAGGCGAGGCTCTTCTCCGGGTTCTTGTCGTAGGTCAGCAGGGCGTGGCGCGTCTGGATTTCCGTGAGTCGGGCCGTCTGCTTGTGGCGCTCGTACCACTGTGCCGCCATCGGGTCGACTTTTTCGAATTGCTCGGTCTGGAGGTAGTGCAGGCAGTGGTAGTAATAGAAGTCGTCGGTGCCGGGGATGAGCTGTTTCAGGCTCGCCGGGCGGTCTTTCGACAGGGCGAAGTCTTCGACGAAACCGATATCGCCGGCTCGGGAACTCGGGGTGAGGACGACGCCGAGGGACAGCAGCCCGAGCGACGCCGCCATCAGGGAGAGTTGGAACCGGCATAGCGAACCCCGAAAACGGAGAGTGAGTTGAACGAGTAGCCTACCGGAACAGACGGGCCGGGGTCGAGGTGAGTTGCCGACACCGTTACAGTCCCGGTACACGGGGGCTTGTTTCCCTATTTTTTCCATTGCGTCGCCCCAACTGCGCGGGTAGGTTGTAGAGAACTCGAATCCCGCCTCCGACTCTTCTCCCTCGCTTTTGGAGTTTCGCTCATGTTGGCGATTCCCGGTTCCACCGCACGCGACACCTGCGACGGCGTCAGTCGCCGCGACCTGCTCCGCATCGGCGGTTCCAGCGTGCTCGGCATTTCGCTGGCCAACGTGCTCGCCCTCCAAGACGCTCAAGGCGCCAACAATGCCCCGGTGCCGAAGGCCGCGGAAACCACCGGCGGCAAGGGCTTCGGCAAGGCGAAGGCCGTCATCCTGATCTATCTCCAAGGCGGCCCGAGCCACCTCGACCTCTGGGATCCGAAAGAAAACGTTCCCGATGCGGTGCGGTCGATCTTCAAAGCGATCCCGACGAAAGTCACGGGTACGAACGTCACGGAATTGCTGCCCAAAATTGCCAACGTCCTCGATAAGACGACGCTCATCCGGACCATGAGCTACACGCCCAACGGCCTGTTCAACCACACCGCCGCCATCTACCAAATGCACACCGGCTACACGACGGACAAGGTTTCTCCGTCGGGGCAACTCGAACCCCCGAGCCCCAAAGACTTCCCGACCCTCGGCTCGAACATTATCAAGTTCAAGCCGCCCGAAGTGCCGATGCTCCCATTCGTGATGATGCCCCGGCCGCTGCAAGAATCGAACGTCGTCGGCAAGGGCGGCAGCGCCGGGTTCCTCGGCAAGGCCTACGATCCGTACCTGCTCTACCCCGCCGGCGATGACACCGACCTCTCGAAGATGGAGAAGATCAAAGTCGACGACTTGAAGCTCCGCGAAGAACTGTCGCCGATCCGAATGGAACGCCGGGCGTCGCTGCGGGACACCGTGAGCAAGGGGATGCCCGAGATCGAACAGGCCGTCAGCAAGTACGACCTCGATGCTTACTACGGTAAGGCTCTCGGCTTGGTGCTCTCCGGTCGCGCCCGCGATTCGTTCGACCTCAAAAAAGAGAAGGACGAACTCCGCGAGAAGTACGGCAAGAACACCTTCGGCCAGTGCTGCCTGCTGGCCCGGCGCTTGGTGGAAGCCGGCACGCGCTTCGTCGAAGTGACGTGGCCCAAAGTCGCCAACTCGGATGCCCACAGCTGGGACGTTCACGCCGGATTGTCGGACCGGATGAAGAAGCAAGCGGCCCCGCTGCTCGATGCCGGTGTCTCAGCCCTGATCGAAGATCTCGAAGATCGCGGGATGCTCAAGGATACGCTCGTGGTGGTCGTCGGCGAATTCGGCCGCAGCCCACGCCGCGGGGTCAGTACCTCCGGCAACAGCAATTCGGACGACGGCCGCGATCACTGGCCCTATTGCTACACGGCGCTCGTCGCCGGCGCCGGCATCAAACGCGGCTACGTCCACGGCAAGTCCGACAAAACCGCCAGCGCCCCGACCGAGCACCCCGTCCACCCGACCGAACTGCTGGCGACCATCTACCACAGCATCGGCATCAAGCCCGACACGATCGTCTACAACCACCTGAACCAACCGCGGGAATTGGTGAAGGGCGAAACGGTGACGGCTCTGTTTTCGTAAAGTAATAGAGAAATTGATTAGGTCGTACCGACTGAAGCTCGGGAAGTCCGGTAAACTGCGGGGTTGTTTTCAGGCTTAAATCCGAGTTTTCCCACTGGTTCGAGCTCCGGACCTATGGCGCAACAACGGACGGGGCGGGAAAACCCGGATTTAAACCCAGTTCCGTTCGGCACAGATACCCCAGAATCGCCAGCTACAGTCGGCACAGCCTAGCAACACCGGCCGCGAGGCCGGTGTTTGTGTTCAACGCCGCAGCCGGGCCAATTCTCCCCGCGTGAGAGATCGAATATGAACGACGATCAAACTCGAAGTGAACTGTTCGCCGTACTCCAAGGACTTTCCGAGAAAGTGCCGGACATGCGGGCGGGCCAACTCATGGCCGCTCTTGGAGAAGTGTGCGCGGATTTGCACGGTCGTGGACTCTGGGAAGCCGAGGACTCCGAAGTTCTGGAAGCGATCTGGAAGTTCCGAAATGATTTCGAAGCTTCCGCCGCTCCGGCGATCGAGCAACTGGCGGCAACGGACACGGCGGGAATGTACCTCCTGAAAGCTCGTGACCCGAAAGACTTCATTTTTACAATTCTGTAACGGGTCTTACCCGATCTGATGCGTGACGACGTCACCCGGATCGAAGCAACTTGGAAAAAAAGATTGCGCACCCGTCATCCTTTCGGATTGAATGACAACTGAGCCTATCACACTCGCGAGTAGAGCCCATGGCACCGCAAAGCGAACTTATCTGGAACGACCTCCAACTCCTCAGCGAAGACGATCAGCAAGAACTGCTCGCGCGGCTGATAGAACGCTTCGAACCGGATGACGGTATCGACGAGGAACTCATCGCAGAACTCCACCGCCGCGGCGAGGAGTTCCGGCTCGACCCTTCGGTCGGAGTTCCCTGGGAACAAGTCAGGGAGAGGCGATAACAAGTGGTCATCTTCCACCGTCTCGCCGATCTGGAGTTCTTCCGCGCAAGGCGGAGATATGAGGGGATTGGTCCTGCGCTCGGACAGCGATTCGTCGCCGCCGTAAACGCCGTCGTGGCCGTGATCGATAGGGATCTAAATGCCGGAGTCGCATACTCCGGAATTATTCGCTGGCTCAAACCCCGACACTTCCCGTATGTGATCTACTTCAAGCCGCTCGGAAATGGCAACTACTTCGTATTCGCGGTTTCCCACAAACGCCGCAAACCCGGCTATTGGCTCCGCCGGGGAGTTCGGCCATGATCGATCGAGCGAACTCCGTTAAGATTGTACTGTTCGAGATGGAGGAGCAATGACCCCGACGCTAAAATCGCTCGGTCTGGATCGGCTATCCCGATCCGACCGAGTCGCCGTTGCGAACGCGCTGTTGGACAGCGTTGCGGGGGACTTTGTTCCTTCGACACTCACCGAGGCCCAAATCCGGGAATTGGACCGCCGTATCGATGACGACGATGGCAATCCCGACGACGTGATCCCTGGGGAGGAAGTGAAAGCCCAATCCCGAACGAGACGCGGCAAATGATGCTCCGAGTCATTTACCGAAGTATCGCTCGGGTAAAATTTGAAGAATCGACCGACTGGTACGACACCCAGCAAGTCGGACCCGGTGATGAGTTTGAGTTTGAGATCCAGCGTGCCATCGAAGAAATCGGAAAATATCCTCGCCGCTTTCTAATCGTCGAACGCGATGTCTGGTGAGCTCCCGTAGATCGATTTCCATTTACTACCGCATCCCGACGAAAAGCTTCGGTTCGTCGAATCTCGAGATCGAGCACGACTCGGTTCCCCTTGAAAATCGCCCCGCCATTCCGACTCTGCTAGTATCGCTGCGCGCGAATGTCCCGCGCGCCGTCGACGCTCCATTCACTTATTTCTTTGGTTGAAGAGCATGGCAGATTCCCCACCCCGCGAGCGCTTGGCCATCGTCGTCGGAGGC
The DNA here is from genome assembly GCA_043727575.1 of Fimbriiglobus sp. GTDB lineage: Bacteria > Planctomycetota > Planctomycetia > Gemmatales > Gemmataceae > JALHQU01. The sequence continues at coordinate 5,155 of JAYSYN010000235.1, forward strand.
GGCCCCGCCCCCGGCATCAACGGCGTCATCGCGTCCGTGACGATCGAAGCGATCCACCGCGGCTTCGAAGTCCTCGGCATCCGCAACGGCTTCCAGAACCTCGTCGCCGGCGACCTCACCAAAGCGGTGCCGCTGACGGTCCACGATGTCGCGCCTTACTTCAACCGGGGCGGTTCGCTACTCGGCACCAGCCGGACGAACCCGGCCAAAGATCCGGCGCACATGAAGACCGTCCTGGACTCGTTCCAAAAACTCGGCGTCAAATATCTGGTCACCATCGGCGGCGACGACACCGCCTACAGCGGTAGCCAAGTTTACAAGCAGGCCAAAGGGGCGATCAAAGTCGCGCACGTGCCGAAGACAATCGACAACGACCTCCCGCTGCCCCCCGGCATCCCGACCTTCGGTTTCGAGACCGCCCGCCACCTCGGCGTGCAGACGGCCCGCGCGCTGCAAGAGGACGCCCGCACCACGACCCGCTGGTACATCATCATCAGCATGGGTCGCGCGGCCGGACACTTGGCGCTGGGCATCGGGAAAGCCGCCGCCGCGACGCTGACGATCATTCCCGAAGAGTTCCGCGGGAAATCGATCGGCCTCGATCAACTTTGCGACCTCATCATCGGCTCGATGGCGAAACGAAAGCTCGAAGGCAAGCCGTACGGCCTGGTCGTGCTCGCCGAAGGGTTGATTGAATCGATCGGCGAGAAGGGTTTGTCCGCCGCGATGAGCGACGAAGAACTGAGCCGCTACGGCAAAATCGAACGCGATCCGCACGGCCACCTGCGCCTCGGGGAAATCGAGTTCGGCCGGATGGTCCGCGACCGGATATCGAGGCAGCTCGACGCGCTCGACTTGAAAACGACGATGATCGACAAAGACTTGGGTTACGAACTCCGCTGCGCCGACCCGATCCCGTTCGACGCCGAGTACACCCGCGATTTGGGGTACGGCGCGGTGAAGTTCCTGCTCTCGCCGGAAGCTTCGAAGTACGGGGCGATCGTCAGCGTCGTCGGCGGGCAACTGAAACCGCTGGTGTTCGAAGACATGATCGACCCGAAGACCCTGCGCATGCGGCCGCGGATCGTCGATGTCGACAGCGTGACTTACGAAGCCGCATGCAAGTATATGACGCGACTCGAGAAGAGCGATTTCGAAGATCCCGCGAAGCTGACCGCCCTCGCGGGGGCGATGAAGATGACCGTCGCGGAGTTCCGGGGGCGGTTTGAAAAATTGGTGTGAGGGAGCCGTGAGTTATCGCGCGGAATCTAAAAAACTGACACTTCCGGAAGTGAAGGTCATGGCCACGACGTGCGAACGCCGGCAGTCGGCGCAAACGCCGATGCGTTTCAAGGGTTGTAACGGCGCGTGTCCTCGACGATTCGTTCGCCCTGTTCGGAGACACCGATGCGAATTCTGTTCACAGCGGCATCCCTCTGGCTGACCGGCACCGGCAACACCGCGCCAGTTCGTTTCGACAACCCCGTGATCGAGAAGTTTCAAGGCGAGATCGTCTCGCCGTGCTTCTTGGTGGCGTTCCCGGCATGCGTCCCAAAGCGATTGTTCCGAAGCGATTGTTCCAACACCCCGCCTCGGTCGGCTCGGGGATTCCTTCGGATTTTATAACGCAAGTCATTGCTGAGCAACAGGATCGGCCAATGGACCGATTCGGTTCCGATTCTTCCAATTCTTTTAATTGGTTCCAGAGCGGGGTGTCACACAATCTGTTGAAAGCAATTTCCTGAGGTGTTTTCGATGCGCACCGACGCCGCGCCACGAGTCCCCTCCGAACACCATCTGCGAGGACAACCTCCAAGAATCGTTGCTACACCCATCAAGCCCCCGCCGCGCGGCCGCGGAGTGCAAATTGGAAGGTCGAGCCTTTTCCCGGCTCGCTTTCGACGGTGACGGTGCCGCCGTGGGCCTCGACGAAGGTTTTGACGATGGCCAGCCCCAAGCCGAGCCCGCCTTCTTTGTCCGGGTCGGTTTCCAGCTTGTCGAAGATTTTCTCGATGAGGTCGGCGGGGATGCCCTCGCCGTTGTCGGCGACCCAGCATTCGACCACGTCCGCTTCCCCGAGATGGGCGCCGATGACCACCTCGCCGCGGGGCGTGTATTTGATGGCGTTGGCGATGAGGTTTTGGAAAATCCGAGTCAGCAATCCGGCGTCGGCGAACGCTTTCAATTCCTCGGGGACGCCGTTCACGAGGCGCGTGCTCGACGTTCCCGCCACGGCTTGGAGGTCGTGGGTGAGGCCCTCGACCAGGGACCACAAATCGAGTTCCCGGCGTTCGGGTTTGACACCGCCGTCGGTTTGGACGTGGGCGCTCTCCTTCAAAACTTTGTCGACCAGAGCCGAAATCTGACGGACGTTCCGCTGGAGCGATTTCAACATTTTCACCGAACCGGGTTCCGTCTCCGGACGGATGAATTTGAGTTCGAGCACTTTGGCCGACAGGCCGATGGCGTTCAACGGCGTGCGCAAGTCGTGGGCGACGAAGGCCAAGTATTCCTCGCGGCGACGCTGGACTTCGAGCGCTTGGCGGACGGCGAAGGTCTGCACGGCCAAGCCGATGGCGCCGTCGAAGACCCGGTTGAGGATGTGGAAGGCCCGGCCGAACAAACCCAAGCCGTGGCGCTCGGCGAGATCGTGGATACAGCCGCGTAGGATGTTGTATTCGGCCACCACCTCGACGATGTCGAAACCGTCGACGAAGCGTTGCCGGCCGTGCTCGGGCGGCGTTGCTTCGATGAGTTGATCGGAGATAGATCCGTCGAGTGCACGTCGAAAAGCGACCGCGAGTTCGTCGATGAATGCGGGGATATGGTCGGTCAACGTCGGTGTGTCGAGTTGCTTAGCAGAGGGGAGTTCGCGGATCTGCCGGCGCCAATCGGCCAGCAAATTCTCGCGTTCGGTCCCGATCAAATCGGCCAGGTTGGTCAAATTCTCGACGGCCATCCCAAACCCCGGTACTTGCGTAGCCCGGGTATGTTGTACGGAACGGCGCCGCGACATCGTCCGATGGCGGGTCTCGTGGGGCGACGGCTGGAATCCGCGTGCAGCCGGAAAGGGTGTCGCTGCCGGTGCCGCGCCGGAATAGATTGAGGGGAAGGATTCGACCGAGGTTCCCGCGATGCACATTCTCTTGGCCAATCCGCGCGGCTTCTGCGCCGGGGTGAACATGGCCATCGATGCCCTCGAAAAGGCCATCCAATATTTCGGCACGCCGATCTACGCCTACCACGAGATCGTCCACAATCGGCCCATCGTCGAGCTTTACACGGCTAAGGGAGTCGTCTTCGTCAATTCCATTTCCGAGGTCCCAGAGGGCGGCACGGTGCTCTTTAGTGCGCACGGTGTTTCTCCGGAGATCCGCGAACAATCCAAAACCCGGAAGTTGCGGGCCATCGATGCCACGTGCCCGCTGGTCACCAAAGTCCACATGGAAGCGATCAAGTACGCGAAGGAGGGGTACACCATCGTGCTCATCGGCCACGAGGGGCACGACGAAGTCATCGGCACGATGGGTGAAGCCCCGGCCGCGATGGTGTTGATCGAGAGCGCCGGGGATGTGGCGAGCATGACCGTCCCCGCCGATGCGAAGATCGCCTTCCTCACGCAGACGACCCTCAGCGTAGACGAGACCAAGGGGATCATCGCGGCGCTCAAAGCGAAATATCCGCAAATCGTCGGGCCGGGGAAAGACGACATTTGCTACGCCACGCAGAACCGCCAAGAGGCCGTGACGGAACTGGTCCCCGAGGTCGATATCGTCATCGTGCTGGGGAGCCAGAACAGTTCCAACAGCAACCGGCTCGCCGATCTCGCCAAGTTGAAAGGCCGGCGGGCGCACTTGATCGACCGCGTCGAAGAAATGCGGGAAGATTGGTTTCACCCCGGCGACACGGTTCTCGTCACCGCGGGGGCCAGCGCCCCGGAAGAGCACGTGCAAGATTGCGTCGCGTTCCTCCGGGATCGCTTCGCCGCGACGGTCGAGAATCGCGTCATCCGCGAAGAGCACGTCAAGTTCCCGTTGCCGCGCGAGCTGCGGGTCTTGGCGAACGCCTGATGGCCCCGAAACGCCCCTATCGACTGCGGCCGATCCACCGGAAGATGTCGTTCGAGACCTTCGAACGAACCGTCCCGTGGCGCGCCGGTTGGAAGCGCGAATATTACGGCGGCTCGGCTCATGTCCGCCCTTCGTACGCGACGTGCATCTTCGAACTCGAACTCGGAGCGCGAGTCGAAACCCCTGCTGTCGACATCCGGCCCGTCCGCCCCGACGACCGCCCGGAGTTGCTCGATGCATTTTTGGACGCCTTCCGGTATGCCCCGGACTACTGCGGTTATCCGATGGCGGCGTACCGCAAAGCGGCGCGGGATTACTTCGAAGGCTTCTTCGGAGGTAAGCGGGGCGAGTGGTGCCCGCTCGCTTCCTGCGTCGCGCTCGTCGGGGATCGCATCGCCGCCGCGGCCCTCGTGAAAATCCGGGATCACGGCCCGCTTCTCGATTGCCTCTATTCTCGGCCGGAACAATTCCGCGAGGGTCTGGGGACGGCCGTGGCCACCTTCGCCGTCAACCGTTTGGTAGCGGCGGGGCACCGGACCCTCAGGAGCTGCGCTTCGCTGGCGAACGAAGCGAGCAACGCCTGGCACACCCGGTTCGGGTTCGTGGAACTGCCGAACTGGATGACGGCGCAATCGCGGTATTTCAACGCCCTGCGCGAACTCGAGCGCCGTAAAAAGTGGGGGCGGATTACCCTGGCCGAGGAAGCCGCCGCCACGGTGGAACTCGGAACCTTCCAGCGCGAATACGACCGGACCACCGCGATCAAAGAGATCGATTTTCAGAAGGCGATGCCCCTGTTGGATTGAACATATGCCCGTCGATTTGTCGATTCCCCACACCCTCATCGCCGCCGAGGCGACCGGGCCGCGCACTCTGGCCAAGTCGACGGGCTTCCCCTTCGCCTGGGAGGAGGCCGCGCGGCTGGCGGTCGTCCGCTTCGGCGTCAAACCGACTGACACCGCGGTGTCATCGGGCCTCTTCGCGCTGCCCGTCGGCCGGGAGCACGTCGCCGTGGTGCGCGTCGCGGGGTTGCCCTCCGGCGACCTCGGCTTCCGCTTCCTCATCTTCGGCAAGCCGCTCTACGATTTGCTCGGCGACCCGTTCGCCATCGACGACCGCTTTCCGGTCGATTGGGCGCAACGCGGCGAACCCCCGGCCTTCGCCTGGCCCCCGGAGCCATTGCCGCCGCGCAAGGTCGAGGCCATCCGCGAGATCTTGAGAACCGCCGACGGGCCGTTTTTGTACGGGAGCACGCAAGCCCTCCTCGACGGCGGGCGAATTTGCTTGAAGCACGGCGAATCGACCGAGGCGACCCTGCGGACGATCTGGCAATTGCTACCGACCAAAAGTCGGTGCGAAATTTGGCCCGCGACGCTGGCCTTTTCCGACGAACTCGGATTCCACATCTGGGCGATGCCGGACCCGCCGGCGAATCTCCCGGCGGGGACGCTGAGCGAGGAGCAAGCCAAGGATTACCCCGAAGGCCGCTACGAGTTGGCGCTGCAGATCGCCGTGGAAGCGGGCGACCAAGCCGAGATGGATCGCCTCATCGCCCGCCGGTCAAGCCGGGAAACCCTGCGCCTCGCGGCGATGATGCTCGCCGGGGCGGTGCTGATTGCATTCGGCGTCAAACTGATGGCGTGGTTGTAGACGACGGGAAACGGTTACGGAGCGCCGACGCAGAGAGCCACCGCACTCGAAACCGCATCGAGTTGAACCGACGTGACCGTGCCGAGCGGACGGACGAATCTGGCGAGCGCGACCGATTTGGTCTGAAAGGCGTCCGCTCCCGAATTCTTGAGCAGTCCGTTCATGGCTGTCGCCGGGAGTACCGTAAACCAGGGGAACGAAGAATAATGAGATTTCCAATCGGTGATCGGCACGACCAAGCGCAACGGGAGTCGGCCGATTGAATCCAAGCTCACCACCAAGGCCGGGCGAATCTTGCGAATCTCCGAGCCGACCGACTGGTCGAAATCGACCAGTCAGATTTCACCGCGGCTCGGTGTTGGAACTGCGCCCATGCAGATCCCCTTCGCGATAGGCTTCGAAGTCCGTCAAATCAAAATCGCGGGTGTAATCCTCAAACGCCTCTTCCGCCGCTGCGGCAAGGATTTCATCGCGCTGCTCCGGAGCGAGCTTTCGCAATCTCGCCGCGGTCCATTCTCTCGTTTCCGGTTCGAGCATTGCTGTGGACATCACCGCCCCTCCGCATTGGGATATCTGTATCTTACCGCTGAAGAATCATTTCCGCTACGAGAGCATCGTCGCGGGTGTAGCAACGATTCTTGGAGTTTTGGGAATTCCCTTTTGGGATTGGGGTTGCGCTTGGAGAGTGTATCTGGGAAAATGCGCTTCCTGGAACCAC
>JAYSYN010000236.1:0-11578 GCA_043727575.1 Fimbriiglobus sp.
GGCCGGGGGAACTCCGGCATCTACTTGCAAGGGCGGTACGAAGTGCAAGTTCTCGACAGCTACGGGTTGAAGAGCGGCAAGAACGACTGCGCCGCCATCTACGAAATCGCCGCACCGAAGGAAAACGTCTGCAAAGCGCCGAGCGTCTGGCAGAGCTACGACATCGAATTCACCGCGCCCGCGTTCGACACCGATGGCAAGAAGAAGACCGAACCCGCCCGCATGACGGTGTATCATAACGGGGTGAAAGTCCACGACGACGCCAAGGTCGACAGCGACAACACGCGCGCGGGCCTCGGCGGCGATCCGGCGAAACCGGGTCCGATCATGCTCCAAGACCACGGCCATCCGGTTCAGTTCCGCAATATTTGGCTCCTGCCGAGCAAGTGAGATTCGATCGATGGAATTGGAAGTCCTCCCGACAGCCGTGACCGCGGAACCTTCCCCGGCCACGGCTGAATCGTTGCCACCGGGCCCGAGAAACCTCGCGCAGGCGGGACGCGAATTGCTGCGCCTGTCGTTGCCGTTCATCGTCAGCAGCAGTTGCACGACGATCCAAATGCTCATCGATCGGATCTTCGTTTCGGGGGTCAATTCGGACGCGGTCGCGGCGGCGATGCCGGCCGCGATGTACTTCTGGACGCCGTTGGCCCTGTTGCAGTTCACCGTCCTCTACGCCACGGTCTTCGTGGCCCAGTACCTCGGCGCCGGCCGACCGCACCGCGTCGGCCCGGTCGTTTGGCAGGCGCTCTATTTCGCACTCGGCGCCGGGCTGCTCTTCCCGCTATTGATCCCCGTCGCCGATTTCTTGATCGAAGCCTCGGAGCACAAACCGGCGGTGAAGGAACTGGAACACGCCTATTTCCGGGGCCTCAGCCTCGCGGCGTTGCCGATTTTGGTGCTCGCCGCGACAAACGCCTTCTTCGCGGGCCGGCAGAAAAGTTGGACGGTGTTGCTGGTCAACGTGGCCGGGGCCGCCACGAATGCGCTGCTCGCGATCCCGCTGATCCTCTGGCAGCGCGACGACCCGGCGAGCGCGATGTTCGGCGCCGGCTTGGCCACGGCCTGCGGCAGCGGCGTCTCGGCGACCCTCGGGTTGATCTTGCTGTTCCGCAAACGGACCCGCGCCGAGTTCGGGACGCTCTCCGGCTGGCGCTTCGACCCGATGCTCTTCCGGCGCCTGTTGTACTTCGGCCTGCCCAACGGCGGACAGTTCTTCATCGAGGCGATGGCCTTCACCGCGTTCATCTTCTTCATCGGCAACATCGGCGACGCGGAACTCGCCGCGACGACGCTGACGTTCTCGCTGAACCTGCTGACGTTCCTCCCGGTGATGGGCCTCGGCCAAGGGGTCGAGGTGCTCGTCGGCCAGCGGCAGGGGGAAGGCCGGCCGGAGATTTCGGCGCGGACGACGCACGCCGGGGCGATCTTGGCGACCGGGTACATGTCGGTCGTCGCGGTGCTCTACCTGACGGTGCCGCACGTGATGGTGCTGCCGTTCGCGGCGGAAATGGAACCGGCGGAATGGGCGAAGATCGCGCCGATCATCCCGCTGCTACTGCTGTTCGTGGCACTCTATTCGTTGGCGGACGGCGCGAACATCATCTACGCCTTCGGCCTGCGCGGCGCCGGCGACACCCGCTTCGTGACCATGATCGCTATCGGCACCTCGTGGCCGTTGATGGTCGTGCCGACGTGGTTGAGTTGGCGCTACGGCTGGGGCCTCTACGCGGCGTGGAGTTTCGCGACCTTGTACGTGATCGTCTTGGCGATTTGCTTCGCGGTGAGGTTCCGCGGCGGCCGCTGGCGTACGATGCGGGTCATCGAACCGACGGTCGTGGTCTGAGGCCCAACCCGATTGATCCCTCACGCCCCGCGCTTGACGTGCGTCTCCAGATCGAACTCGCGGACGAGGGCGTCGAGCCTCGGCGCGACCGCGGCGTAGGTGGCCGCGTCGGTGACCACCGTGAGTTCGACCCGGTCCGGGTCGTCGTCGAGGGTGGCCAAGTCGCCGAGCGGTTCCATCCGCAGGTTGCGCAGGGTCGTTTCGTCGAAACCGGTCGCGTGCAATTCGGGCAGGTCGACCAATTCCTCCAGCAAATCGGCGAGTTTGGCCGGGTCGTACCGCCCTTGGGCCTCCCGGTTGTTCAGCACGATGTTCAAAGCCTTTTCCCGGGCCGGAGTCAGCCGCACCACCGACACGGGCACCTCCGTTGTGCCCAACTCGCGCAGAATCCGCAGCCGCAGGTGACCGCCGACGACGTGCCCGGTCGCCTCGTTCCAGATCAGCGGTTCGACGAGGCCGAATTCTTCGAGACTCGTTTTCAACTTGCGGTAAGCTGGGGATTGCGACGATGCCGCACGGCGCGGGTTATACGGCGCCGGCGTCAATTGCTCGACGGGTAGGGTGCGGAGTTCGAAGGGGATCATGGGAGTTCTCTCGGAAGGGTGAATGTGTTATTGTGTACAGTATAACCTCCAGAATCGCGTTTGCAACTTTCGCGGTCCACTTTTTCGCGACTGCCGCGATTTCGGCCGACCCGCCGTCGGGCGCTGCGGTGATCCGCGGCAAGTTCGGCGATTCCGAAATCGTCGTCACGACGACGGACCGCTTGGCCGGGGCAGTCCACTCATTGACGTGGAACGGGCAAGAATTCATCGACAGCGCCGATCACGGCCGGCAGTTGCAATCGGCCTGTTCGTTCGACTGCGGCAAGAAAGGTCCGTTCTGCGCCGAGGCGTTCAACCCGACCGAAGCCGGCTCGCGGAAGGACGGCGCCGGGGACAAATCGTCGAGCCGATTGCGGACGATCAAAACCGAAAAGAACAGTCTGATCACGACGACGCAAATGGCCTTCTGGCTAGCACCGGGGGAGAAATCCGACGGCGTCCCCGCGCTCAACGACAAGATTTTGTCGGAGCACGTCCTCGAGAAGCACGTCGCCATCGGATTCCGGGGCTTCGCGAACGTCATCGACTACCGCGTGACCTTCACGGGGCCGGGCACCGAGGCGCATACTTACGCCCAATACGAGGCCCTGACCGGCTACATGCCCGCGGAATTCAGCGTCTTCCACACTTGGAATCCGAAGGGCGGGGCGCTCGCCAAACTTGCCGACGGCCCCGGGGAACAGGGGTTGCCGGTCGTCTTCAGCAAGCCGGACGGCAAGCATGCGATGGCGGTTTACTCCCGCGATCAACCGTCGAAGGACTTCGAAAACGCAGGGTACGGCCGCTTCCGTTTCCGGGACGAAAAGGTCGTGAAGTGGAACTGCGTCTTCCGGACGAAGTCCGCCGCGCCGTCGAAACCGGGCGCGCGGACGTTTTCCGTTTGCGTCGTGATCGGTACACTCGACGATGTCACCGCGACGCTCGCCAAGCTCGTGCCCGCACTCGAGCGGCGTTGATTCTCTCCACCGATCCGGAGTCCGTTCGATGCGTGCCTTCTGTGCCCTCTTGCTGTTCGCCGGCACCGTCGCCGCGGCGGATGAAAAAACCAAGCCGCTGCTGGACGAGAAGCAGTTGGCCGAAGGCCGGCTGTTGCTGTTCGACGGCGAAACGACCTTCGGCTGGAAAGTCACCGGCGACGTGAAAATCGACAAAGGAATGTTGGTGCTCGCCCCGGATGCCAGCGTCGAATGGCCGTTCGCCCTCGGGCCGGGGAACGTCGGCCTGAAGTTTCCCGACCTCGGGGCAGCGTCGTTCAAAGTCGACGTGGGCGGCAGTACCGCGACGGTCGCCAACCCGAAAGGGGACACGCTGACCGGAACGCTGCTGGGCGACGGGAAAACGGCGATCGGCAAGTTGAAGATTTCGGCGCCCAAAGACAAGTCGTTGTCACTGAGCGCGATCCACTTCCGCCCGCAGGGCACGGCGCCGATCTTCAACGGCAAAGATTTGAAAGGCTGGAAGAAGTTCGACGCCGACGAGAAGAAGGCGATCTCGGTGTTCGAAGTGACCGACGCCAAAGAATTGAAGGTGACCAACGGCCCCGGCGATCTGCAGACCGAAGCGAAATACGGCGACTTCGTCCTGCAATTCGAGTGCAAAACCAACGGCGCGGGGCTCAACGGCGGCGTCTTCTTCCGCTGCGTGCCGAAGGAGTACCAGCTCGGCTACGAGTGCCAAATTCAAAACGCCTTCAAGGACGGCGACCGGACGAAACCGACCGACTCCGGCACCGGGGCCATCTACCGCCGCATCGCGGCCCGCAGAGTCGTGGCCGACGACGAAGCTTGGTTCAGTGTCACGCTGATGGCGCGCGGGCCGAACCTCGCCACTTGGGTCAACGGTTACCCGGTCGTCAACTGGGTCGACGAGCGGCCGAAGGACGACAACGCCCGCAAGGGCCTGCGCACCGAGGCCGGGCACCTCAGTTTGCAGGGGCACGACAAGACGACCGACCTCCTGTTTCGGAACCTGCGCCTCGCCGAGTGGAAGTGAATGCCCCCGCTGAAAACCCGGGCCGCGCGGATTTCGGCCGAGCTTGCGGTACTCTACCCGACGGCGCCGATCGCCCTAAACTTCGGGTCGCCGTTTCAACTGTTGGTCGCGACGATCCTCTCGGCGCAGTGCACCGACGTCCGCGTGAACCTCGTGACGCCGGCGCTCTTCGCGGCCTACCCGACCCCGCAAACGATGGCGCGGGCCCCGCTGAGTCACCTCGAAGAATTGATCCGTTCCACCGGCTTCTTCCGCAACAAAGCGAAGAACATCCTCGGCGCCGCGGCGGCGATCCTGCGCGACCACGGCGGCGAAGTGCCGCGCACTCTTGGCGAGTTGATCCTGCTGCCGGGCATCGGCCGCAAGACGGCCAACGTCGTCTTGGGCGACGCCTTCGACACCCCCGGCATCACCGTCGATACGCACGTCGGCCGTCTCAGCCGGCGTCTCGGGCTGACGAAACTGAACGACCCGGTGAAAGTCGAGTTCGCGCTGAACAAGTTGATCCCGCAGGCGGAGTGGACGATCTTCAGCCATCGACTGATCTTGCACGGCCGCGCGGTGTGCGCCGCCCGCAAGCCCGCCTGCGACCGCTGCACCCTGGCGCCGCTCTGCCCGAAGGTCGGGGTGGATTGAAAGTGTTTCTCTCCGCCCCAACGGGGCCGACTTTTACCACTCGAGAGGTGTTTTTCTGCGCCCACTGGGGCCGACTTTCACCACTCAAGAGGTGTTTTTCTTCGCCCCAACGGGGCCGACTTTTACAGCCCAGGGCGGAAGCCCTGGGTCATCAAAGCTCTGTTTTTCGCCCTGAAGGGGCCGGCTTGACTACCTTCCAAACGACGGCCCCTTCGGGGCGAAAGAACATGGCACCACTTTCCCAGGGCTTCCGCCCTGGGCTGTAAACGTCGGCCCCGTTGGGGCGAAAACAAAGACGCCCAAGGCGTTCGCCTTGAGCTGGAAACGTCGGCCCCGTTGGGGCGAAGAATTCGATGGGCGACCGAATCTCAAACGTGGTCGGACGCGATCGGGCGGATCTCGTCTTGTTCACGTTTCAACCAGCGGTCAAAAATGAACGTGCCGAAAGGTGGGATCGACACGAACGCCGCGATGAACGCTCGACCGATCCCCCATTTTTGAACGAACCACGCGTTCAACATCGAGACCATGTAAATCATCCAGAGGAGGCCGTGGGCCATCCCGACAAAGTAGACGACGTGCTTCCCCGTCGGTTCGTGGATCGCGTATTTCCACGGCATCGCCACGAAAAACAGCAACCACGCCGAAACGCCTTCGATCAATCCGATGATCCGCAACCGACCCAGTGCCGTGCTGAAATTCAAGGCGAATCCTCCCGGAGGGCGACCGAGATCGCCGCGAATAGATCGTCGAGTTGGCGGTCGAACACCGTGCGCAGATCGAAGACGACCCGGCCGTCGTGGATGCGGGCCATGACCGCCGGGGTCCCGGATCGCAGCCGCGCGGCGACGGCGTCTTCCGAGTGACAAGCCGATGTCAGTGCGAGCACCGCCGTCGGCTGCGCGACGTCGGGCAGCGATCCGCCGCCGACGAACGCGACGTCGTCCCGCACTTCCAACGACCGGATTTCGGGCAGGGTGCGCAACCGCACCGCGAAGGTTTCGGCGCGTTCCCGCAACGTGGCCAACGGCATCGTCAGCATCGCGAGCGTCGGGATCGTCTCGCGGATGCGCTCCGGATTGCGGTGCAATCGCAGCGTCGCCTCGAGCGCGGCTAACGTCATCTTGTCGCATCGGAAGGCGCGCATCAACGGATCGCGTTCGATCCTTGCGATCAGCGCGGCCTTCCCCGCGATGATCCCGGCTTGCGGACCGCCGAGGAGTTTGTCCCCGCTGAACAACACCAAGTCGGCCCCGGCTGCAATCCCCTGCGAAACCTGCGGTTCGTCGGGCCAGTCGAGCACCGCCCCGCTCCCGGCATCGTCAATCACGGGGATGCCGCGCTTGTTCCCGAGTGCGGCGAGTTCGCCGATGCCGACGCTTTCGGTGAAGCCCCGGACGCGGAAATTGCTCGTGTGGATGCGCATCAGCAGCCCGGTGTTCGGCGCGATGGCCCGCTCGTAATCAACGAGGCGCGTGATGTTCGTCGTGCCGACTTCGCGGAGGACCGCCCCGCTCGCGGCCAGAATTTCCGGGATGCGGAAGTTGCCGCCGATCTCGATGAGCTGCCCGCGCGACACAATCACTTCCTTCCCGGCCGCCAACGCCCGCAACACGATCACCGTCGCGGCGGCGCAGTTGTTCACGACCGTCGCGGCCTCGGCGCCGGTGATCGCGATCACCCCCGCGCGGATCGGGTCTTGCCGGCTGGATCGCTTGCCGGTACCCAAGTCGAGTTCGAGATTCAGATACCCCCGCGCGGCTTCGTACGCCGCGAATGCCGCGACCTCCGCCATCGGTGACCGTCCGAGGTTCGTGTGCAGCACGATCCCCGTGGCGTTGATGACGGTCCGCAGCACCGGCGCCTCGGACAATCGAAGTTGAACGACGGTGTTCGATGCGATGGTGTCGAGATCGATCCCGGCCTCACCCGCTTTCAAGCGATCGCGCACGCGGTCCAATTCGATGCGCACCGCCGCGGTGATGGACTCGGCGGAGTACCGCCCGCGCAACGCAACGAGTGCCGGGTGCTCGAGCACCTTGCCGACGGCGGGGAGTTGACGGAGGGAAGACATCTTGGTGCGTCGCGTTTTGGGTCAGTATACCGACCGCGACATCGCGGGCCGGTGGAATGCGAATTCCCTTCCGAGTAGACTTCCCTCATGCGCGAATTCGTTTCGGACTATCTCCCGGCTTGGCTGGCCATCGCCGCGATGCCGCTGATCGCGGCCGGACTCGTCCTCGGTTTCATGGGTGTCTCGGCTCTCTTGTACATTTGGGCCGAACGCAAAGTCTCGGCGCGGATGCAAGACCGCCTCGGCCCGACCCGAACCGGGCCCTTCGGGCTGCTGCAGTCGTTGGCCGACGGCATCAAATTGATGACCAAAGAGGACACGACGCCGACCGCGGCCGATCCGTTCCTGTTCAAAATCGCCCCGTATTTGGCCTTCTGCGCCACGTTCTGCGCGTTCCTCGCCCTGCCGTTCGGCGACGACCTCGTCTCGCAGAATTTGTCCATCGGCGTCTTCTTCGTCCTCGCGGTGTTGTCGAGCGAAGTCTTCGGCGTCCTGCTCGCCGGCTACGCCTCGGGTAGCAAATGGTCGCTCTTCGGCGGCATCCGCGAGGCGGCGCAGGTCGTCAGTTACGAAGTGCCGCGGTCGCTCTGCGTGATCGTCCCCATCTGCGTCTCGGGCACGCTTAGCCTGACGGAAATGGGCCGACAGCAGACGGGTTGGTTTTGGAACTGGGCGGTCTTCCACGATCCGTTCAGCTTCGTGGCGTTCTTTTTGTTCTTCATCACGGCGACCGCGAGTTGCAAGCGGGCCCCGTTCGACTTGGCCGAGGCGGAGAGCGAACTCGTCGCCGGGTTCCACACCGAGTACAGCGGCTTGCGCTGGAGCTTCTTTTTCCTCGCCGAGTACGGCAGCATGTTCGCCGTCAGCAGCTTGGCCTGCCTGCTCTTCCTCGGCGGCTGGCACACCGGATTTCTGCCGTTCGAATTGACCGACCGCCTCGGATACTGGTGGAGCAACCTGCTGAACAGCGGGGTCATCATCGGCAAGAGTTCGATGCTGGTACTCGTGATGATGTGGATCCGCTGGAGCCTGCCGCGATTGCGGATCGACCAAGTGATGATGACCTGCTTGAAGTACTTCCTGCCGATCGGCTGCGCCCTCGTCATCGGGGTGGGCGTCTGGCAACTCTACTTGGCCTCCGCCATCGGCGAGGCGACCCGGTACATCCTCGCGGGGGCCTCGGTGCTGTTCGCGGCCGGAGTGGGTTCGAGCCTGCTACGCCCGATCCCGGGGGATTGGAAAAGGACGTAAGTAGCCCGGCTCGGGTGGGCCTAGCTATCGAGGCTCTTCGCCCCAACGGGGCCGGCTTTACCAGCCCAGGGCGGAAGCCCTGGGTCGGGTTGCTTTTCGCTTTCGCCCCGAAGGGGCCGGCGTAGCTTCAGCGACCACGCCGGTCCTTCGGGGCGAAATACAGTGGATGATCTTCTCCCAGGGCTTCCGCCCTGGGCTGGTAAAGCCGGCCCCGTTGGGGCGAAGAGTCCGATGGAATTCCCGACCGGATCGTATGTATCCAGTCCGCCGTCGAGTCGGTCGCCAAATACATCGATACTCAATCCGAACATCATCGGAAGAAATCGTTCCGAGAGGAGTTCCAAGAGTTTCTAAGAATGCATGAAATCGCGTTCGACGAACGGTCCATGTGGGATTGATTCGCACCCGTCGATCGAGCGGTCCTTTTCCCCGTCCCTCCCTACTCGATCACCGCGCGTCGCAGTGCGGGTAGCGTCTGCCGGTGGTCCCCCGCGATGTAATAACTGGCGCCGCCGTCGGCGACGGTGCGGACCAAGATCGTCTTCCACGGGCGGTAGTAATAGCGCGGGTCGGTCTTCGGGGCTTGCGTGTGGTAGTCGTCCCCGAGGGGGATTAAATCGAAGACGGCGGTCGTGAAATCCGCGATGCGCTTACCCTGTTGATGGGCGACATTCCGCGCCATCGCCAGCGCCTTCAGGTAGACTTCCGGGCCCATCACGGCCGTGCCGAAGCTGAGGAGGATGCCCTTTTCCAGATTGCGGATCTGCTCGGCGAAGATGAGGAAGTCGGTGTAGCTGGCCGCGCCGAGGGCGGCGCCGTCGGCGTTGGGGTGTTCGTGGAGGATGTCGTAGCCGATGCCGATATGGACCGTCACGGGGATCCCGAGCCGGTACGCCTCCGCGAGGACGCTGACGTCTTTGTGCGGGAAGTCGCCTTCGTGGATGGTTTTGCCGATGGCTTCGCCCAAACCGAGGCCGGCCTTCGCCCCGGAGTTGATGGCGTCGTTCATCCGGCCGGTTTCGGTCCAAAGGCCGAACTCGCCGGTGCGGACGTACTTCGCCACGCTCTCGGTGCTGGCCCCGATGAGGGCGAATTCCCAATCGTGGATCGGCCCGGCGCCGTTCATGGCGATCAGCGTGATGAGCCCGCGTTCCATGAGGTCAATGAGCTGTCGCTGCGTCCCGGCCCGCACAATGTGGCCGCCCATCATCACGATCCGCGCGGCGCCCGCGGCTTTCGCGGCGTTCCATCGCGCGGCGAGAATCGGAATCGACGGATGGTCGAAATCGGCGGGGGAATCGAGCGGCAGAAAGCAATCGAGGGTGAGGTCGTGCACCCGCTCGGCGAGCGGTTTCACGATCAAGCGACCGCGGTCGAATTGGGGGTGGGGCATGGAAGATGGCACCGGCGCTAAGGTTTGGAGAGGTAACTTACCGTATCCCTCGTTCTGCGACTCTCCGGTATTTTCGCCCCAATCGTTTTTTTTGCCCCAGCTTCTCGACAAAGGCCATAACTTCGCGCTACCCATCGATTGTGAAGATGGCTAAGTTTGAAGTCAGCGGGCGATTCGCCCCGACCTCTCCGGTTCCGCAACTTTATCCGAGAGTACGCACCGTGATCCGCTTCCTGGATTCCTTCCGCTGGTTGACCCTCGCGGGGCTGATCGTCGCCCTGGTGGCGGCGCCGGCCGGCCACGTTCGCTCGCAAGACAAAGCTCCCCCGATGCTCACGGAGGCGGAGAAAAAGAAACAGCTCGACGAATTGCAGAAGCAACTCGCCGAGTTGCAAGCGAAGCTCGAAGCCCTCAAAACCGCACCGGTTGCCACCGCCGCCGTCGACCCGAAGGTGCCCGAGGGGACGATCCCCGAGGATCTGCTGAAGCCGTTCGCGTGGCGCTGCATCGGCCCGGCGAACATGGGCGGCCGGGTGACGGCGCTCGCGGTCAACGAGGCCGACCCCATGATGTACTGGGTCGGTTTCGGCGGCGGCGGGCTGCTGAAAACCGTCAACAACGGCACGACCTTCGAGAATCAATTCGACAAAGAAACGACCTGTTCCATCGGCGATGTCGCCGTCGCCCCATCGGACGCCAACATCGTTTGGGTCGGCACCGGTGAGAACAACCCGCGCAACTCCGTCAGCTACGGCGACGGCGTCTACAAGAGCACCGACGGCGGCAAAACGTGGAAGAATATGGGGCTGAAGAAGACGTACCAAATCGGCAAGGTCATCATCCATCCGAAGAACCCGGATGTCGTCTACGTGGGGGCGCTCGGCCGGCTCTACGGGGACAACGAAGACCGCGGCGTCTTCAAAACCGAAGACGGCGGTAAGACGTGGGCCAAGGTCCACACCGTCGACGCCAAGACCGGCGTCGTCGACATGCGAATGGACCCGGCCGACCCGAACGTGTTGGTCGCCGCGTACTGGGAACACAAACGGGACGAATACGACGGCTTCTTCGGCACGCCGCCGGTGCCCGACGCCTACGGGCCGGTGGTCACGCACGCCGCGGGGAGCGGATTGTACAAGACCGTCGACGGCGGCAAGAATTGGAAGAAGCTCACCGACCCGAAACTGAAGAACGGCCTGCCGACAGTCAAGCTCGGCCGCATCGGCCTCGACTACTCCCGCAAAACCAAGGGGTTGCTCGTCGCCGTGATCGACACCGAAAAAGGGGGCACGGGCCCGGCCGCGTCGAACACCTACTTCGGCGCCGTCATGGACGATGAAAAAGACGGGGGCGTGAAACTCACCGAAGTGACCGACGGCTCGCCGGCCATGAAAGCCGGGCTGAAATCGGGCGAAGTGGTGATCCTCGCCGATGCGATCAAACTCGACAAAGCCGACACGTTCATCGATTTTCTCCAATCGAAAAAGCCGAACGACAAGGTCAGCGTGACGGTGAAGCGCGACGGCAAAGAGGTCAAATTGGAAGTGACCCTCGGCGCTCGGACCCCCGAACCGGCGACGCCGGTGGGTCCACCCCCCTCGGCCGGTTTTCGGGTGGCCCGCGGGGAATCGCTGGCCGTCGGCGTGATCGCCGAAGATGGCCCAGCCGCGAAAGCCGGCGTGAAGGAAGGGGACCTCATCATCAAGGTCGGCGACAAAGCGGTCTCGGCATTGCCGGAGTACATCGCGGAACTCAGCGCCAAAAAAGTCGGCGACAAAGTC
>JAYSYN010000237.1:0-3852 GCA_043727575.1 Fimbriiglobus sp.
GTACTGGAAACTGATGGTGGGCATCCGTGCCTCCGGGTGTCGGGTATGGGAAGTGAAGCCTACCAGATGGCCCGTGGCAAAATCGAGAGGTCTACCCCGCCCGTTTTATCGCTTGCGTATACCGCCCGCGACACCCATAATTTCCACCGCCCTCAGGACATCATTTTCGCCGAGGCGTCCATGACCATCGAATTCCATTGCGACTGCGGGAAGAAACTCGGCGTGGGCGACGAGCACGCCGGGAAGCGCGTCAAATGCCCGGTCTGCCTGAATGCGTTGACGGTCCCCGAGCTTTCGGCGGAGGACGCGGCCTACCGCGCCCTCATGGAAGCCCCCGCCCCGCCGCCCGAAGCGATCCGGGCGACACGACCCGATTATGATGAACCGACCGGAGATCGCCCGCCCGCCCCGCCGCCGCCGAAGGTTCGCCAGTCGTCTTCCAGCGAACGGAACTTGGCCGGGTATGAGCCGAGACCAAGCGGCGGAAATCGAAGCGGAGCCCGCAGGAGAACTACCCGGAATACGACTCGCCCCGCCGCCCGTGGATCGCATTATCCTCTGGGATGATCGGCGGCATCCTCGGTATGCTCGCCGGCGCGGCCTTGCTCATCGTCGGGTTGTTGCTCGGCCGGATCATCATCTGGTCCGTGGTCATTTTCGTCGTCGGGTTTATCTCGACGATCAAGGGTTTACTGGGTCACTCGGAAGATTAAAAGCCTTTCCGGCACCGGGCCGCGACTTCCGAGTATGATTGCTTCGCCCGCCTCTCCCTTCGCCCCGAGGTTCCCCATGCTGCTCCGTTCCCTGCTCGCCGGTTGGGTCGCGCTCGCGATCCCAGCTCTGGCTCCCGCCGCCGAACCGACCCCGCCCAAGGGTTTCACCGCCCTGTACAACGGCAAAGACTTCACCAATTTCAAAGGTTGGTCGATCCACGAGAAAGGCGGCACTCCGCCCGAGTTGGCGAAGCTCAGCCCCGAAGAGAAACAGAAGAAGTTCGACGCGTGGACGGAGGACCTCAAGAAGAATTGGACCATCGACAACGGCGAACTCGTGAACAAGGGGACCGGGGCGTACCTCGCCACCGAGAAGGACTACGGCGATTACGAACTGATGGTCGAGTACAAACTCGCGGCGACCGTCGACAGCGGCATTTACCCGAAGACGATGCCGCAAATCCAAGTTTGGGACCCGACCGAACCCGATCCGGGTGAGAAGCTCGGCAAGGCCAAGGGGAGCGGCGGGCTCTGGAACAATCAACCCTCGACCTCCCCCGGCCGCGATCCGCTGGTGAAGGCCGACAAAGCGCCGGGCGAATGGAACGCCTTCCGCATCCGCGTCGTCGGCGAGCGCTGCACCGTCCACCTGAACGACAAACTCGTGGTCGACCACGCCCGGTTGCAAAACTTCTGGGACCGCAAAGCCCCGGTGCCCAAAGCCGCGGCCATCCTGTTCCAGACGCACCCGCCGAAGCTCGAAATCCGCTGGCGAAATATTTTCATCCGCGAAATTCCAGCCGAGGAAGCGAATAAAATCCTCGCGGAGAAGACCGGCACCGGCTTCACCGATCTGTTCAACGGCAAAGACCTCGCGGGCTGGACCGGGGCGACCGAGAATTACGAAGTCGTCGAAGGCACCATCGCCTGCAAAAAAGGGACGAGCGGCGTGCTGTTCACCAAAGAGGAGTACGCCGACTACCAGGTCGCCCTCGAAATCAAACTGCCCAAGAACGGCAACAACGGCCTCGGCATCCGCTACCCCGGCAAGGGGGACGGCGCCTACTCCGGCATGACCGAACTCCAAGTGCTCGACGACGACTATAAGGGCATCGACCCGCGCCAAGCCCACGGTAGCGCTTACGGCATGGCCCCGGCCGCGCGCGGATTCCAGCGCCCCATCGGCGAATGGAACTACCAAGTCTGCACGATCAAGGGGAGTACGATCCAAGTCGAACTCAACGGCACCGTGATCCTCGACACCGATTTGTCGAAGATCACGGAATACATGGGCAAAAGCCCGCACCCTGGCAAAGATCGGACGACGGGCCATTTCGCCTTCTTGGGCCACGGCGACGGGGTCATGTTCCGCAACGTGAAGATCAAAGCGCTGAAGTGAGCCGTTCGGAAATAGCGGTGCCGACAAACGAAGAAACGGGGGACCGAAGTCCCCCGTTTCTCCGTTGCTAGTTGCCCATTCGACTCAGGCCGCGAGGGCGGCTTTGCGGCGGCGGAAGGCGCGGGCCATGCCGATGAGCGGCAGGCCGAGGGCGGCGAGGGCGAGCGTGGCCGGTTCGGGTACACCCGGCGGGTCGATGATGATCTGGCCGACGGGGACGTCGGCCGTCGTGATGTTGTTGTCGAGGAAGCCGTCCGAGGCCCGGTTCGTTTGGCCCGTGAACGAATCTTCGCCGCGGTTCTGGAAGGTCGAGATCGCCCAGAAGTTACCGAGGCCGACTTGGCCGAACTGGGTGGCGCCGGTGTATTTCCAGGTCAGGTTCCAGATCGCGGGATCATCGGCCGGGTTCACCAGCGGATGCGTCAAACCGGTTTTGGTCGCGGAGAGTGTCCAGCCCGCCGGGGCCGATTCCCCGCCCGGCACGTAGCCGGCGAAATCGTAAATCGTGAAGTAGTTGCCCGATTGCAGCTTCATGTCGGTCGGAAGCACAATCGCGTAGGTCCAGCGGAAATTGCCCGCTTCCGGATCCACTTGAACGTTCGTGGGCAGCAAGCCCGCGCTCGCCGTGTTGGCCAGGGCCACCGTCATCGCGGCGACCGCGAACAGCCGCACCAATCCGATCTTGCGAAACATTCGATCTCCCTCCGTGAAAAAGCGACTCGTCGGTGTTTGGCCCGGGGTGGACTAAATCCCCGCGCCGCTGGGTGACCGCCTTTTCCCTCCGTCGTCCCGGCGGTACCCGGTTCCATCGCGGGCGGCAAAATAGGGTGCCGTCCCGATGCTGTCAACCTCAGCTGGAAACGCGGAATCGAGAGCCAAGAATGTAGAATTTCGTGCGTTTCTCGATTCTGCATTCCCGATTCTGCGCCCGTTATTTTTTCCGGCGCAACGCCCGTGCCAGGCCGATCAACGGCAGGCCGAGAGCGGCCAATGCCAGCGTCGCCGGCTCCGGTACGGACTGCATCGACGGCACCGGTACCGTCGTCGGCGTGATGTTGTTGTCCACTTTGCCGTCCGACGTGCGGTGCGTGCTCGCCGTGAAGTACGAGTCGGTCGCCGTCGAATACGGCGAGACCGCCCAGAAATTGCCCAGGCCCGTCCGCCCGCCGGCGATGTCCGGCCCTTCGTAGCGCCAAGTCAAATTCGGCAGGGCCGCGTCGTCCGGCGGCAAGGTCCCCGGCGGGACCGGGCCGAGCTTGGCCGTCGAGAACGACCAATCGTCCGGTTGGTTGTTGCTGCCCGCTTGGAAGCCGGCGAAGTCGTAGATCGTGAAGTAATCGCCGTGGCGCAATTGCGCATCGGTCGGCAAAACGATCGAATAGGTCCAGCGGAACTGGCCCGATTCCGGTGTGACCGCGTAAGAGACCGGCAACAGTCCCGCCCGCGCAGTGGAGCCGGACGCGAGCCATACCGCGGCGGCGACCGTCGCCACCATCCAAATTCGAGTCATGGTCTTTCCCCTTCCTTAGGGTCGAGGCACGGAGAAGTCGTCAGCGGTGTTCCCGAGGATCGACGTAACGCCGGGGATGTTGACCCAGTTCGCGATCCGTGTCAACCTCGACTGACACGGGGGGTGTAGCAACGATTCTTGGAGTTTTGGGAATTCCCTTTTGGGGGTATCCCTCCGGATTTTGCCACGGCGTTAGGCGGCGGTCCAGAGGTCGTTCCACTCCGGGGTGT
>JAYSYN010000238.1:0-33389 GCA_043727575.1 Fimbriiglobus sp.
GAAGCCCGCGAGCGCCCCGGACCCGCGACTGGCCGTGCCGTCGCCGCCGTCGGATTTGCGCATGTGGTGCACGCAGACGACCGCGCGCCCCTCGGCCAGCTTGCGCAGCGGCTGGAGCGCGGCGTGCACTTCCACCGCGGTTTCTTCCTGTACTCCGCCCGCGATTCAAGCTAAAATCTTCCCAATACCGGTTTACGCAGGGGGCAATTTCCCATGGCCGCATCGCCCATCGACCGCTCGGTCCGCATCGCGCGTTCCCGGCTGCTCCGGCAATCGTTCGTGAACAACCTCGGCGTCTGCTGGCTGGCCGCACTGGGTTCGATCGTGGTTTGGTTCATCGCCCAACCGATGCTGATCGAAACTCCGCCCGCGCCGCTGCGCTGGATCGTCTTGGGTTCCGGCTTAGCGCTCGGCACCATCGCGGCCGTGTGGCGAACGCGGTCGACGGCCCCGTCTGTGGAACATGCGGCACTCGAGATCGACAATCGTTTCCAACTCCGGGAGCGCATCACCACGGCCGTGGCGCTGACTCCGGAATTGCGGAACACCTCGGCCGGGCAGGCGCTGTTCGCCGATGCCGAGAATAAACTCGCCCTGTTGAATGTGTCCGAGAAATTCCCGCTCGCCCCGCGGCGCCACTTGCTCGGGGTCCCCGCGCTGGGTTTGGCCCTCGGCGCCCTCGCGATGTGGTGGAACCCCGTGGCGATGGGCCTGACGCAAACCGAAGAAGAGAAGGGGGCGGCGCAGAAAATCCAAGATCAGACCGTCGCCGCGCAGACCCCGACGAAAAAGAAATCCGAGAAGCCGAAGGCCGCGGCCGAGGCCCCGCCCGAGCGCCCCAACAAAGGGAAGGGTTTGAAAGACCTCGAAGAGGAATTGGCAAAGGCCCACGACAAGTTTGCGAAAGATCCGTTCGAAGAGACCGCCGAGAAGCAGCGCGAGAAAGCGGCGGAACTCGCGCAGCTCGAAACCAAGACGCAGAAGTTCGTCGAGGAGAAACACGACCAACTCCAAGAATTGAAGGAGCAATTTCAAAAGCTCGACAAGTTGAACATGGACAAAGAATTCGAAGACGGCCCGGCCAAGGACTTCAACGATGCCCTCAGCAAGGGGGATTTGAAGAAGGCCAAAGAGGAAATCGACGAGCTGAAAAAGAAGGCCAAGGACAAGAAGCTCGACGAAAAAGACCAAGAGAAACTCGAACGCCAACTCGACAAGATCAAGAAGGAACTCGAGCAGCTCGACCGCGACAAGCAGAAGGAAAACGAAGAGAAGAAAAAAGAGCGCGAAGAGAAGAAGAAGGAACTCGAAAAAGAAATCGACAAGGCCAAGCAAGAGAACAAGGACGCTTCGCAGTTGGAGCGCGAACGCGAAAAAATCGAGAAGCAAGAACAGACCGAGCGCGAAGCCGGGGAGCAACTCAAGGACTTGGCGAACAGCTTGGGCGGTGCTCAAAAGGGACTGGAAGAAAAAGACTTGGAGAAGGTCGCCGAGGAACTCGAGAAAGCCGGGAAGGGGCTCGAGAAGATCGAAGGGGAAGTCCAAGATTTTCAAGAAGCCGAGTCGCAGCTGCAAAGGTTGAAGGAAGAGCGCCGCGAAGCCGCCGGCCAAGGGGAGAAGGGCCAGAAAGGAGAAAAGGGCCAGGGCGAAGGCGAGCCGATGCCCGGCGAGGGCACCGAACCGGGCCAGAAGAAAAAAGGTCCCGGCACGAGCGGCGGTATCGGCGCCGGCCAACGGCCGATCAACGACGACGCCAAGACGAACTCGCAGGATGAAAAAATACGCTCGCCCTTCGACCCCAACGGCAAGAAGTCGTTCGCCGGATCGACCCGCGGACCGGCCTTCACCAAGAAGACCGAGGCCGAACTCGGCAAGGAGATCCAGCAGCGGGCCCAAGAAGCCCCCGCGGGCGCCGACGCCCAGCGGCTCCCGCGCGACGCCCGCGATTCGGTCAAGGAATATTTTGAGAAACTCGGCGGCACCGGGACGAAGAAGTAAACGCGAACCTTTTCGCCATCGCCCGTCTCCGTTTTTCGGGCTTGAAGGAACCGGGCCCCGCGCCTAATCTTCTAATTCGTGCGAATCTGTCGCCTGCGTAGCTCAGTTGGTAGAGCAACGGTTTTGTAAACCGTAGGTCGTGAGTTCAATTCTCACCGCTGGCTCTGGTTGGCGTCGAAAACGGGTAAGTGGCGGAGTGGTCAATCGCAGCAGACTGTAAATCTGCCTCCTTCGGGATACGGGGGTTCAAATCCCTCCTTACCCATCCGATTGCGGGAGTAGCTCAACGGTAGAGCACTTGCCTTCCAAGCAAGATGTTGTGGGTTCAAATCCCATCTCCCGCTCTGGCCACCGGCGGGGCCGGGGCGTATCTTGCCAGTTCGCCGAACGAAGGCGTTCGGTGATTCGGTCGTTCTCGCTGCCGTAGCTCAGGGGTAGAGCACTTCATTGGTAATGAAGAGGTCGTGGGTTCAATTCCCACTGGCAGCTTTCAGGAGTGTCGGTTCTGTAAGTTCAGGCCCCCGCCACTCCACTCCGGTCCGTCGCCGCGCTCTCTCCAAGTGGGGCGGACGAACGACGCCCGGGCGTATTCCCAGCAACCTGGAGTTTCCAGCGGAGATTGCGATGGCGAAGGGCGAATTCAAGCGGACCAAGCCTCACCTGAACGTCGGCACCATCGGTCACATCGACCACGGCAAGTCGACTCTCACGGCGGCGCTCGTCGCGCGCCAAGGGCACAAGTTCGGCGGCGAGCACAAGAGCTACGCCGAAATCACCAAAGGCGGCACCGTCCGCGATGCGAACAAGACGGTGACCATCGCCGTGTCCCACGTCGAGTACGAAACCACCGCCCGGCATTACGCCCACATCGACTGCCCCGGACACGCCGACTTTATCAAGAATATGATCACCGGCGCCGCCCAAATGGACGGGGCGATTCTGGTGGTGGCCGCGAACGACGGCCCGATGCCGCAAACCCGCGAACACGTGCTCTTGGCTCGCCAAGTCGGCGTGCCCAAGATCCTCGTGTACATGAACAAATGCGACACCGTCGACGATCCGGAATTGCTCGAACTGGTCGAACTCGAAATCCGCGAACTGCTCAAGAAGTATGAGTTCCCCGGCGACGAAACGCCGATCATCCGCGGGCAGTCGAAGGACGCCCTCGAAAACCCGACGACCGACGGCCCCGGCTCGAAGTCGATCGACGAACTCGTCGACGCCCTCGACTCGTTCATCCCGATTCCCGAACGGGCCGAAGACAAGCCGTTCTTGATGTCGATCGAAGACGTCTTCAGCATCAAGGGCCGCGGTACCGTGGCCACTGGCCGTGTCGAACGCGGCACGGCCAAAGTCGGCGATGAAGTCGAAATCATCGGCCTCCGCAAGGACATCGTGAAAACGATCCTCACGGGGATCGAGATGTTCCAAAAGACCCTCGACAAAGCCATCGCCGGCGACAACGTCGGGGCGCTGCTCCGGGGCATCGACCGCGACGGCATCGAACGCGGCCAAGTGCTCGCCAAGCCCGGCAGCATCAAACCGCGCTCGAAGTTCAAAGCCAACATCTACGTCCTCAGCAAAGACGAAGGCGGGCGCCACACGCCGTTCTTCAGCGGCTACCAGCCGCAGTTTTACTTCCGCACCACCGATGTGACCGGCAAGATCATCTTGCAGACGGGCGTCGAGATGTGCATGCCAGGCGACAACGTCGAAGTCGAAGTCAACCTTATGGAAGGGATGCCGGTTGCCATGGACGAAGGCCTGCGCTTCGCCATCCGCGAAGGGGGTCGCACCGTCGGCTCCGGCGTCGTGACCAAAATCCTCGAAGACGATCCGGCCCCGGCCAAGGGTGCGGCTCCCGCCAAGAAATAACCGGTCCCGGCGAATTTCCTTTCGGATGGCGAGTGCACCCGCGCTCGCCGTCCGATCTTGTTCGTCGCGGCGATTCACAGGTGCGTAGCTCAACTGGTAGAGCAGCGGTCTCCAAAACCGCAGGTTTCAGGTTCGATTCCTGACGCACCTGCTCTCCGAAGACTTCCGAAATCTCAACGCCGGATGCGCCCCGCACAGCCGTGCGGATCTGAAAGGGCCGGGTATGTCGACTGCGGTTCAACCCACCACCTCCCCACCCCCCAGCGCGAGTGCGACGCACTCGGGTTTGGTGATCGCCAGCGTCGTCGGCGCCCTCGTCGTCCTCGCCGGCGCGGCGATTGCCGGTTATTTGGTTCCGAAAGTTTGGGACGAGTACTTGGCCCCCGCCACCGGCCAATTGCCCGGGTTCTTGAACCTCTCGCTCCGGTTGTTGTTCCAACTGGGGGCCATCGCCGCGGTCGTCTACGCCGGTGTGCTCTTGGCCGGGGCCAATCCCCCTCGCGGCCTGCGGGGCGGGATCTTTTTAGTCGTCGCACTCGTCGTCACGATATTCATCGCCGTCAATATCGTGCATTCGTTCGTCGCCGATTTTTCGTACGGGATGCCGGTCGGCATCGCGGTGATGGTCGCATTGCTATTCGGGGCCTACCGAGTTCTGATGACGGCGTGGGCCGAAACGAAAATGCACACCCTCGAAGCGCAGGGCTGGTTCCATCCCAAAAGCTTCAAAGCGACCCAGGGCTTGAAGCTCCGCCGCTACACGATGGTCGGTATTCTGATCGTCGGTTGGTCCGGGGCTTGGAGCCTGTGGCACCACCGCGCTCTCGGCTACGGCGATCTGATTCTGAAAGTGCCGTTTGTGGAAAGCGGCTTGGCGATATTGCCCTCGAAAGAAATCACAGTCCCCCTTTTGATCGCTCTCGCCGTCGGTTGGTTCGCTTGGCGGTTGGTCAACGTCCCGGTATTCGCGGACTTCTTGATCGCCACCGAAGCCGAGATGAACAAGGTCTCGTGGTCGACTCGCAAACGCCTCATGCAAGATACGGTCGTCGTGCTCATCACCGTGGTCATCTTGACCACGTTCCTGCTGATCGTCGATCTTTTCTGGGGCTGGCTACTCAGCCGCAGCTTCATCGGCGTGTTGCCCAATAAGCCGGCCGAGAGCAAGCAGGCCGCCGGCGACACGTTGAAGTGGTAACCGATTTCCCGGCCGCGCGGTGACCCGCGCGGCCCGCCCGTCCGATCCCCCGTACTATAGATTTCCCATGCCTGCCCCCAGCGAACTCGCGGAAGTCGACGAACCGATCGCCGAAGTCGAAGCCGAAGACGGAATTCCGGCCGACGAACCCGCGGTTGCGGAGCCTGTCGTTCCGATCAGCCCCAAGCATTGGTACGTGGTGAAAGTGGCCAGCGGGCGGGAAGAATCGATCAAGGCGGCCATCGAGCGCAAAGTCAAAATCGAAGCGATGGAGCACTTCTTCGGGCAGATCGTCATCCCGGTCGAAAAAGTGCGGATGATCAAAAAGGTCAAAGAAACGAAGAACGGCGAGAAGATCACCAAAGAGAAAGCCTACGTCAAAGAGACCAAGAAGTTCCCCGGCTACCTCATGGCCGAGGTCGAATTCAACGCCGAGATTTTGTTGCTGTTCCGCGGCGTCAACGGCGTTGGCGATTTCGTCGGCTCGACCGGCCCGCTGAAGCCGCCGCCGCCGATGAGCGAACTCGACGTCCAACGCATGATGTTCGGCATGCTCCCCGGCGACCCGAAGGGCGGCCCGATCAAACCGGCCGTCGTCAAGCTCGATTTCGAGAAGGGCGACAAAGTCCGCATCCGCGACGGGGCCTTCGCGAACTACGAAGGCGAAGTCAAAACGATCACGGACGGCGAAGCGCCGAAGGTCACGGTCGAAGTGCAGGTGCTCGGCCGTCCCGTTCCGCTAGTGATGGAGTATTTCCAAGTCGACAAGATTTGACCCCGTCTCGTGTGATAGCGCGGAAGTCCAGCGGTTCGGTACACTCTGAAGCAAGACGCCTACTGGTCAATCGCAGCGCCAACCGAAACTTCGCTTGACGGCGATTCACAACGGTGGCATAGCTGCCGATTGAATCGATTCGATTGCGGGGGGCGGACGTGATGCGAACCATATTGGTCTGTTGCGGGTTGTTCGGCGGCGCGGCGGTGACCCAGGCCCAATACGCCATGCCCGGCGGCGTTCAAGTCGGTCGGCCGATGATCAATCCCGTCGGCAACCAATTCGAGAAAGTCGGGGATCAGTTCCCGAAGGTCGGCAAACCGGCCGGGTACTACGGCGCGAGCGGGCAATTCACCACCGAGAAGCCGGTCCAACCCGCCGTCGATTTGAAAAACGTCGTCGCACCGTATCCGGGCATGCCGGGCGAAGGGAAAGACTTTTGGGACCGCCTCTACGACCGCTCGACGAAGCTAATGGGCATCGATCAACCGAAGATCGTCCAGCAGAATTGGACGCCCGGGCTCTCCCGCCGCAACCGCGAGCGCCGCGAAGCGGCGATGAACTTCCGCCGCGATTGAACGCCTTTCTCCGCACTCCGTAAAACGACCGTGTCGGCCCGCACACATCCCGAAATTCCGGGCCGACGACGCCCGAGGATGGTCGATGGCCGGCACCGCTTGGTTGGCTCCCCTCGCCGGTTCGCGGCTCGTCCGGCGGATCGCCGATACCGCCATGGTCCGCGCGGCCCGAGCCCGCGTCCGCCACCTCGACCGCGCCGATCCGGTGCGCACCCAAGAGCAAACGCTCCGCTTGTTGGTGCAAACCGCCGAGAAGACGAAGTTCGGCCGCGATCACGATTTCTCGTTCCTCCAAAATGTCGCGGACTATCAAGCCCGCGTGCCGCTGCGCGACTACGACGACTTCTGGAACGAATACTGGAAAGACACCTATCCGAAGATCGACGACATCACTTGGCCCGGGAAGATCCCGTATTACGCCTTGTCCAGCGGCACCACCAGCGGGACGACGAAGTACATTCCGATCTCGCATTTCATGCTGAAATCGAATCGGAAAGCCGCGTTCACGACGATGGCGTTGTTCCGCAACGCGTTCCCCCAGCACGACACGTTCACCGGCAAGTTTTTCTTCCTCGGCGGTTGCACCGACATGCGCCGGCAAACCGACGGCAGCTACGCCGGGGACCTCAGCGGCATCGCCGCGAAGGAAGTCATCGCCGCGAGCCGGCCGTACACCTACCCCCCGCTCGATATCAGTTTAATTTCCGATTGGCCGACGAAGTTGCGGAAGCTCGCCGAGCAGTCGATCCGCGAACCGATCACCGCGCTGAGCGGCGTGCCGTCGTGGATGCTCGTACTGTTCGACCGCCTCAAAAAGGAGTCGGGCAAGAGCACCATCGCCGAGATCTGGCCGCAATTGAAACTGGTCATCCACGGCGGCACCAAGTTCGATTCGTACCGGAACACCTTCCGCGCCGAGATCGGCTCGGACGCCGTGCGATTCTGCGAAGTCTACCCGTGCTCCGAGGGGTTCATCGCCACCGAAGACCCGCGCTACAATCTGTTGCGGCTCGTCCCGGACCACGGGATTTTCTTCGAGTTCATCCCCGTCGAAGACCTGCGCGACGGGAAGTCGAAAACCGACAAACCGACGAGGCACACGCTGCGCACCGTGCAGACCGGGGTCGTCTACGCCATCGCCGTGACGACCTGCGCCGGCCTCTGGAGCTACTTGATCGGCGACACGATCACGTTCGAGAGCGTGAATCCGCCGCTGATCCGGTTCAGCGGGCGCACGAAGAACTTCCTCAGCGCCTTTGGCGAGCATTTGATCGAAGAGGAGATCGAAAAGGGGATCGCGAAAGCGGCCGAGGCGTGCGGGGTCTTGACGGCCGACCACCACGTCGGCCCGATCTTCCCGACCGACCCGAAGAAACCGGGCCACCACCTCTACATGATCGAGTTCCGGGGGTCGCCGCCGCGCGATTTGGCCGAGTTCACCCGAGTGCTCGACGGCGAACTGCGGCGCTTGAACGAAGACTACGACGCCCACCGCGCCGGCGACCTGACGATGCTGGCCCCGGAGGTCCGCCCCGTCCGCGAAGGGGCTTTCAACCGCTGGATGGAATCCCGCGGCAAAGAAGGGGGCCAAAACAAAGTGCCGAGGATGGATAACAACGGCACAATGACCATAGCCCTGCGCGACTGGCTCGCGGGGCACGCGGGTTGAAGGTACAATAAGCGAAAATATACAGGAGACTTGCGATGCCAATGACACTGGAACTGACAGATGAGTTGGTGGAGCAATTGACTCGCGAAGCGGTCTGCCGCAATCTGAGCTTGAGCGAATACGCGCTCCGCTTGCTCGCGTCCGGGAATCCTCGCGAGTTCAAATTCCCCCGATGGCGCGAGCGCGTTGGCCTACTGGGAATCCAACGGCGTTTTGGGTTCTCGTGCCGACATTTCGGATAGCCAAGCGGAAGCGCGCCGGTTGCGCGAATTGGCCCAGTATCGAGTCGATGGATGATCGTCGATACCGATATTCTCATCGACTTGCAAAGAAAACATCCGCCCGCAATCAGTTGGTTCGCCTCGCTGGACACCGTACCGAACGTCCCCGGCTTCGTCGTCATGGAGTTGATCCAAGGTTGTAAACACAAGGAAGCTCTTCTCACCGTCAAGCGCCTGCTCGACCCGTTCGAGATCGTTTGGGCCGACCACTCAGAGTGCGAACTCGGCCTCGGTTTTTTCTCGCGTTTTTATTTGTCGCACCACCTCGGGATGATCGACTCTCTAATCGCCTGCATCGCCGTCGGCCGAAACGTCGAACTCTGCACCTTCAACGAGAAGCACTACCGGGGGCCGTCCCGGGATTGAAACTCCGAGCTCCCTACGAGCGATTCTGATCCGTCTCCTTCAACTCGTGCAACTCATCCGCGCGTCGTTCGATCAGTTCTCGCATCGCCAGTTTCGTGCGCCACTCCGCCGGGATACCGTCCGCGCCGTAGTACGCCCCGGCGATTTGTCCGTAGACCGCGCCGGTCGTGTCGGCGTCTTCTCCGAGATTGACGACTTTCAACGCCCCGGTGCGGAAGTCTTCGCTGCCATGGAATGCCCACAGGGCCGCTTCGAGGGTGTGGATCACATAGCCGCTCCCGCGAATCTGCGGGGGCTCTTTGATCGCGAACGACCCCCGCGCGATGCCGGCCACTTTCGGCACGAGATCCCGGAGCGGATCGAGGAACAGCTCAGACTTCGATCTCCCGGCGAAGGCCCCGAGCAGCAGGCTCGCGAAGTACCGGCAGGCATCGACGCACTCCACAGCCGCGTGCGTCGTCCGCGAACTCGCCCCGGCCATCGCGATGGCCAATTCCGGTTCCCCGGCAAACGCCATCGCCGCCGGCGCCAGTCGCATCAACGAGCCGTTCCCGGCAGAATTCGGGCTCGGGTCCCCGCAGAATTCTTCGGGTTGCCGGACGAACCGCTGGAGCGCCGCGCGGGTCGCGTTGCCGATATCGAAACAGCGCCCCTTCACGCTGAGGTGCCCGTCCCGCCACCAGCGCACGTAGGTCTCGAGCTGGTGAATCGGGTCGAACTTCCGCCGGGTAACGAGGCTCTCCGCGAGGCAAAGGGCCATCGAGGTATCGTCGGTCCATTCCCCCGCTTTCAAGCCGAATGGCCCGCCGCCGATCATGTCCGTCAGCGGCGAGAAGGAACTCGGCAGTTGGAATTCCAGCGTCGTGCCGAGAGCATCCCCGGCGGCGAGTCCGAGTAAGCAACCGCGATAGCGGTCGAGCGTCGTCGGCATGTTATTCCCCCATTGGCTCTTCGACCCCGGACGTCTTCGGCACGTCCGTCGGATGCGGCACGCCGTACGTCTTCGCGATGTAAAGCAATTGCGTGGCGAGGCCGTGGAACACCTTGATCTCTTTCTGCGTCGGCCGACCGCGGGCGATGACGGTTCGCAGCACGTGGAAGATGCCGCCGGCGCGAAAATCCCAGAGGAATCGCTGCGCCGTCAGGGCTTCTTTGAGATGCTGGAACATCCGCTCCTGGCTCTCGAAGGTCGCGGGCACCTCCGCAACGGAAGCGAGCCCGGCACGCGTCAGCCAGAGTTTCCGCAGTTCGTACAGAACCACCGCGACGGCTTGGGCGAGGTTCAGCGATTCGTGCCCGCCGGCCGTGGGGATGAACATCATCCCGTGGCACAGCGTGATCTCGTCGACCGTCAAACCGTGCGGTTCGGGGCCGAATACGATGGCCGCCGGGGCGACCGGCAAAACGTCGAGCAGCGCCGGCAGTTTCTCGTCGGGTGGGCCCCAGTACCCCTTGCGTTTCAGCCCGCCGATTTCCCCGGAGGTGCTGAGGACAAACGCGCAATCGGCGAGCGCCTCGGCGAGCGTCCCGACGACGCGGGCCGCTTGCAAAATCTCGAGCCCGTGCGTGGCCATCATGGCCGCATCCATGCTCTGCTTGTTCGCGGTGGGATCGACGAGGACGAGGTCGCGCAGGCCGAAGTTCGCCATGGCCCGGGCCGCGGAGCCGAGGTTGCCCGCGTATTGCGGCCGCACCAACACGACCCGACAGCGCTCGATCGACATGGCTCTCCCCGTTTGCCGGATGCTTCGAACAGCGATTTTACGGAAACGCCCGCGACCCGAGAAATCCGAGCCGGGTTCGGCGAACGGTGTCGATCCGGGTAAAATCGACACCGTTCCGGCATCCGACCTCCGATCGTTCCCATGACCAATGCCGCGCTCGAATTCGATTGGGCCTTCGCCGGTTGGCCCGGCGCCGTCCGCTATGGTGTGATCGTCGCGATCCCACTCGCGTTCAGCATCGCGATCTTTTTTTTGTCCCGGATCGAAATGCGGCTCGTCCCGCGGCGGGTCGCCGTCCTTTTGCTGGCGCTCCGGTGGACTCCCGCTTCGGCGGTCCTCGGCCTGTTGCTCTTCGATCCCAGGGTGGTCGAAGTCCGGCGCGAGGAGATCCCCGGTCGGATCTCGATCGCCGTCGACACCTCGGACAGCATGCGCGTCTGCGACCCGCAGCGGCCTCTCGCGGAAAAACTCGCGCTGGCCAAGAAACTCCAATGGACCCACGACATCAGCGGCGACCGCGAAGTCGACGGATGGATCGCCGAGGCCGCTTCCGGCATCGCACTGCGCTTCGACGATTCCCCGGAAGGCCGGGGACGCAAGAAGCGGTTCGACGCTATCGTGAAGCGGATGGACGACGCGACGCGGTTGACTCTCGTGGAGCGCGCGTTGGTCCCCGACGGCGCCGCCCTGATGGACCGGTTGAAGTCGGTCCACGCCGTCGAAGTCGTCGGGTGGGATCAAAAACTCGCCGCTTTGCCGACCGACCCCGGGCCTCTGGCGAAGTCGCTCGATTCCGCACGGCCTTATTCGACGCCGACGAGTGCGATTCCCGCGGCGCTCACCGATTTGAAACTGCCCCTCGCCCGCGCCGGGGAATCGGGCGAGGGGAAGCCCATACTCCTCGGTCTGATCCTATTCACCGACGGTCGGCACAACTGGGGCGAATCGCCGCAGAAACGGGTCGCCGAACTCGCGGCCGCGGGAGTGCCGATTTTCCCCGTGGTCATGGCCCCGAAACTGCCACCGCCCGATGTTCCATTCATGGTCACACCCGTCGCGAAGGGCGAACCCCGCGAAGCGGCGGATCGCTTGTTGCCGACGGTGAACGCCGCGGGGACGATCCGCTTCGGCACGATCAAACCGACGTTCCGCCCCGGCCGGGAGGTCGGGGTCTTCGTCCGCGCCGGCGACAACGCCAAGAAACTCGACGCCCGATCGACGAAGGCGGCCCGCGTGGTAAAACTCCCTTCGAAACCGGGAGAGACAGAGCGTGCCGTCGGCTACGTCCTCTTCTCTCAACCCGAGGCGCGGCCGCGCGATTGGTCGGCGACCGTCCGGGATCTCGCGCCGGGCAAATACGCGATCGAACTCGACATCCCGGATTGGGCCGCTCAGCTACGCGGCCCCACCGGACCGGACGGCCGGGCGACGCATCTGCGCTCGTACTTCGAAGTCCTCCCGGCCGAGGGAGAAGAGTTTCTCGACTTATCCGCGAATGGCCCGCTGCTGGACGAGCTGGCGACCGCGACCGGCGGCAAAGTCTATGCGCCCGAAGACCTCGACGGTTTGATCGAACGGTTGAAAGGCGAAACGTCCGTCGTCGAGCATCGGAACGCAAGGAACCTGCGACATTCTTGGTGGCTACTCGGCGTCATCCTCGGCCTATTCACCCTCGAATGGATACTTCGCAAGCGGAACGGCTTGGTGTGACAACGGGTTGTCACCGGGCCAGCGCGGCCAGGGCGTCGCCGGTCAGGCGGTACGTCGTCCAACCGCCGTGCGGCGCGGCCCCGAGCGATTCGTAGAACGCGATGGCCGGGGCGTTCCAGTCGAGTACGGACCACTCCATCCGGCCGCAATCCCGTTCGACCGCCCGCCGGGCGAGTTCGACGAGCAGAGCTTTCCCGTGCCCCTCGCCCCGGAACTCGGGCCTCACGAACAGATCTTCGAGGTAGATCCCCGGTCGGCCCCGGAACGTGGAATAGTTGTGGAAGAAGAGTGCGAAGCCGACGACCCGGCCGGCGCCCTCGGCGAGGAGGCACTCCGCGTAGGGCCGGGGGCCGAAGAGATGCACGGCCAAATCTTCGGCGCGGATCACTACGGAATCTTCGAGCTGCTCGTAGACCGCCAATGCCCGGATCAGTTCCAGAATCACCGGCACGTCGGCGACCGTCGCTGGGCGGATCACTTCGGTCTCCCGTTCGCTTCGAGGAAGGCCAGCAGGTCGGCGGCTTGCTGAGCTGTGAACTCGGCGAGCAGCCCGCGCGGCATCAGCGATTCCCGCGCCGGGGCGAAACTGTCGACGTCATCCGACTTCACCGTGACGAGCACGGCTTTGGCATCTTTGAGCGTGATCCCCCCCGCCGAATCTTTTTTGACGAGCACGCCCGTCACCGCGGTGCCGTCGAGCGACTTGAGCGTGTAGGCTTGGAAGGCCGGTTCGACGCGGCGGGACGGCTCGAGCAGGCTTTCGAGCCAGTCGTCTTTCGTCCGGCCACCGGTGAGCTTCGCCAAATCGGGGCCGACTTCGTTCCCTTTCCCGGCGTGTTTGTGGCAAACGACGCATTGCGATCGCTCCGCCAAGAAGAGCACCTCGCCGCGTTTCGCATCGCCCGTCAAACCGAGGATCGCCCGCGGTCGCGGATTCTGCCCGAGTTTGCGTTCCCCTTTCTGCGGTGGGAAATAGCCCTCGAACAAATCTCGGACAGGGCCGGGTTGGAGCTTATGCGCGGCGGCGAAAATCGAGGACGATTCGTTGCAGTCGCACCCGGCGTCGAGCGCGAGCTTCATCGCCCCGGCCGTCGTGGCCAACAGCTTGGAGTAGTCATCCAGGGCGATCGCTTCGCCGGTCACCGGGTCGGGTTTGCCGAGACTTTTGATCCACTCGTGGATCAACTCGACACCCTTCGCGTCGACCGTCTCCGCGCCGATGTGCGGCATCCGATCCTTGCCGAACTTGGCCATGCGCCACAACAGCGTACTGCGCTCGGGAACCCCGGGGGCGACGATGCGCGGTTCTTTCAATCCGAAGTCGCCGCGGCTCGGTCGTTTGTCGAGCACGCCCTTGAGGTCGTTCCCAAGGGTGAGTTCGAAGCTCACGGCTCCGCCACCGCCGTTGCGATGGCAGTGCGAGCAATTCACTTGGAGGTAGCTGCGGGCGCGGTCGGCGGTCTTGGCATCGGCATCGAGCGGGTCGGTCAGCTTCGGCAACTTGGCCGTGTTCTTATCGTCGTAAGCCGGGTTCGGTTTGCCATCGCCCTTGACGCGTTTCAGCAATCCGGTGTCGCAGAGCTCGGCGAGTTGCGTCCGCTTGTTCAACTGGCCGACGTTGAATGCCAGCGTCGTTTCGGCCCACGGCGTGTGGCACGTCAGGCACTGCGTCCGGCTCGCGAAGTTCCAGTTGAGTTCACGTTTGCCACCGAGCACGCGGGAGTCGTCGAC
This sequence comes from Fimbriiglobus sp., assembly GCA_043727575.1. Taxonomy (GTDB): domain Bacteria; phylum Planctomycetota; class Planctomycetia; order Gemmatales; family Gemmataceae; genus JALHQU01. The sequence continues at coordinate 13,906 of JAYSYN010000238.1, forward strand.
GACGATCTGCTTCTCGGCACCGTCGGCTGCGACGAGGTCGGCGTCGGATTTGTCATCGCGCCACGCGTAGGTGTACGCCTGCCAGTAGAGGCCGTCGTAGTGCAGAATCTGCGTTTCGATCCGGACTTTCGTTTTCTCATCCTTGCGGACCGTCAGCGTCTTGCCGAGCACCGAATCTTTCGGGAAATGGAACTGGTACGGCAGCCAATCGATGGTGCCGCCGAGGGCCTTGCGACCTTCGATGTCGAGAATCGGTGCAGTGCCCGGCACCGCGACGAACCGCGCGCCGACTGCCCCGTCGTGCCACATCGGCGCGTTGATCTCGAATCCGAGCACGCCCTCCGCGAGTTCATGTTTCGCCGTGTTGTTGAACAACCCCGTCTCGCTCAGCGTCTTCGGAAACTTCTTGGGGTCGTGGGTCGGTTGGGTATTCGCTTCGAGGGTGTGGACCTTCCCCGTGTCGTAGTCGAGCAGGAACAATTCGCCGTCCGCGTCTTCGCCGAAGGCGACGATGCGGACCGTCGGCGCGAGGATGTCTTTCAGTGACACCAGCCTGTCACCGTCGAACTTCGCGGCCCAGACGCGCTTCGTCATGTAGTCGCCGAAGATGTACTGGCCGACCAGTTCAGGATATTTCTTGCCGCGGTAGACGTACCCGCCCGTGACGCTCGCGGCCTGGGAGTGATCGAGTTCGATGGCCGGCGCCCGCACCGGCGTCGGGCCAATTTTCAAATGCGTGTTGATCGGCTGACGGGCTTCTTGGACGCTCCAGCCGTGGTTGCTCCCTTTGCTCAGGCGGTGGATCATCTCCCAGTTTTCCCAGCCGACATCGCCGACCCACAGTTCGCCGGTTTGTCGGTCGAAGCTCATCCGCCACGGGTTGCGGAATCCGTAGCTCCAGATTTCGGGCCGCACCGGCTTGCCGTCGTGGGTCGCGCCGACGAACGGATTGTCCTTCGGGATCGCGTAGTCCTTGCCGGTGTCCTTCGCATTCACGTCGATCCGCAAGACGCTGCTCAGCAAGTCCGAACAATCCTGACCCGTCTTGAAGGGGTCGGGCGGATTCGGATCGGCCGCGTCGCCGGTCGAGATGTAGAGGCAACCGTCCTTCGGGCCGAAGTGCAAGTCGCCGCCGTTGTGGCCCCCTTGCAGGAAGGCGATCACGACTTCCTCGGTCGAGACATCGAGCTTCGGCGAATCGCCCGCGGTCAGTTGGAAACGCGACACCCGCGTGCCGTCGGAGAGGTTCTTGATGCCGGGCTTCGGCTTCAGCGTGTAGCAAATGAATACGGTGCGATTTTTGGCAAAGTCGGGGTGGAAGGCGAACCCGTACAACGCCTCGAAGCCGTCCGAATCTTTGAGCGACTTCAGGTTCTTCAACTCTTTGGGCAGATCGGCGATCGGCTCCGGCTTGCCGTCAATGGCCTTCGGCACCGCGAAGATTTTGCCGCCTTGCTCGCCGACGACCATCCGCCCGCTGCCGGGCATCCGGGCCATCAATAGCGGGTGGTCGAACTTCGCATTCGGGAACGAGTCGGCCGATTTGTACGGCGGCGGCGTTTCCGGGCTCCCGGTGATCTTTCCGGTCGTCCACGGCTTGCGGGTCGTTCCCGGCTCGGCGGCCGGGAGGAAGTTGGACAAAGCGAAGCCGACGAACGCGACGGACAGAATTGTGCGCATCTTGCCACCCGGAGAGGAGCTGCGATGGGGGATAGGATAGCGAATTCGCTCCGGCGTGGGGTGGGCGATCACAACCCGCCCGAAGCATTGTGAAACTTTCGATATCTCGCGGGATTTCGTTTGGTGCCGATCCGAAATTACCGGACAACTCTGCGAGCGGGAGTGGCGAGCGTAAAAACACCGTTGTCGAGGCGGCCGTGATCGTTCAACAAATCGCGTTGGTCCGGCGGACCGAGGCATTGCCCGTCGACGAATTTTTGGAGGTTTCGGCGGCCTTGCAAAAGCAGGTGACCCGCGACTTCGCCCCGATCTGGGGAGTCGATGCGACCGTCGATCCTTTCTTGTCGCTCGACCGGGTGCCGGTTGGTTACCTGCGGGTACTGGTGGTCGACGATGCGCACCGGGCGACGCCCGGCGTCCACGAAACCCAAGACGGCAAACCGTTCGCGCTCGTGACCTTCCGCGAAGATTGGGACACCATCGCCAGCCACGAGGTGCTGGAATTGCTGGCCGACCCGAGTTTGAATCGCCGGGTCGCGGGGGATTCGCCACACCCCAAACAGGGCCGCGTCGAATTCTTGATCGAAGTCTGCGACCCGTGCCAAGCGGAGGAATTCGGCTATTCGGTCAACGGCCGGTGGATGTCGGACTTCTACACGCCCGCGTACTTCGACCCGGTCGGGGCCGACGGGGTCCGGTACAGCTTCCACGGGTCGATCACCGAGCCGCGGCAAGTCTTGGCGGGCGGGTACCTCAGCTGGCGCGTGCCCGAGACGGGCCGGTGGTGGATGAAGTTCAACGAGGGCGGGCAAGAGGACATCGTGCAATTGGCCGCAGGGGCGATCCCGCCCGGCGGCAATTTGCGCAGCAAAGTGGACCGGTTCTTGAGCGCCGACGGCGGCGGGCCGGGTCGGGTCAAGGGCAAGGGGCGACAACGAAAGCGGGCGCGAAAAATCGCGGAGCGCAGCAAGGACGCGATGCGCGCCGAAGCCGCGGCCCTGTCGAGCGAAATCGCCCGTCTGGAGGAGTACGGCGCAGGTTAAAGGTACGAACGGGGTGGCCGAACCCCCTTCTGTTTCGGCGAATGTCACATCGGGGAGATTTCGATGACCAAGTCTTTGCGATTGGGCGCGCTCAGCGTGGCTGCGGTGTTGTTGTCGGTGGCAGTGAGCGACGCCGGTCGATTTTTCGGCGGGCACCGCCGGGCTTGCCCCGCGCCGGCTTGCCCGCAAGTCGTCTGCCCGTGCCCGACGCAGCCCGCGGTCGACGAGAGCGTCGTGTTCGTGAGCCCGAAAGGAGTCAAGTACCGCATCGTCGACACGCGTGAGCGGGGGGAATTCTTCGAAGTCCGTCGGCCGCCGACAGGGGTGTTCGGCGGCGACCCCGGACCGGAAGATTTCAACGGCCACGACCGCAAGAAGGCCAAGACGTCCATCGCGATTGCCCCGCTCGAGACCTTCGCCAACGTCAGAAAACTCGTGAACTCTCTGGCGCTCGAGGACGAAATGTTGGCCTTAGATATCAGCAAAGACGCGATGTCCGACCGGGTCGCGCAAGAGAAGCGCAACGTCGCGGTCGAAGGGTTCATCTACGCGGTCAAGGCCGAAGCCGACCACGATTTCCACGTGATTCTCGGCACTGACCCCGGCGCGAATCCGACGTTCTTGAACGTCGAAGTCTCCGGCCTCCCGATGGGTGGCCCCGACCGGGCAAAATTGAAAGCGGCGCGCACGTCTTTCAAAGAGTTCTTCGGCGAGCACGGCTCGAACTTCGGGAGCAGCTACAAGAAGTTCAACCCCCCGATCCCCGTTCGCATCGAGGGTTCGCTGTTCTTCGACGCGGATCACAAAGCGGGCGTCGTCGGCCCTGCGGGAATGCGTCCCAACACCGCTTGGGAAATACACCCCGTGACGAAAATCGAGTTCGAAATCGATCCGTGAATGGCAGTGCGGCGTATCGCCCCGCAGAATTTGCGTCCTTATCGACCGCTCGCAACGCGCATGCCGGCGGTTCGGGATGCGATGTCAAGCATTCCTCACATGATCGTCAGTAACCCTTTGCGAACAGCGCCGTGATCGCGGCGTCTTCGATGGTTTCGAGACCGGCGTCGGCGTCGATGATGAGAGCCGTGCCGCTCGGAGCGATCCAAACCAAGTGGTTGCCGACGCGGAAGACGTCCTTCAGGGTCGGTTGTTGTTCGAGCAGGCGGAAGTACGCCGCGCTCTGGGCTTTGACGGTGACGGTCTTCGTTTTGTCGTTGAATTGATCGTCGATCCAGACGCCGCCGAATTCGACGCAATTGCGGCCGAGGATCTGTTTGTTCGCCGTTTGCGTCAAACGCTCTTGGTTGCGCAAGCTTTGGGATGCTTGGGCCAAATCGACGCCGAGCCGGCCGGTCTGGTTATCGAACAACCGCTTCTCTTTGTAATTTTTGTCGGCATCGCGCAGAATCTTGGAGTCCACATTGGCCCGGTTCAGCGCGTCGGCATACGCTCCTTTGCGTTGCTCGGCGGTCATCTTGTCGAGTTGCTCGTTCAAGATGCGATCTTGCACGATTCCGCGACCGCCACCTAGGCCTTCGCCGGCTTTGCCCGGTTCTTGTTTCTTGGCGAGGTCTTTGGCGAAGTCGCCGACGGCTTGCGGTTTGCCGCCGGGGCCACCGGGCGCCGGGGCGAGGCCGGGGGGCGCGGCGGCGATAGCGGTTTCGAACTTCGCGTCGTTCGGTTTGCCGAAGTTGACCACCGGCATCGGCGCGTCCGGCACCACGAGGTAGCTCGTGTACGGAGTGGCGATGCCGTACTTCTTGGCCAGTGCCGTCACTTCTTCGACGAGTTCTTTCTGCTCGCCGTTGATGCGGATCTGATCGAGGATGAAACCGACTTTCCGCCGGGCCCAAAGGTGTTCAACGAACTCCCGGCCGCCTTCGGTCTTCACGGGGAAGTCGACTTCGTAGACGAGTTCTTTTTCTTCTTTGCCGACGAGGCCGGTCAGTTTGATGGCCGCGTGGCCGCTGCCGCTGAAGCGCCCGAAGACGACGAGCTGACCGCCGTGAAAGAGGTCGGGCAATTGTTGCGGATAGACTTCGTTGAACTTGACGTTCGTCGTCGTCAATTTCACGTTCGTCATGACCGGGTGGCTGATTTTGGCGTAGAGCGACGACGCCTTGACTTCGATATCCTCGGCCGGGCGGACGTAGGTGCTGATGGCCCGCGTGCTGTCCGCCAGTTGGTCGAGCATCGCGGCGTTGACGTCGTCGCCGACGCCGAAGGTGAAGATGCGCGTGCTGGCCGTGTTTTTGTCGATGACGTTTTTGACGATCTTCACCGGGTCGCGTTCGTCGATCGTCGGCTGGCCGTCGGTGAAGAAGACGATGTTGAACGACCGCCCCGCATCTTTGCCGCGCAGGTCGAGGGCCGTGTTGAGGGCCGGTTGGATGGCGGTGCCGCCGCCGGCGCGGAGGTCATCGACCCACTTCGTGGCCTTCTCGAGTTGATCCGGGGTCGCCTCGCTCAGGCTGTCTTGGTAGGTCCGCACGGCCGTGGCGAAACTGACGATGCCGAAACGATCTTTGTCGCCGAGTTGATTCAAACAGAGTTTCAACGCCTTCTTCGCCTGCGACATCTTGAGGTCGGACATACTCCCCGAAGTGTCGAGCACCAACACGAGGTCGCGCGGGATGCGGTTCTTCATCGACTCCATCTGCGGCGTGATGAGCAGCATGAAGTAGCCGTCTTCGCGGCTGACCGGCCGGTAGAGCACCGGCGTCAGGCCGATGTCATGCTTACCGGCGCTGTAGAAGAGTTGGAAGTCCTTATCGAGCGTCGCTTGGTTCTTCTCGAATTCGACGACGGCTTCCTTTTCGCCCTTCCGTTTGATGTCGATGGCGTGCGTCGGGCTGTAGATCGACTGCACCGGATTTTGCGAAGCGATGGTCACCGTCACCGAGAACTTCTCGAGGGTGCGGGTCCCTTTGCCATCGGTCTTCAGCGGGTAAATGTACTCGACGATGCCGCCGTCTTGGTGGCTGACGGAGGTGAAGCTGATCTTCACTTTCTGATCGCCCTTCGGCGGGATCGGGAAGACTTTCAACCGCATCATGCTGTTGCCGAGATATTCGAGCAGGCCGGGGTCTTGCGTCCGCTGCACGATGCTTGTGTAAACCGCGCTGGCTTTCTTGGCATCCAACAGCTCGCCGGTCGTTTCTTTGCCGTCGACCCACATCGTGAATTTGTTCACGCTCGCCCCTTTGGGGATCGGGAACAGGTACGTCGCCTCGAGGTTGCGGTCGGTGTGGTTGCGGAAGGTCTGTTCGACCGTGGTGATCGCCACTTGGTCTTCGATCTTCACATTCACGATGTGGTTGACCATCGCCAACGGCGGCAATTTCACGTCGTCCGGCACCAGCAGACCGCGGCCGTACGATGTCGGGGTCAAAATGAGGAGCAGCGCGGCCACCCCGAGCAATCGACGCATGGCGATCTCCAAGAACGCGGAGGGAGGTTCCCGATGCACTATAAACGACGCGGCCCGGCCCTTCGATTGCAGAAGGCCGGCAAGTGACGGGGTCGTTACAAGCGGGAATGGTGATATTGCGAACACGATGTGTACAGAAGGATATAACCTCCAGAACGGGTTTGTCAAATGGCTCGGATCAAAATTCCGATTGCGGCGCGACCCCGCACGATGCGACAATTCCATCGACCGAATCTCATGCCCACCCCGAGTTCCCTTCCATGACGCTGCGCCGCCTCGCTATGTTCGCCATCGCCGCCGACTTGTCCTTCGGCTTCGCCGGCGCCGCCGATTGGCCCCGGCTGCGCGGACCCAACGGCACCGGCGTCGTCGAAGAAAAAACGCCGGTGCAGTTCACCGCGAAGGATCAACTCTGGAAAACGGCGCTCCCCGGCACGGGCCACGGCAGCCCGATCGTCGTCGGGGAGCGCGTCTTCATCCAGTCGAGTTCGACCGACGATTTGAAGCGGTCCCTTCACTGCCTGAACGCGAAGACCGGCAAGATCGACTGGACGAAAGACGTCGGCGCGCAGAAGGCGAGCTCGATGCACAAGAAGAACACGACGGCGTCCAGTACCCCCGCCAGCGACGGCGAGCGCGTCTACGCGGCCGTGTGGGACGGCACCTCGCTCGCGCTGTTCGCCTACGACCTCGATGGCAAGGAACTCTGGAACAAATCGCTCGGCACCTATTCGGCCCAGCACGGCGCCGCCCACTCGCCGATGGTCTTCGACGGCCTCGTCTACCTCAATGTCGATTCGGATTCGTCCGCGAAACTCGTCGCCTTCGACGCGGTCAAGGGCGGTGAAAAATGGCGGGTGGACCGCGTCAAGGAGCGCGCCAGCTACACGACGCCGATGGTGCTCGAAGAAAAAGGGAAGCCGGCGCAGTTGATCTTGGGCACCACGACGACCGTCGATAGCTACGACCCCAAGACCGGGAAATCGAACTGGAGTTACACAGTCGAATGGCCCTCGCCCAAGAAGCTCCGCGCCGTCGGCCAGCCGGTGTTTGCCGCGGGCAACATCGTGACGTACATGGGCGAAGCGGGCGCCGGCCGATACATGGTCGCCGTGAAGGCCGATGGGAAAGGGAGACTCGGGGCCGGGAGCAAAGCTTGGGAATTGAAGGACAACACGCCGTATGTGCCGAGCGCCTTGGTATTCGAAGACCGCCTCTACTGGGTGACCGACACCGGCTTCGCGGCCTGCGCCGACGCCAAAACCGGCAAGCTGCTCTGGGACGCGCGGGCTTTCCCGAAGGGCGTGTCGTCGTCGCCGATCCTCGTCGGCGGCACCGTGTTCGCCATCGACGAAGCCGGCAAAGCCATCGCCTTCAAGGCGACCCCGAAAGGCTACGAACCCGTAGGCAAGTCCGACGTCGGCGAACCGGTGCTCTCGTCCCCGGCCGCGGCCGGTGGGCGGCTCTTCATCCGCGGCTCGGAACACCTCTTCTGCTACGGGCCGAAGGGATCGTAAAGGGTGGCGGGCTCCCGTCGATCTGGTGTACCGAGGCCGGGTCGGTTAGGCTTGCCCCAACCGATTCCCGATCTCAGGAGATCCCGATGTTTCCCGCCTTCGGTTTGACCCTCGCGCTGCTGGCACCCGGCGCCCCGATCCCCAAAGATGTCGCGCCCGCCGGACCGGCGCCGTACATCTTGAATCTGAAGTCGGAAGACGATGGCAAAGTCCGCTTCAGCGTGCGCCGTACCGAAAAGGTGAAGGTCACGGAAGTGAAGATCCAACTCGGGCCGAACAACCAACAAGTGCCGGTGCAGGTCGAGCGCGAAGTGGCCGTGACGACTCAAGTCCGCGTCGAACTCGCCGACCTCAAAGACGTAAAAGTTTACGGGGTGGACGGGAAAGAAATCGACCTCAAAGAGGCTGGCAAAAAGTTGAACGAGAAGACGATGGCCATCGCCTCGTCGAACGGGGCGAATGTCGATCCCGCTTTCTTGAAATTGTTCAAAGACGATGTCCTCGTCCTCGTCTCACCGGACTTGCAGCCCAGCGCGGGCCAAAACAACATGTTCGTGATGCCGGGTGGCCCGCTGATGATGCCCGCGATGCCGCTCCTCCCCGCCCCGGCCGTGGCACCGCCGGCGCTCCCGCCCCCGCCGCGGCCGGTGCAGATCGAAAAGAATAATTGAACCGGGCGCGAGCCGAAGCGAGCCGGGCCATTCCCGCGGTGGGGGTGCCCGGCTCGCGCCGTTTTCGTAGGCCTAATCCGAAAGGGGACACGCGATGAATTTGCGGGCCGGCGTTGCGGTTTTGATCGTGCTCGGTGCGGTCGTGATCGCCTTCATCGTCATGGGGATCATCCGCCAGCGCGCGGCGCACGACCGCGTGCTGTGCCTGAACAACTTCCGCGAACTCGGGCAATTCGCCGCGATGTACGAGAAGGATGCGAAGGACGGCCAGCAGCCGGGGGTCCGCAACTTCGCCGTGCCCGTCGGGACGATCGCGAATCCGAATCTCCCACAGGAGCAGCGGCTGAGTTGGGTCGCCGACTCGCTGGAACACCTGAACCAGAAGCGGCAGAACACGGCCGAGCTGGCGCAGAAACTCGACCGCACTTCCGCGTGGGATAGCGACCGCAACCGCGAATTGTCCAAGACCGCGCTGAAGCTATTCCTCGTCCCCGGGGCGGTGCCGGACCGCCCGCCGGACGACCCCGCCCCCGCGCAATACGTCGGCCTCGCCGGCATCGGCCCGGACGGGGCGACCCTCGGCCTCGGGCCGCCGGTGCCCAACCGGACCGGCTGTTTCCAATACGACACCGCCACGCCGCTGCTGACGATCCGCGACGGTGACGGCCTCGGCAGCACCGTCCTGTTCGCCGAGACGCGCAGCGACCTCGGCCCGTGGATTCGCGGCGGCCCGAGTACCGTGCGGATGCTCGACGTGTCCCCCGCGGCGGCGCCCATCGTCGGCGGGCAGTTCGGCGGCAACTATCCACACATCGCCGGCTTCGGAATCGCCGACGGCGGCGCCCGTTTCTTCACCGACCGCATGAACCCCGCCGTGATCCGTTCGATGTTCACCATCAACGGCCGCGGTGAAGATCCGCTCGTCGGCGAGGATTGAGCGAGGTCATTTCTTCTCTTTTTTGAACTGCCAGAACTCGTCGAAGATCCCCGCCGCCACGACCTCGACGGCACCGGGATCGTCGCGAGTCGGCTTCGGTTTCAGCACGGCCCAATCCCCGAGGCGCGGATACAAGAGGGCGTTCGTCCCCCGGAAGTCGGCATCTTTGAAGGTATGCCCCGAGTTGAGGACGATGTGGCGAAGCGAACGCGGATCGGGATCCGGGTAGGTCAAGGCGGGGTAATGCGTTTTGGAATCGTAGGTCACCCCGTTGACGACGAGTTCGTCTTTGGTCCACTGGATGGGAAGACCGGGAAGGACTTTCGCGATCTCCGGGTTGCTGGCGGGATCGCCGAACAGAACGGCGGTGCTTTCGTTATCGTATTTCCCCACGGGCAATTTGCCGCGCATGTGTTTATCCCAAAGTGCGGCGAACTGGGATTCGACGACACCGGTGTGATCGGCGATACCTTTGTGCCATGGTTCGGCCGAAGGACGTACAACGACGAAGCTATCCATAAAGGCAATGTCAATGGGACCGGAACCGCTCCCTTTCTTTTCCAAGACTTTCTTCTTCGGGTCGAACCCGCCCTTCGGAGTGCTCCACTTGCCGTCAACTTTGACGAATGTCGCCAAGTCATCGGGTTTCACGTCGAGCTTTTGACCGTCGATCAAGACGCTTCTGATCGTCGCGTTGAGCTCGGAGAACAAAAAATTGCAATTGAGAACCACGCGACGCACATTGGACGTTTCGATGATCGCGACGCCCTTTTCGATTTTCGCGTCGATCACGGCCTTGGCGTATTGTTCGTCGAGACCCATGACCCACAACCACGCGGACGCTTTGTAGTAGATCGATGTGTATGTCACGAAGCGGACCCGGCCGAGGGGATTCTTTTCTTTGGCGAGAATCTCCCGGTACTGCGCATCGCATTTGGCCATCCACGCGGCCGGCTGTTGGTGCTCCAATCCCGGCGCGACGAGGTGCTTGAATGTGTGGGGTTCTTTGAAATCCTTCAGGATCTTTTCGATATTGTCCGCCGCGGCCTTTTGCGGGTCTTTCTCTCCCGAGTAGGCCACCACCGGGACGCCGAATGCATTTTCGGCGTAGTCGACGGCATCGTAAATATGCAAGCATTTATCAATGTACTCCGGCAGCGGTTCTTTCAAGTTCTTGATGTAGCCGCGCGTCGTGGTGAAGCCCGCGCCGGGGCCGATGACCGAGAAATCACTGAGGTGGTGCAGGCCGTAGTGCCACGTGCCCGCCCCGCCCATGGAGAAGCCGCGGAGAACGATTTGATCGATCCGAAGTCTAGATTTCACCGCGGAGATGACCTCGGTGATGTCGGTCTCCCCGGCCCAGCGGTAGGCGTTGTTCCCGCGGCCGTACACTTCGAGGACGAAGTGATCCAGCTTCGGATCGGCCTTGGCCGCTTCTTTGGCCGCGAGAAATTTCACTTCCGTGAGCGTTCCATCGCGTCCGTGCAGGACGATATCGAGCCGGTATTTCTTTTTGGGATCGAAGACGGCCGGGTATTGGATCGAATAAGGTTGGACCGATTGGTCAACCATGGAATGGTAGCCTCGCGCGATCGGTGTGCCGCGCGCTTCCATCCAAGGGGATTGGCCTTCTTTCGCCGCTTTGGCCCGGGCCAAACCGGTCGCGAGAACATCGAGCGTTTGCTTGCCCGACTTGTCGCTGTACCATTCCTTGTGCCGGACGATCCATTCGGCGGCTTTGAGGTAAATGCTGACATCGCCGATTTCCACTTTGCCCTTCGGCTTCGGTGGTAGTTTCTCGATCGCCTCAATCGCCGCCTTCAATTCCGCCGTCTTCGTGGCGATCTCTTTCAGGGTCGCGTCGTCCGGGGGAAAGGTCTTCGGTTCCGGGAAGCTCGGCTGGGCGAGCGCGACCGACGCGAAGAGACCGACGACCAATAGCGAAAGGCGATGCATGTTGAATCTCCCGATAGGGTGAGTTGAATATACCCGGTTATGGGCAAGCACGCTCACGCCATGCCGTTCGCCGGGCGCAGAACTTCATTCGCCGCGCGGTCGCTACACTGGAATCATCCACGATCTCCGGGGGTTCGATCATGTTCCGCACGGCACTCGCGCTCGTTTGTTTCGCCGCGTCACTTCCGTTGTTTGCCGCCGCGCCGGATGCCGATAAATCGGCGGGGGCGCTGGCGGACCTCAAGGCCGCCGTCGGTGGCAAGCCGGTGTCACTCGAGGAGTTGGCCAACAAGCCGTTCGCGCTGGTGCCGTTGACGAAGGCCGATGCGGCCAAGGCCCGCGACGCACTTGGGAATGCGTACATCGCCAACTTCCCCAAGGAGCGGAAGGCCGAACACGCGGCTAAGATCCTGAAGGACGACAAACTCGAGATGCCTTACACCGTGACCGAGTACGGTAAAGCGCCGGCCGCGGGACACAGCCTCTGGATTTCTCTGCACGGTGGCGGTGGGGCACCGAAGGCCGTCAACGATCAGCAGTGGGAGAATCAGAAGAAGCTCTACAAACTCGACGAGGGATTTTACGTCGTCCCGCGGGCACCGACGAACACGTGGAACCTCTGGCACGAAGGGCACATCGACCGGCTCTTCGACCGGCTGATTCAAAACTTCATCGCGCTCGAAGGGGTGAATCCGGACCGCGTTTACGTGCTGGGTTACTCCGCCGGCGGCGATGGCGTCTATCAAATCGCCCCACGGCTCGCGGATCGCTGGGCCGGCGCCGCGATGATGGCCGGGCACCCGAACGATGCCAGCCCGCTGAACCTGCGCAACGTCGCGTTCGCGCTGCAAGTCGGCGGGAACGATAGCGCCTATAGCCGCAACAAGATCTGCGCCGAGTGGGCCAAGAAGCTCGACGACCTCGAAAAAGCCGACCCCAAGGGCTACCAGCATTTCTTCAAAAGCTACGAGGGCAAAGGGCATTGGATGGACCGCGAAGACGCCGTGGCCCTGCCCTGGATGGCCAAGGCGACCCGCAACCCGGTACCGGAACGCGTCGTGTGGGAACAGCGCGGCGAACAGAGGCGTTCGTATTGGCTCGCGGTGCCGGGAGGCAAATACAAATACAAGGGAGGCACCGTCATCGCGGCGCTCGGCAACCAGACGGTGACGTTCGAGACGGTCGAAAAAATGGATCGCGTGAACGTCCGCCTCGATGACCGGATGGTCGATCTGGACGCGATGGTGACGTTCTTAAAGGGGAAGGACGAGATCGCGAAACTGGTACCCGAGCGACGAATCGCCGTGATGATCCGCACCCTGATCGAGCACGGCGATCCGAAACTGATGTTCGATTTCGAGCTGTCGCTGCCGACGAAGTGACGGGGCTCACTTCCCTTTCAACCACCGCGCGGCCGTTTCCGCCACGCGTTGGCCGAAGAGGCCCGCCGTCTTCTTGTCCCCCTCGTCGATGACGTCGCTCCCGTTGGTTTGGGCCATCAGCCCCGAGTAGCTGCTGATGCGGTTGGTCATCCCCGGTTTGTCGCCTTCGGGCATTTGGGCATTGCCGACCCAGATCATGCCGTGCTGCATCGCGTTGATCATCAGGCCCGTGAGCGTGTTGAGTTTGTCGCCGCTGAGCCCTTGGCTGTGCGTGAACCCGGCGGCGAGTTTGTCCTTCCAACCCTGCCCGTACCAAACGCCGCCGCAGCCGTCGATGAACGCTTTCATCTGGGCGCTGTATCCGCCCATGTACGTCGGCGTGCCGAAGACGATGGTGTCCGCCGCGTTCAAGATGGCCAGTGCCGCGTCGTTTTTCCAGCGGCCGTTTTGGATGTCGGCGTCCAGCAACCGGACGAGGGAAACGGTCGCCCCCGTGATGGCCTGTGCACCGGCAGCCACAGCCTCCGCGACTTGGTGCGTGTGGCTCTGAGCCGAGTAATAGACGACGGCGATGCTGGGCATGGTCGAACTCCGCGCGGAGGGAAATGGGACGCAGAGGATTGTAGTCGCCACGATCACGTTTTCGGCGAGGGTCGATTCTGCCAGGCTTTGAGCCAGTCGTCGCGGAACTTTGCGCGGGGATCGTGACGCGGGTCGAAGCGCTGGGCCGGCAACAGCGGCGGGCGCGGGCCGTCGATCACGAGGTGCTTCGCCGCCGCGTGCGCGGGGTAATCGTATTGGATCTTGTCCGGGCTCGCCGTCTCCAGCAGGGTGAACTCGATTGAGCCGAGGGTATCGCCGTTCACCGAGCGGGTCAGCACCGCTTTCCGCACAATCTTCGTTTTGGGGTCGAGTTCGATGGCCACCTTCGAAATCCTGAGCGACGGGCTATTCGGACTCCCGCGCAGGTCGGCCGCGATGCGGATCGGTTCGCCCGGGTCCGCGGTTTCGCGTTTCAGGTCGTAGGTTTCGAGCAGGTCGGCCAAGGTGCTCACGAGGCGCAGGCTCATCATTTCGCAGAATCGCGCGAGCGGCTCGGCGAGGTCGTCCGGTTCGTACACCAGCACGCGGTCGGGTCTCGGCAGGATCCACACCCGGCCCGATTTCTCTTGGCCCCACTTCACGGGCCAGCCGTCGGCGAAGGTGGCCTCGACGAAGAACTGATCGCCGCGCGTCCAGAGCTTGGCCTTCTTCGCGATCGGCCGGAACGGGAAGCGGCGCTGGAACGGGGTCGCGTCCCAGTCGGCGGTCACGTCGTAGCAGCGGTCGAGGGTCTCGGTCTCGTGGGCGACTTTCGCTTCGCGGATCAACTCCGTCGCGCCGAGCATCTTCGGTTCGACCGGGCCGGTGCCGCCGAGCACGAAGTAGAGCGCCGCCCCCGCGGCGATAGCCCCGCCGGTGCCGAGCGCCGCGCCGCGCAACCACGCCCGCCGGGTGAGCGCGCGAACGTCGGCGGCGACCGGGCGATTCGCGCGCAGTCTGGCCAACAGCGCCCGGGCGTTGACCGTCGTGGCTTCGCGCTCGAGGTGTTCCCGCACGGCTCGGTCGACCGGGTGTTCGTCGGGTGGGGGGGCCATCATCCTTCCGCCGAGTCGGGGGTCGAGTAACGGGACAGCGTTTGCCGGGCCCGGTGGATCAACACCCCGGCGTTGGTGGCCGTGGTGCCGAGCATCGCGGCGATCTCGGCTTGGGCGTAGCCGAGGGCTTTCAATTCGATCGCCGCCCGCTGTTGCGTCGGCAACCGCTTCAACCCTTCGGCGATGGCTTGTTCCAATTCGTTTCCCACCGCGACTTCGGCGGGCGATACGGCCCGGGCGTCGGCGGGGTCTTCGGTGCGGTCGTCTCCGGCCGGGTCGGATCGGGTGAGGCTGAACGTCGGCTTGCGGCGGGTTTTCAAATTGATGCACGCGTTGCTGATCGCGGTGAACAAGAGCTTTAACCCGTCGCGGTTCAGGTCGTAAGTGCCGGCCTTGGCGAGCAACCGGCAGTAGCAATCTTGCACGATGTCCTCGGCGTCGTGGGCGTTCCCCAGAAGCGACCTCGCGTAGGCCGTCACGCGCGGGGCCGTCGCCAGCACCCAGTCGTCCAGTTGATGGGCGCTCGCCCACGCAGCCACGGTTCACCTCGCAGCGAGAACAACACGGCGGACGGGGGAACATTACACTCACTTCTTCAGCAATTCTTCCACGTCCTTCAGTACTTCGGCGGGGTGGTCTTTCGGGGTGACCTTCGAATAGACCTTCGCGATTTTGCCGTCTTTGTCCACGAGGAACGTCACGCGTTGCGGGGTGTTTCCTTTAGGCGATTGAATGCCGAGTTCCTTGATGAGTTTCAAGTCGGTGTCGCAAAGCAGCGCGAACGGCAGCTTGTTGTCCTTGATGAACTTGTCTTGGGCCGCTTCTTTATCGGCGCTGGCGCCGATCACCACGGTGCCCTTCGGGAACTTGTCGGCGATGTCGCGGAAACCGCACGATTCCACGGTGCACCCGGCGGTGCTGGCCTTGGGGTAGAAGAAGATGACGACCGTTTTCCCTTTCAAATCGGTGATGCTGACGGTCTTGGCGTCCTTGGCGTCCGGCAGAGCTTTTTCGATCTGGGCCGCGCCGAGATCGACGGTCGGGAACTTGTCCCCGACTTTGACTTTGAGGGTCGAATCATCGGCCTGGGCCATGCCGGCGACGAGGGCGACGACGACGGACGCGAACAGGGAACGGACCATGGATGACACTCCGAGAAAGGGGCGGAGAACCGCCGGTGGGGGGACGGGAATAGTGTCGCGTTCCCGACGGGACGAAACAAGGGGACGCACGAAATTCAATCGCCGTAGCCCTGCTCGGCGAGGATGTCGCCCCATTCGGCGGCGATGCGGGCCAACAGTTCCGGGGTCGATTCGTACTTGTTCGTTTCGTACCCGGAGCTGCGCTTCGCATAAGCTTCGAGTCTTGGCTTGGCGGCCGAAAAGCCGTCGAGATTCAGCCCTTCGTAAATGCGCTCGGTGCCGCCGACCAAATCCTTCACCAACTCCTCGTAGCGCACTTCGACGAGGTTACCCTTCGGGATCAGCGATTTCGTTGCTTGGTAGCGCTCGTGAATGACGCGGAATTCGCGGAAGACTTTCGCTTCCAATTGGGTCGATCGCACCGGCGTCTGGAAACCGTGCCGCTTCGCCATCGACATCCAGAGGTTCACCGTCGACGAAAAGAGGACCTTCGGATCGCGGACGATGTGGACGAACTTGGCCTCCGGGAACAGTTCGAGCAGCGCCGGGATGCGCGCCGTGTGCGGCGGTGACTTCAGCACCAGCCGGCGCGGATCGCGGTAGGCCACGGATTGCACGAACCGGAAAAAGGTCTGCTTCCACGAGGCATATTCTCGCGGCGTTAGGCCGCTGAGGTCGAGCGCGCCGGGGTGGATGCTCGGGTTATTGGGGAAGGCGAAGTCGGTGTAGGTGCTCGGCGACCCGAGCAGGGCGAGGGCAAATTCGTCTTCCTGCGGGCGATCCCACCCCGCGGCCATGTTGTCCATCGGCCGTTTGTCCGGCAATAAGATCGACCCGAACTTTTTGAACAGGTGCTCGGTCATCAAGAAATTGCACGGCTCGAAGCACTGCAACGTCGTCGGCGAGGTGTGGCGTTCGTCGAGAATCAGCAGTTCGTGCAACAGCGTGGTGCCGGTGCGCCAGTGGCCCAGCACGAACAACGGCGGCGGGTCGATCGGGGTCCGGGCGATGCGGTCGCCGTGCAGGCTCGTCTGGCTCCAGCGCAGCAGGGTCTGACCGAAGCTGACTCCCGAAACGATGGCGGCGATGTACCAATACGGCGGCTCGACGCGGAATCGATTCTTTGACAGCAGCCGCAGCCACGCGAAGAAGTCGCTCCCTTCCCACACGCGCGGGGCCCAGGTGCGGTGCGGTTTCGGCGGTGCGGCGCTCACTCCGGGTGGCCGTCCTGCCAAGCGAGGAGGTCGATGCAGATCGGCGGGACGCCGGCCCGCCCGGCGATGTTGCGGAAGATCGCTTGCAGCGGGGCGTAATTCTCGTCGGACGTGAGGTACTTGATCGACGGCTTTTTCGGAATGTCGAGCTTCCCGCCGTACTCGCCGGTCGCGGCGGCGTTGCGGATCGCGGACAGGGTGTATTCGTCGTGCGGGGCGTGCAGGAACGGCAGCACCCGGGCGCGTTCGTCCGGTTTGACTTCCGAACTGCAAAGCACGCGATTCATCAGCATGTTCGTGATTTTGCGGGCCAGCCCCATCCCCATCTCGACTTGGTAGACTTTCATCCAATGGTTGTTCAAATTGCGGATGTGCCCTTCGAGGAGGGAGTCGTATTCCTCTTGGCTCGCGACGGCGCCGAAGTCGAACATCGCGGAGAACGACAACCGCGCCTTCGCCCAGATCCGGAACGTATCCGACGGCTTGGGCGATAGTTTCTGGAAAGCGCGGAGGGCATTCCCTTCGACCGCTTCGTGGATCAGCGCGTGCAAGTCGGGGTCGGGGCGGTAGTACGCCGTGAGCAGTTTCGCCCCGCGGTCTTTGAGGGATTGGATCAATTCGTCCGGGGCGTAGTCTCGGGCCATGGGCATCGCTTCGCTCTCCCGGACATCGTCGTGCGCGATTCTCTAGAGAGTGAGATAGTCACCGCCGGGGCAAAGGCCAATGGGGAAAGCGTTGCGGTGGCTTCACGCGGGGCTCATCGAGGCGGCGAATCGGCCCGTATCGATCCGAACGTGGGCCAACAACTCGCGGTCGACTTCGAGATCCTTCATCGCTTGGGAATACGTGGCCGCGCCTCCGGGATGCGGAATCGGGTCGCCGTCTTCGAGCATTCCTTCAAAATGAAATTCCAAAGCGGATTGCATTTGAGCGACGACTGTCTCGACGGATCGGCCTACGGCGCCGCAACCTACGACGTCGGGGCAGTGCGCGCTGTAACCGGTCGGGGTTTTGCCGATCACGATCAAGAAAGTTTCCATCCGATCCTCCCGTGGTTCACGCATCGAGTCCGGCCTGATTCAGAATGCTTTTCGCGGTCTTCTTGTCCAAGTCAGCATTCATTTGTCCCGGAATAGTCACACGACCCGGTTTGACGAGGTGCTTATATTGGCGATGTCCGCCCTTGGGTTTGATTCTATACCAGCCGTCGCTTTCGATGCGCGCGATGGCTTCACGGACTTTCATGGTTCATTCCTTCGCCCCGCAATTTCGATCACTTCACCAGCAGCTTCGCACAAGCGGCGGCGCCGATGAATCCCGCATCCGATCCCAACTCGGCGAAGACGATCCGCACGCTGTTCCCGGGGAAGGGCAAGGCGTAGCGGCGGACGTCGGCGTCGATTTTGGCGCGGAACCATTCCCCGGCGTCGGTCATGCCGCCGCCGAAGACGATGACCTCCGGATCGACTGTGGCGATGGCGGCGCAGGCCCCGAGCGCCAAATAGTACGCCGTGTCGTCCACGACTTTCGCCGCGCATTCGTCGCCCGAAGCGGCGAGATCGAAGATGACTTTCGCGGTCAGTTCGTCGTCGTTGGCGGTGTAGAATTCCTTGAGTTTCGTCGGGCCGCGCCAACTCGCCATCTCTTCGCGGGCGCGGCGGGTCACGGCGGTGGCGCTGGCGTAAGCTTCGAGGCAACCGCGCGCCCCGCAACCGCACAGCCGGCCGCGATCGGGCAGGTCGATGCGCAGATGGCCCAGTTCCCCGCCGTGGCTGTGCTTCCCTTCGATCACGGTGTCGCCGACGAGGATCCCGCCGCCGACGCCGGTGCCGAGCGTGAACATCACCATGCTGTGGGCCCCGTGCCCGGCCCCCGTCCACTTCTCTCCGAACGCGGCGGCGTTGGCGTCGTTCTGGAATGCGGTCGGCTTGCCGAACAGCGCCGCGATCCGGTCGCGCACGGGCACGTTCTTCCACGGTTTCAAGTTCGGCGGATCGAGAATCAACCCGGCTCGAATATCCATCAGCCCCGGCGTCGCGACGCCGATGGCATCGATGTCGGCCAGCGTCAACCCCGCCGCCGCGACGGCTCGGCGGATGGTTTCGCCCATGGTTTCGAGACCCGCCTCTTGGCCCCGCTCCGGATTCGTCCGCATGCAGACGCTCGGTGAAACTTTCCCGTTCCCATCGACCACGGCCGCCTTCATCGTGGTGCCGCCGACGTCCAAGCCCACGAAGTTCATAACCGCAGCCATGGGGCCATCCGGGGGGAAAGGGGTGCTCGAGGGCATTGTACTTCCGGATCTCCACAAAGTTGGAACCGCGTCCGAACTCCGATCTCGTTCTACCTTTTTCCACCGCGCCGCGCGCCCGGCTCAAATCGCGGACTAGATTTGCCGAACGAACCCGCCCCCGGTGCCGCCATGAACCCCGTCGCGACTTTGATGGAATGGAAGAGCCAAGGCCGGGCCGAGGGCTTCGCCGAGGGGATGGCGCTCGGGATGATCGAAGCCCGGCGGTCGGACTTGCTCAAGCTGCTCCGGATGAAATTCCCGGATGCGCCCTACGAACTCACCGGGTCGATCCGCGGCATGACCGACATCGACCAAGTCGGCCGTTGGTTCGAGGCGGCCCTGATCGCCCCGACGACCGACCACTTCCGCATCATGGCCAACGACGCCGACGCACGCTCCGGATCGCGGTGACCTCACGTGCTCAAGTGCCCGAGGGCCAGCAAGCCGTAGAAGGTGTATTCCACATCCAGCGCGTCGTCGGTCCAAGTCCCGTGGAAGCCGCCCTTCGACGTCCAAAGCGTATCGATGAAATCGAGGCACGGCTCGCGGATTTTACCGAGGTCGGCGTGCAAGCCGCTGAGG
>JAYSYN010000239.1:0-33336 GCA_043727575.1 Fimbriiglobus sp.
TCAAAACAATTCCGGAAAAATCTTCGGAATGCGGTCGTTCCGACCGACTCCCGTTTTGTTGGCTCGACGCAAGTCCTAGCCGGCGTTGGTCATTCCGAAGAGTCGGTCGCTTTCCGGCGGGAACGGTACTTTCCGACGGGGGGTGGGGGGCACTCGTCGGAAAGGCTCGCCCGTCGGCATGAGCCGCACTTTCGCGGAGCGAAAGGCGACGATGAGCGATCCCTAGAAAATTCGGTTGCACCAATGGGGTTTGGCGCGAGACATTTCACTTGCGATTGTCGGTTCGGGGCGTCACGATATATGTGGATTGATCCCCTCCGGCGTCGGCGCGAGACCTATGACCCCGCAGGCTATCAGCGCGAAACTCGACCTGTTGGTGTTCGCCCGCACGGTGCTGACGACCGAAGCCGACGCCGTGCGCGCCGTGGCCGGGCGGCTCGGGGCGAGCTTCGAAGCGGTCGTTCGCACGCTGGCGGCGTGCCCTGGCCGCGTGGCCGTGACGGGCGTGGGCAAATCGGCGGACGTCGGGCAAAAAATCGTCGGCACGCTCAATTCGACCGGGACCCGCAGCTACCTGCTCGACGCGACCCGGGCGGTCCACGGCGACCTCGGGATGATCCACCCGCACGACGCCGTGTTGGTGCTTTCGCACAGCGGCGAAAGCGAAGAACTGATGCGGTTGCTGGGCCCGCTGAAGGAACTCGCCGGGCCGCTGTTGGCGATCACGGCGCACGCGACCAGCCGCCTCGCCCGGGTCGCGGATCACGCCATCGTGTACGGGCCGGTCATCGAGGCCTGCCCGCTTTCGCTCGCCCCGAGCACCAGCACGACGGTGATGCTCGCGCTCGGCGACGCCATCGCCCTGACGCTGTCCGAACTCAAACAATTCCGGGCCGAGCAATTCGCGCAGTTCCATCCGGCCGGCAGCTTGGGCCGAAAGCTGGCCGCGGTCGACAGCGCCATGCGTCGCGGGGCCGAACTGCGCATCGCCCCCGCGACCACCACGGTGAGGGCCGTCTTTGCGATGGCTCGGACCAGCGGTCGGCGCACCGGCGCCGTGATGTTGACCGAAGCCGACGGTCGGCTCGCGGGGTTGTTCACCGACTCCGATTTGGCCCGGCTCTTCGAGAATCGCGCCGACGACGCCTTCGACCGGCCGATTTCCGAAGTGATGACCCGCAACCCGCTGACGCTGACCGCCCGGGCGAAGATGGCCGACGCGCTCGAACTGCTGCGGCGCCGCAAAATCAGCGAACTGCCCATCGTCGACGACGCGGGGAGGCCGGTCGGCCTGCTCGACATTACCGATGTCATCGGTTTGCTGGAACCGGGCGATCCGGCGGAAGCGCCGCCGATCCTCCGCTTAGTGGGGCCGACGCCATGAGCGACACGGAGCGGATCATCCGCGAATCGCTGGAGCGCAAGGTCGCGATCGACCTCCGCGACCGCGCGATGAACATCGAACTGTTGCTGCTCGATGTCGACGGCGTTTTGACCGACGGCCGGGTGAGTTACACCGCTTTCGGCGACGAAATCAAGCGGTTCCACGTCCGCGATGGATCGGGATTGAAAATTTGGCGCGATTTGGGTCTGAGAGCGGCGGTGATTTCCGGTCGGTCGTCCCCGGCGGTCGAGCGGCGGATGGCGGAACTCGACGTGTCCCCGGTGCTACAGGGGCGTGCGGACAAAGCCGCCGCGTTCTACGAACTCTTGGCGGCCACGGGGCTTACGGCCGACAAGGTCTGCGCGATGGGGGACGACTTGCCCGACCTGCCTATAATGCTCCGCAGCGGGCTCGCGGTAGCCGTGGCCGACGCTTGCCCGGAAGTGCGGGCGGCGGCCGTCTTCACCACGAAAGAACCGGGCGGGCGCGGGGCCGTCCGCGAGACCATCGAATGGCTCTTGACGCTGCGGGGGCAATGGACGGCGGCCGCGGACCAGTTCCGGATTTGAACAGACTACCGGAGAATCGCCAGCGTGTGGACGCCCCGCAGAATCGGTTTGGCGCTCCTCGGCTTGGCCGGGGCCATCGCCGCGTATTTGGGTTACTCCACCGCCTTCGGTTCTATCGATGGCTTGCCGGTCTTGCCGGAAAAATACTGCGACGCCGCGACCGGTCAGCAGCGAATCGACAACTACCCCGTCTCGCGGACGGATCGCAACCTCGCCGAAGCGTTCGGCGCGTCGAGCCTCGAAGTCACGGACGCCAACACGTACAAGACCAAGATCGAACTCCAAGCCGGGGCGACGGTGATCGCCTCCGGACCCCCGAATCCGGACAACACGCCGTTCGTGGTGCTCTCGCCGATCAGCCTAGTCCAATTCGGCAAGCCGACCCCCGGTGCCCCGCCGGGCGAAACCCGCGAAATTACCACCTTTCATGCCGATAAGGCCCGCCTGAAATTCGACCGGCCGATTTCGAGCATCCAAGACATCACCGACAAAGCCAAGCTGATCGAAGTCGAGTTGATCTCGAACCCCGATTTGGAATCGACCGACCCACGCCGCGGCAAGATCGAGATCATCAACAATCAGCGCTCGGCCGATCGGGACGATCACCTCGTAATCCGTTCGGTCGGCCCGATGTTCTACCGCGTCCCGGACGAAACCGCGCCGTACAACCCGGATGTGGCCCACATTTGGACGGCCGCGGCCGTCGAAGTGATCGACCGCCGCAACTTGCCCCGCACGCTCCGGGGGACGTTGCCCGCCGTCGCTTTCACCCGCTCGGACGACCTCCGCCGCCAATCGGCCATCGCCGATATCCTGCTCGGTTACGCCCTGCCGCCGCCGACGATCACCGCCGACGGCATGATGATCTACCTGCAACCGGACAACCGGGCCAAGGGGGCCGCCGCCGCTCCAATCCCGTCGCCGGGGAAGTCGAACACGAATTCCGTCCGCGAGATCCAACTGCTCGAACATGTGCAGATGAACCTTTGGAGCAACGGCGGCTCCGGATTGCCCGGCGGCGACGCCCCCGCGCCGATGCCGGTGGTCGCCGTGAAGTCGGTCGCCGATTCGCCCCTCGCGATGCCGGCACTGCTCGGCTCGGTGTGGGACGGCGCCGGGACCGTCGAAAAGCTGATGGCGAAGTCGCTGATGGTGATCGAGACGCCCGGCTCATTCCGGTACAACCTCGAAAAGAACACGGCCCTTTTTGAAATCGCGGCGCAAGCGCCGCCCGCCGGCCAAGCGAACCTCGTCACCGTGACGCGGCTCTCCGCGCTCCGGGGTCAAGACAACCTCTTTTGCAACGAACTCCTGCTCGATTTCTCGAGTCCGGCCGGCCCCGCCGCGGCGAAGACGGCCGGCCCGACGCCGAACGAAGGCGGGTTCGTGCTGCGGACGCTCACGGCCAAAGGGCCGCAAGTTTACCTCTCGGTGGAAGCCGACGGTTTGGTCGCCCAAGGGACGGAGCTGCGCTACGAGCGCGACGCCCGCGTCGGCCGGTCCGTCACGACTCTGCGGGGCAGCCCGGCCTACGCCAAGCGCGAGGGGAGCCAAATCTGGGGCGGTGACGCCGTCAATATCGCCGACATCGTCATCGACTCGCTCGACGCCCCGCCGAAATCCAAAGACGGCAAAATGACGACGCTGTCCGTCAACGGCCCCGGCCGGCTCGAGATGTTCGACGGGGAGCAGAAGAAGATCACCGGGACCGCGTCGTGGGGCAAGTACTTGAAGCACGAAAAGATCGCCGGGCAGAAGCAGGAACTGCTGAAATTCGAAGGGCCGGGCCGCTTCGCCGACACCGAGGGCGAGTTCCGCCTGACGGGCGATAAACTCTGGCTCTGGCTCGCGACCGCCGAGAAGCCGGCCGCGACCAAAGTCGACGGCAAAGCCACGAGCACCAACGCGACCCCCGAAAAACTGATCGCCGAAGGGAACGTCGAAGGCGGTTCGCCCGAAATGATCATCCAAAAGACCGACAAGCTGTTCGTCAACTTCCGCGACGTCGCCGCGCCGAAACTCGCCGCCCTTGCCCCGGTCGGCCCGCCGCCCGCCATGATCGCGCCGAAGGCTTCGCCGGTCGATCTGACGCCCCCCGCGCCGCCGGTCGTCGCGGCGCCGGCCGTCCCCGAGAAAGAAATCCCCAACCCGACTTACCTGAGCGCGGCCGTGATCCACGCCAACGTGGTGCGATACCACATCCCGGCACTGCCGCGCGATCCGAAGCGGCCGGTCGTCGCGGCGCCCGGACCGTCGCTGAAGTACGAACTCGAATCGGCCATCTGCGAAGATCGCGTGATCGCCTATCAAAACCCCGACCCCAAAGACCCGGCCAAGCCGACCGTCGGCCTGCTGATCAAGTGCGTGAAGCTCAACCTCGATCAATCCGCGGCCGGCAGCGTGATGAAATGCACCGGTATCGACGGCGTCCCGGCCGAGGTCCACTTCGAGGGGACTTCGCTGTATGGGCCGATCGTCGACATCGACCAACCGAACAACACCGTGCGAGTCGACGGTGCGGGACTTTTGGTGATGGCCAGCGGGGCCGACCTCAACGGAAAAGACCTCGCCAAACCGGCCGATTTGAAGATCGTCTGGGCCAAGGAAATGCGATTCTACGGGGCCCGCTCGAAGGCCGAGTTCCTGCAAAGCGTCAACGCCACGCAGATCGTGCCGCCCGATGCCCCGGCACTGGCGAACGGCCCGGCCCGCATCGTCCCGCTAAAGTCGAACGAGCAATTGCCCGCCCCGAAAGATCTCGGCGAACCGAACCTCTACACGACCCGTTCGACGCTCCAAGGGCACCGCCTCGACCTCACCTTCGACAAGCCGATCTACTTCAACCAAATGAAGAAGAAAGCCCCGGTCCCAGACCCGAAAACCGGCTTGACCGTCGCCGAGGAAAAACCGAAGCTCAAAACGGCCGTGACGACGCCAGTGCCGGACGACGAACGCGCCCAGTACGCCGGCAAGGCCCCGTCCCGGGACGTCTACTTCTTGGAAGAAGTTTTCGACGCGGACAACAAGTACGTCAGCGCCCGCCGCCTCCGCGCCAAGCAGATCGACTTCGCCAACCGCCAGAAGGAGCAAGAATTGTTCGCGGCGGGCGAAGGGGAACTGCGTATCTTGCAATTCGAAAAGAACGAGGACGAAGCCCAGCCGGTGGCCGCGGCGCCGAACCAG
The DNA here is from genome assembly GCA_043727575.1 of Fimbriiglobus sp. Taxonomy (GTDB): domain Bacteria; phylum Planctomycetota; class Planctomycetia; order Gemmatales; family Gemmataceae; genus JALHQU01. Next base: position 5,137 of record JAYSYN010000239.1, read on the forward strand.
CGCGTCGCCAAGAAACCCGAGTCGGGCGAAATGAAATTGACCGTCGTGAACTTCAACAAGCAGATGGTGGCCAAGGACCAAGGGAAACTCTACCAGGAAGCGGTCTTCGACAAAGGCGCCACGGCCTTCAGCATCCCGACCGACAACCTCAACTTGCAATTCGAGAAACACGCCCTGCCGAAGGGCTCGGTGGTGCTCACGTGCGTCGATTCGCTGACGGTGTCGTCGTCGCAATCGAAGAAAGACACCAAGCCGGTGCAATGGATGATCGCCAACGGCAACGCCGAGTTCCGCAACGACACCTACCTCGGCATCGGCGGCCGCGTGACTTACAACGGCCAGCAATTCATCTTCGACGGCACGCCGAACCGGTTGGCGACCTTATCGAAATTGCAAGTCGGCGTCGGCCGATCCGAGTACCACCAAGCCGAGCAGCTCATCTACAAAAAAGACGGCACCATCAAAGCGAACAAATCCGCGGGCGCGACCCTCAATCCGGGCGGGTGAAAAAAGGGGCGAGACCGCTCGGACAAATGAGAGCTGAGCCGGATTGACGGACGGAAAATCGTCGCTTTTCGCTCCGCGAAAAGTAGTTCCCGCCAGCGCTTGAGTCCCGCGAGTTGCGGCCGAGCCCAGCCACTTTTCGCGGAGCGAAAAGCGACTCTCGCACCCGCTGGAAAGAAGCTCACACGAACAATCGCCAGATGTCCAAGCCGATGGTGAAGAGCATTAAGCAGACGACCATGCCGAAGCCGATCCACGTCAGGATCACCTGCACCGACTCCGGGGCCGGTTTGCGGCGGATGAGTTCGTAGATCAAAAAGACCATGTGCCCGCCGTCGAGCATCGGGATCGGCAGGAAGTTGACGACGGCCAAGTTCACGCTGATGAGCCCGATGAGCAGGATCAACTTCCAGGTGTCTTCGCCGGCGAGGATATACGACGCGCGGGCCAGCGTGATCGGCCCGCTCATGTTCGTCACCGATATCCGGCCGACGATCATCCCGTAGAGTCCTTGGTAGATACTCCGGATGGCGCGGACGGTCCGATGGAATCCCATCTCTAAGGCTTCGCCGACACCCTCGGCCTTCTGCACGCGCAGATCTTTCGTGAAGTACCAGCCGTCGGCCGGAACGGGCCACGTAGCGTCGTCGCGGGCCGCGATGTCGAGGAACTCTTTTTCTTCGCCGTTGCGTTGGACTTTCAAATCGAAGGTGTGCGGAGCTTGGACCTGCAGCTTGTAGTCCACGAAGGCCCAGCGCAGGAACTTCGGCTTGCCGCCATCCTTTGTGGGGTTCCGTTCGACTTCGTCCCAGCTGCCCCCTTCTTTCTTGCCGACGATGCCGATCGACTCGATCAGTCGGCGGAAGGCGGACGTTTTCACCGGCAGGGTTTTCAAGCGCACTTGCGTGATGACATCGCCGGGTTGAACCCCGGCCGCGTGCGCGGGGCTGTCCGGCACCACCGCGTTGACCTCCGCGGAGACGCGGTAGGCGAGGCCCAAGCCGCCGAGGGGCACCGGCGAACCCGGCAGGCTCATGCCGCCGAAGTCTTCGCGGTACTCGTGGTCCCAAGTCAATTCGAGCGTCACCGGTTGCAGCCGGTTGTCGACGAAGCGTTGGACCGTGACCCGCACGGCCCAATTCGGATTCGGCTTGGCCGACCATTTGTCGGCCCATGCGTTCAGGTCGAACGGCAAGCGCAGCGGATCGAGCAAGGCCACGGTCGTGCCCGCGTCGGGGCTCGTCTCTTTCGGATCGAGGCTGTATCGCAAGCGTTTCCCGCCCGCGTCGAGCACTTCCACCGCCGTGATGGTATCCCCGGCTTCCTTTTCGGAATCGCCTTCGACCTCGCGCTCTTTCAACCCGGCTTTGAACGCCGGGGAATTCTGCCGCAGCGCCGAGATAGGCCCCATTTTCATGCGCAAGCCCGTGTCTTGGCGGAGCGCGGGCGGGACGACCAACTCCGTCGGCGACGCCGAATCCGGCTGATCTTTTCGAAGCACGTGGATGCGGATCGACTGCCCGGCCAGTTGGGCCAACCGCCGGCGGAAGTCGAATTGCACGCCGGGGAGCCCGAGGTGCGACGCATCGATCGGCGTGACCGCCGTCGGATTCGCCGGGTCGGTCATGGCCACGATCCGATCGCCGGGCAGGAACTTCGACCCGTCGGCGGCGACGGCATTCGCCGCGGCGCTGCCGAGGGCGAACGGCGGTTCGCTGTCTTGCTGCGCCCGCACCAGCGTGAGGCTTTGCGGCGGCGCAACCCCCAATTGCGGGTAGCTGGCGCCCTCCATTTTCAACGGTTCGATCCGGTACGATTCCGCCGCGCCGCGGTACGCGGTGCTGAGATCGACCGTTTCGCCTTTGCGGGTCGAATTCACGATCGGCCGGATATCATCGAACCAGGGTTTGTCGACGGAGTTCAGTTTGGTGACTTGGGCCCCCGGGCGGATACCGGCGCGCCACGCGGCCGAGCCGGGGTCGACCGATTGCACGACGGCCGGTTGCTCGTCGACGCCATTGAGGTAGGCCACCACGAACGCCGTCCCCGCGAGCAGGATGTTCATGATGACGCCGGCGGAGATGATGAGCATCCGCTGCGGGACCGATTTGTTCTTGAAGCTGCGCGGGTAGTCCGGCTCGCTTTCGGGCGTGCCCGGTTCCGGCCGGGCATCGACGGTGTCCCCCTCTCCGACGCCGCTGTCATCGATATCGTGGTCCGTGCGCGCGTCCCCTTCGCCGATCATCGCGACGTAGCCACCCAGCGGGATCATGCCGACCTTGTAGGTCGTCTCGCCGCGTTTGAACGAGCAGAAGGGCAGCGGCGGCCCGAAGCCGATACTGAAAGTTTTGACGTGGACATCGCACGCCTTCGCCGCGAGGAAGTGCCCGAGTTCGTGGAGGAAGATGATGAGGCTCAGCCCCAATCCGGCGAGGAGGACATCCGCCGGGTAGAAGAAATAGCAGACGCTCGCGATCACGGCCGCGAGGACGGCGAGCTTCTTGTAGTTCTGGTGGAACCAGCGGCTCAGCGTACCGGCGGGGGCACTTATCGGCTCAGTGGGCTTGGGGTCCAACGGGCTACCTCCTGGCGGGCCCAACCGTCGAGGGCGAGTAGCCCCTCCAGGGTCGGGCGGGGGTCGTAATGGTGGGACTGCAACACGGCCCGCGCGCAGCGGGCGATTTCGAGAAAACCGATCTCGCGATTCAAAAACCGCGCCACGGACGCTTCGTTCGCGGCGTTCAACACCGCCCCGCAACTGCCACCCCCGCGGATGACTTCGAAGCCGAGGTCGAGCGCCGGGAACGTCGGCCGGTTGACCGGCTCGAATCGGAACTGCGACAGCGCCGTCCAATCCAGACGCTTCGTCGGCCCGGGGACGCGCTGCGGATAGGTCAGGGCGTATTGGATCGGCAAACGCATGTCGGGCGGCGACAACTGCGCGAGCACCGAGCCATCGACGAATTCGACGAACGAGTGAATCACCGATTCCGGATGGACGATCACGTCGATTTGCTCCGCCGTCAGGCCGAAGAGCCAGTGGGCCTCGATCACTTCGAGCGCTTTGTTCATCAAGGTCGCGCTGTCGATGGTGATCTTCGGCCCCATCACCCAGGTCGGGTGTTTCAGCGCGGCTTCCACCGTGACGGCTTCCAACTCCGCCGTCGTGCGACCGCGGAAGGGCCCGCCGCTGGCGGTGAGAACCACGCGCTCGACCTCCGCCATCGGCCGCCCGGCGATGCATTGGTAGATCGCGGAGTGCTCGCTGTCCACGGGCAGCAGCTTCGCGCCCCGCCGGGCCGCGAGTTCGGTGATCAATCCGCCGGCGACGACGAGGGCTTCTTTGTTCGCCAGTGCGACGGTCTTGCCCGCTTCCACCGCGGCCCAGGTGCCGTGCAGCCCCGCCGCGCCGACGACCGCCGACACGACGACCTCGACATCCTCCGACCGGGCCAAAGCGCAGGCCGCATCGTGGCCGAACTTCAACTCCGTCTCGGGCGGAAACGACGACCGGTCGATTTGTTCGAACGCGGCCCGGTCGGTGATGACCGCCACGGCCGGTTTGAAACGCCGGCACTGCTCCGCGAGTTCGCGCCACTTGGTGTTCGCCATCAATCCGACGATTTCGATCCGATCCGGCAGCGCCGCCGCGACGTCGAGGGTACTCGTGCCGATGGACCCCGTCGAACCGAGGACGACGACGCGCTTTCGCGTAGGAGGTGCCGACGGCGATTCGGGGGGGCGGGTCATCGGGTGATTATATGGTTCGGGTTCCCGGCAACAAAACGAACGCTGAGGACACGAGAAAAAGCCGCCGAGTGCGGTACGGCCGCGACTATGAATATCGACATGATAATGATTGACCCACTCGCCCGACGGACCGCCCTCCTCGACCGTCTGCGGGGCTGTTTTCTGGGTGAGCCGGAGACCGGCACCCTGCCGGGCGGACGGACCGCAGCCCTCCGCCGACTGCGGGGCTTCGATGCGGTCGCGTACGGCCGGACCCGCAACTTCCTCGATGCCCCGGTGTCGCGGTTGTCCCCATACCTTCGGCACGGCATGGTGACCGCCGTCGAAGTACGCGACCATTTGAAGGCGACTCTTCCCAACGACCCGGCCCGTACTGAGGAGTTTCTCCGGCAACTGGCGTGGCGGGATTTCTTCGAGAAAGTGCTGGCGTGGCACGGCCGCGGTCTGGAGGAAGACCTGGAAGAACCCAAGCACGCTGTCGCCCGTTCCGCCCGCATCCCACTCGACGTGACGAATGGCGACACCGGCCTGCCCTGCATGGACGGCATCTTGCACGAGTTATTCGCCGACGGCTACTTGCACAACCACGCCCGGCTCTGGTTCGCGGCGTACCTGTGCCACTTCCGCGGCGTGCGCTGGCAGGAGGGGGCCCGGCTGTTTCGCGAGTACTTGTACGACGGCGATAACGCCAGCAACGCGGCGAGTTGGCAGTGGGTGGAAGGGACGTTCGCCGCCAAGTCGTACTTCATGAACAAGCAGAACATCAACACCTTCAGCGGCGGAAAATGGTGCGACACCTGCCGGGTGAAGTGCCCATTCGACGCCGACTATCCGACGCTGCAACACCGCTTGTTCGCCGGCTCGACCGCCCCTCTCGCAGGGCGGAGCGCGGATTGCGGTGTGCCGAATGACAATTCGCTGTCACCGAACGAGACTTCCCCTGGCGCAATCGGTCCGCTACCGCCCACGAACGACTTGGTCTGGGTTCACGACGCGGCGATGTCGTGGGACGACCCGACTCTGACAGCGAATCCGAGTGCGGCGGCGGCGTTCGTGTTCGACGAACCGGCCCTACTGGCCGAGCCGTGGGCGTACCACCGGATGGCGTTTGTCCTCGACGGTATCGACGATTTGATCGCCCACCGCCCCGACCCGGCGATCACAACCCTCGTCGGCGATCCGGTCGAACGGCTCACCGCGCTCGCCCGACAACTCGGCGCGACCGCGATTCACCTCTCCGAACATCCGAACCCCCGCGTGGTGGAAACGGCGGAGGCGCTGCGCTCGCAATTCCGCGTGGTGGTCCATCCGCGACCGATCTTCGCCGATTACCCCCACGAGCCGAAACGGTTCTCGCGTTACTGGGAGAAGGTGGCCCCGCAGGTGCTCGGCTATCGGCCGAAGTCCGCCAAGCGGATGCACCAATGACCCGCCCCGTCGCCGTGTGGTGGGTGAAGCGGGACGCGCGCCTCACCGACAACGCCTGCCTCACCGAGGCGGAGCGACTCGGTCTCGACGTGTTGCCACTGTTCTGCTTCGAGCCGTCGCTGCTGGCGGCCGACGACACGTCGAACATGCATATCCACGCTCAATGGCAGGCGATCGGCGGGCTCCGAGCCGAATTGCGGACCCGAGGGGCGGATATCGTCATCGCCCACGGCGAGGCGGTCGACAAGTTGGCCAAGTTGCACGCGGTCGTGCCCTTCACCCACTTGTTCGCCCACGAAGAAATCGGCAACGACATCACCTTCCGTCGCGACCGGGCCGTCGCCGCGTGGTGCCGGGAGCAGGGCGTCGAGTACCGCGAGTTCCCGCAGTCGAGCGTCCGGCGGGGCGGCGTGAACCGCGACCGCCTGCAAAGAATGTGGCAGTCTCGAATCGTCGACGCGCCGCCGTTGACCTTATCCGCCGTCCGACAGTCCGACGACCTGCGCCGACTGGCCTCCGCCAGCGCCTTCCCGAAACTGCCCGCGTTTGCCCCGAACCCTCTCTGGCAACCGGTGAGCGAGGCCGACGCGCACGCCACGCTGGCCGACTTCCTCAATCGCCGGGGGCGATGGTATCGCGGGGGCATCAGCTCGCCGAACACGGCGTTCACCGCCGGTTCGCGGCTGAGCGTGCACTTGGCTTGGGGCACCATCACCGCCCGGCAGGTGTGGCGCGCCGTCCGGCAGCGCCTCGCCGACCTCGACCCGGCCGACCCCGCCTCGCCGCGCTGGAAACAGAGCCTCGACGCGTTCGTCAGCCGGCTCCACTGGCGGGATCACTTCACGCAGCGGTTGGAATCTGAACCCGAGTTGGAGTTCCGCAGCATCCACCCGAATTACCGCGACGTGCCTTACGAGAACGACGAGCGACTGTACGCCGCATGGCGCGAGGGCCGCACCGGCTTCCCGCTGGTGGACGCCGTCATGCGCTGCCTCGCGGCCACCGGGTTCGTGAACTTCCGCATGCGGGCGATGGTGACGAGTTTCGCCTGCCACGCGCTGCACCTCGATTGGCGATTCATCCACCCGCACTTGGCGCAAGTCTTTCGCGACTACGACCCCGGCATCCATTTGAACCAACTGCAGATGCAAGCCGGGGTGGTCGGCTGGAACGCCATCCGGGTGTATAACCCGGCCAAGCAACTGGCCGACTGGGACGCCGAGGGACGGTTCGTGAAGCGGTGGTTGCCGGAATTGAAAAGCGTGCCGGCGGAACGGATCGTGCGCGGAGAGGATTTGCCGGGGTACCCGCCGCCGGTGGTGCCGTTCGCCGAACGCGCAAAGCGCATGACCGATGCGCTGTACGCCATCCGCAAATCGGCCGAGGCGAAGGCCGCGACGGCGGGGGTGTACTTCAAACACGGGTCTCGGCGGAAAGAGACGGCGTTCCGCTCGCGACGACCGAAACGCCCGGCGCCACCGCCGACCCCGTCGCTATTCGACGGTGATGGCTCCGATTAGGCGACCATCACGCCATTTGCAGCGTGCCGCGGGTCACGCCGAGTTGATTGAGCACCTTCAACCGTTTCCACGTCGCCCGGCCGTCGTCGTCCCCCGCGATCACGCGGCGGTACTGTTCCAGCAGCGGCCCGACTTGCTCGGGTGTCTCGCGCAGCAGATCGATACGGAACCGGCGCAGGCCGAGCGATTTCATGCGGCCGATGTATTCGGACGCCGATTGCGCGACGCTGTTGAACACCGTGTTCCGGCAACCGGTGTCCGGGAGCACGGGGAATCTCGCTCCGGTGCGATCCTTCAATTCGACCTTGTGCGTATCGCACGGCCGGCCGCAATCGCGGTGGTCTTTGCCGCTGCTGAGGAACGCCGCGAAGACGCAATGCTCCATGTGGAACATCGGCATGTGTTGGTGGACGACGGCCTCGAACCCGAGCGGATCGGACTGCTTCAAAAGCGCGGTGAATTGATCCCAGTTGAGGTCGAAGCTCGGCACGAGTCGCTTCAGCCCGGCGTTCCAGAGCACGCGGGCGGTGAGGTCGTTGGCGACGTTCAAACTGAAGTCGCCGATCAACTCGGCGTCGGGCAAGCGCTCGCGGTAGTAGTCGATGCTGGCGAGGTTGCGGATCAACACCGCGTCGGGTGCGGCCCGGGCCACCATCGCTTGGAAGCCGTCTTCGCCCGGCTTCCAGATGCGCACCGTGGCGAAGCCGATCTTCACCCCGGCGGCGCGGGCGGCTTCCACGGCCGCGGGATACTGGCGGAGATCTTCGAAGTCGGCGTACACGAGCGCCGGGCGAAAGGGGAGGACGGCGTGCAATTGGGCAAAGTTGCGGACGAGGACTGTAGGACAGGCCTCCAGGCCTGTCCGGATCGACGATTTGGGACAGGCCTGGAGGCCTGTCCTACAACCGGACAACGCATCGCCGTCCGCGATCGCATGCACCCGCCCCGCCGTGCGCTTCGCCAGCAACTCCGCCGTCGTGCGGCGGCGCAGATCGTTCAACACCGACTTCGGCACCAGCGCCGTCGCGGGGACTTCGATCGCGCAGCCGGCCAGTGTCAACGGGGTGTCACCGAGGCGGGCGAGTTGCTCGCGGATCATCTCCACGGTCGTCGGTTGTTTGTTCGCCGCGACCAGTGGCCCGGGCCAAGTCACGCTCGCTTCGGCTGAAACGGATCGCAGCGTCAGCTTCAATTCACCGCCGATTTCACCGGACAGGCTCGCATCGACATCGGCCCGGCGCACCACGCGATCCTGCGAATAGGTCTGCTCCAACCGCTTCCGCAGTGCGGGGTCGTCCGTCTTCCACACTTCGCAACCGACCGTCACGCGGGACAAATCGAGCGCGTTCGGTTCGAACTTCAGCCCCGCGAACTGCCCTTGCTGAATCACCTCCCAAACCCGGCCACCCGGCTCTTTATCTTCGGGTCGACCGAGGTCGAACATCACGCCGTCGCCCGGCTTCACCAAGTCCGGCACGCGTTCGGCGAGTTCGACCCGCACCGTCGAACCGATGATGCCGACGACCGTGCCGAGCAAAATCCCCCGGCTCTTCGGCACCCGCCCGCGCACCAACTTCTGATGGTTCACGCCTTCCAAAAATCCCGGCGTCAACCCCCGGCTGAAGGTCTGCGCCAGATCGAGTTCCTCGCGGCGGGTCAGGTGAAACTCTCGCTCCGCGAGGGCCGCGTCGATGGCGCTGCGGTAGGTGCTCGTCGTTGCCGCGACGTACGGTCCGCCCTTCAAGCGGCCTTCAATCTTGAAGCTGATGACCCCGGCGGCGATGAGCGGCGCGATGAGGTCGTACGCGGCCAAGTCCTGCGGGCTGAGCAGATAAGCCTTGTCGCCGAGGTCGCGCGGCACGCCGTCGACGAGCATTTCGTACGTCATCCGGCAGGCTTGGGCGCACTGGCCCCGGTTGGCGCTACGGCCGCCGAGGGCTTCGCTTGTCAGGCACTGGCCGCTGTAGGCGACGCAGAGCGCCCCGTGGATGAACACCTCGACGGGCACGGTCGTGCCGGCCGTGACTTTGCGGATGTCATCGAGGGAAAGCTCGCGCGCCAGCACGACGCGTTCGACGCCGAGCCGGCGGACGAAGTCGATCCCGCGCGGCTCGGTGAGGGTCATCTGCGTCGACCCGTGGATCGCGAGCGTCGGTGCGATCTTGCGAATCAGCGCGACCAAACCGAGGTCTTGGACGATCACCGCATCGACGCCGGCCGCGGCGATGGCCGTGACGAACTCGACGACGTCCGGCAGTTCGTCGGTGAAGATCAAGATGTTGAGCGCGACGAAGCCGCGGACGTTGTGGGCGTGCAGGTAGCCCATGACTTCGGGGAGTTCCTCGAGCGTAAAGTTGGCCGCGCGGGCGCGGGCGTTGAATGCGGAGAGGCCGAAGTAAACGGCGTCGGCACCGTTGGCGACGGCGGCGCGCAGGGCGTCCCAATCCCCGGCGGGTGAGAGCAATTCGGGACGCGGGGCCATCGGGGTGGGTGTCATCCTTCAATTGTACGCCCCGACGTAAATTGCCATGGCAACTTCCGGGGGCTTCGGCTAATCGGCTGGCTTCCTGCGGAGTTCCCCCATGCGATTGTGCCTCTTCGAAGATCGCGGCGTCGCCGGCCTCGCGCCGCTCGCCGTGGCCCGCCCCGCCTTCGACTTGCTCTGCGGCCCCAGCACTTTGAAGGACGGCTTCGTCCGTTGGTTCCAGCCCGATTCGCTCGGGTACCTGGTGCGGGCCGCGCTCGCCCCATCGCTGCGGCGGCGCGAACCGCACGTCCCGGTCAACGACCCGCGCTGGCTCCGCGCCAGCCCCACCGTGTTGGCGAATGCCCGCTGGATTCCACCGGATTCGACCCCGGCTCCGCTCGATCGCGACCCGCACCTCGCGCTGTGTCACGGGGAAATCGCTTACGCCAAACTGAGCGCGGATCAGTTGGCCGGAGTTTCGCCGCATTCGCTCGACGACTGTTTCGAAGATTGGAAAGAATTGCTACCGCGGATCGAAGTCGGCGGCTGCGTCGTCGGCGGAATGCGAGATTTGTTGAACCACGCCGGCGCGCAAATCGCCGCCGAGTTCCCGCATTCGGCCGGGCTGCACAACCTCCCGCCCGGCGTCGCCCTCGTCGGCCCGTCGGATCGATTGCACCTCGACCCGGCGGCCACGATCGAACCGATGGTGCTGCTCGATACGACGCGCGGACCGATCATCTTGGAAGCCGGCGTGCGCGTCCGCGCGTTCAGCCGCATCGAAGGGCCGTGCGCGATCGGCGCCGGCTCGGACATCCGCGCCGACCTGCGCGGCAACACGGTCTTCGGCCCGAAATGCCGCATCTCCGGAACGTTGCAGAACACCATCGCCCTCGGTTACGCGACCCTCGGTCCGGGCTGCGCGTTCGACGGAGCCTACCTCGGCGAAGGGGTGATCGCCGGGCCGGGGACGCTGTGCGAATCCACCGGCGGCGCGGCGGTCGTCGTCGGCGACTTCGCGCACCTGTCGGCCGGGGTGTTGCTCGACCGCGGCACCGCCATCGGGGCGTTCGCGCGGGTGGCGGCGACCCACCGCTTCGCCCCCCATGCGGTACCGGCGTTCGGCATGATCTGCGGCGACGGGATTGAAACCGACATCCGCGTCAACCGGCACCTCCACGACATCGCCGAAGCGATGGCCGCCGTCGGGCGCGCCTTCGACCCGGCCGAACTCGACCTCTACCGCGAACTCGCGCTCACCGGCGCCGACGCGGGCCACCGGACCCTGCCGCTGCCGTTCCGCCGCGCGGGCTGAAGCCCGTCCGGGTATCATGGTCGAAACCGGCTCGCCCGAGGTTCGCCATGCTCCCCGTCGAAGTCCTGCGGCAGATCCGCCGCTTGCAGATCCGGGCCCGCCGGGCGGTTCAGACGCTGCTCGGCGGCGAATATCATTCCGCGTTCAAAGGCTCGGGCTTGGCCTTCGAGGACGTCCGCGAGTATCAACCCGGCGACGACATCCGCGGCATCGATTGGAATGTGACGGCGCGCACCGGTACGCCGTTTGTGAAGCGCTACGTCGAAGAGCGCGAACTGACCGTGATCCTCGCCGTCGATCTGTCGGGTAGCCAACGCTTCGGCACGCAAGCCCAGACGAAGCGCGCCGTCGCGGCGGAACTGGCGGCGCTCGTCGCCTTCTGCGCCATCAACAATCAAGATCGCGTCGGGTTGCTCGCGTTCACCGATCGCGTCGAGCGTTACGTGCCGCCGAACAAGGGGACGCGCCACGTTTTGCGGATCTTGCGGGACATCCTCTTCTTCGAACCGGAGAAGCGCGGCACCGACTTGAAAGCCGCGCTCGACCACTTGAACAAGGTGCAAACGCGCCGGGCCATCGTCTTCCTGTTCAGCGACTTCTTGACGACCGGCTTCGAAGACGGCTTCAAACGCGCGGCCCGCCAGCACGACCTCATCGCGGTGCGCACGACGGACTTCCGCGAGCAGACGTGGCCCGCCGCCGGGTTGATCCAGCTGGAAGATGCCGAGACGGACGAACCGTATTTGATCGACACGTCGAGCGCGGCGTTCCGCGCCGGTTTCGCCGCGCGGCAGATCGAGACACGCGATCGGTTCATCCGGCTGGCGCGGGCGTCGCAAGCCGATTGGCTCGACGTCGGCACGGAAGGACGGCATTTCGAAACGATGCTCAAATTCTTCCGCCGCCGGGAACGCCGCAAGTCGCGCGGATGAGCGTCATTCCTCGGCGTCGCCCAAATGCACGGCGAAGGCCAACTGCTCCAATTGAATCGCCAAATCGACGGTGACGACCTGCACGCCGCGCGGCAACACCAACAGCATGGGGGCGAAGTTCATGACGCCGCGCAATCCGGCGCGGACCATCTGCGTCGCCACGGCTTGAGCGGCGGCGGCGGGCACCGTCAAAATGCCGAGTTCGGCGCGGCACTTCGGCACGGCCTCTTGTAGGTGCGTCAGCGGCTCGATTCGCAAGCCCGCGACGAGTTCCCCGATTTTGCGGGGTTCGGAATCGAACAGCCCGACGATCTCGAACCCGTGGTCGGCGAAGCCCCGGTAGCGCAACAGCGCGCGGGCGAGGTTGCCGACGCCGACGAGCACCGCTTTCCACGGCCGGTCGATGCCCAGCGTCCGGCGGATGGCGGCGGCCAATCCGGCGGCCTCGTAGCCGATGCCGCGGAGCCCGAGGTGCCCAAGGGCCGCGAGGTCGCGCCGGACTTGGGCCGCGCTGACGCCGACGGTCTCGGCGAGATCTTGGCTGGACAACGTCGCGCCGGCGCGGGCCAACGAATCGAGGGAGCGCAGGTAGAGGCTCAGTCGCTGGGCCGCGGCCCGCGACAAGCGGCTGTCCGTGGGAATGACGGGATCGGGCATGGGTACAAGATAGCGCCGCGGATCGGGGACTGGCAACGGGGAAAGTTCGACGGGCCGAAATACCACGAGCGGGCAGAAGTAAGATAGACGCCACCCGGATCGGGAGATCGGTATGACCGCGACCTTGGACGGGATCATTTCCCGAGTCCGCCGATCACTCGCCGACCGGCAGTTCGGCGACGACGCGGCGCTGTTGATGCGATTCGCCGAGTTCCGCGATCCGGAGGCATTCGAAATCCTCGTCGGTCGCCATGCGGCGTTGGTGTGGGGCGTCTGCCGGCGGAATTTGGCCAACCACGCGGACCGCGAGGACGTCTTTCAAGCGACGTTCTTGGCACTGGTGCGACAGATCCGCCGCCTCGATGCGGCGCGGCCGTTGGCGCCGTGGCTCCACATGGTGGCGATGCGGGCGGCGCGGAAAGCGGTCCGACGCGCCGCCCGCCGGCGCACGCACCCGTTGCCCGAAGACGCGGTCGGACCTTCGCACGACACGCCGGGGGGCCGCGAACTCTTCCGGGCCATCGACGAAGAAATCGACCGATTGCCCCGGCCGCTGCGCGAAGCGGTGGTGGCGTGTTGCATCGGGGGAGAATCTCGCGGCGACGCCGCCGGGGCGCTCGGATGCACGGAAGCGGCGTTGAAATCCCGCCTCGAACGGGCCCGCGGGCGCTTGCGCCTCGCCTTGGCGAAGCGCGGCGTCGAACTCCCGGCCGCCCTCGCGGTGCTCTTCCTCGGTTCCGAACGCGCCTCCGCGGAATTGCTCGCGCGCACCGCAGCTTTGTCCACAAGCGCGGTCCCCCACGGGGTGGCCGCCCTCGCGCATTCCGGTTGGCCGCTGACGTCCTTCGGCTCGTTGGCCGCGTCGCTCGGGTTGCTCTGTATCGCGGCGACGGTCGCGGCGAGCGTCCGGCCCCAGCAAGCCGTGCAAGCCCGGGAGCCGGCCCCGATTGCCAAGCCGGCCGAGACGCCGGCCGCACTCCTCGACGGTTTCGGCGATCCGCTGCCGGCGGGGGCGGTCCGCCGCTTCGGCACCGTGCGACTCCGGCAACCGCACGCCCATTTTCTCCAGTTCACACCCGACGGCAAAGCGTTCGTCGCTGGGAGCAGCCGTGAATCCCTCGGCGTGTTCGACACAGCCACCGGACGGAAGTTGCGCGACATCGGCGAGCACGCCATCAACAACAGTTGCGAGTTCCGTTTGACCCCCGACGGGAAGCGAGCCCTTTGCTTGGGGTATAACGTCACCCTTTGGGATGTGGCGACCGGAGAACTGGTGCAACGCTACAAGATCGGCCGTTGCTCCTCCGTGGCCATCGCGCCGGACGGCAAGCGATTCGCGGTGCTTCTGGAGCACCAATCGAAAATTCAATACGCCGACATCGCCGATGGCACCATCATCGCGGAAAAGAAACTCGCCGGCGACATGACGCACGAATCCCGTTTGGAATTCGACGATTCGGGCACGGTGCTCGCGATGCAAATCCAGGCGACGAAGAAGATCAAAGACGGCCAATATCGCCTCGAACCCCAACCGGTGCAACTCTGGAATCCGGCCGACGACACCATCGTGAACGGGCCGATCCCCAACAACGAAACCCCGAATGATTTCGCTCTGATCCCGGGCACGAAGTCGCTGGCGTACGCGGTGGGAAAAGGGCCGATCCTGATCCGGGTCATGGGGACGGGAAAAGAGATTCGGTCCATCGCCCCGACCGAAAAGGGCGCGGCCGTGACCAAGCTCGTCGTCTCGAACGACGGCAAACGGCTCGCGGCCCGGACGAAGAGCGCGGTCGAAGTGTTCGAGATCGCATCCGGCAAGTCACTCCTCAAAGTCGACATCGATCCGAACCGGGTGGGATACTCGGTCGTGAACCTGAGTCCGGACGGCAAGCAACTCGCCGGCGCCAATCGGTTCGAATCGACCGTCCGCGTGTGGACCGTCGATACCGGCAAGGAGCTGCTCGCCGATTCGGGCCACACCCGCCGACCCGAGATCGAACTCGCGCCGGACGGGGCCACCCTCACCAGCACGGTCGCGGGTGTGGAAGCCTTTGTCTGGGATCTGAAGACCGGCAAGGGCATCCGCAAACCCGCAGCGAAAGTCGTCTCGCTGGTATCACCTTTCGATTACACCGCAAAAGGGAAGCTCTGGGACTTCACCATCGACACAAACACCCAACGATTGATCGTCGCGGGCAAAACTGGCAAGGAAATCGCGACTTGCCAAGTCCCGGACGAAAACAGCTGGGGCATGCTGATCTCCGACGATGGCAAACATCTCGCGGCCAGTTTTCAAGACCGCAAGTCCACGGTGCTGATCTGGACCCCCGGCGAACGCAAGGAGCCATTCGTCATCAGCGGTCACCGCGATGCGTGCCAGCACCTCAAGTTTTCCCACGACGGCAAGACGCTCTTGGCCGGCGCCGGGACGCACAACAATTACAACGTCGATGTGTTGCATCTCTACGAGGTCGCGACCGGCAAATTGATCCGCACGTTGAAATCGAACGGATCGCCGGGCCATTCTTTGTTCACCGTCGACGACCGCACCCTGATCACGGGCGGCCTCTGGAACGACGCGACTTGCCGGGTTTGGAACACCGCCACCGGCGTACAAATCGCGACTTTAACCGACCCCACGTTGAGGTTGACGACCGAACAGGACACCCCCAAAGCCTTGGCCCACATCATCGGTCTTCGGCTCTCGCCCGACGAGCGCTTGCTCGCGGTGATGTCCGGAATCGACGATCGATCGAGCATCGCCATTTGGGAAGTCGGCACCTGGAAATTGGTCAAGTCGTTCGCCCCGTTCCGCCCTCGATCCGATTCGGCGACGATGCTCTTTTCCGCCGACGGTCGGTCGCTGTTCGTCGCCAACCCCGACACGACGATTTTGCAGTGGGATCTCACGGGTCGATTCGGGTTGCCGAACGTCGAAAAGCTCACCCCCAATCAACTCGATGCGGCGGCGGCGAAACTCGGTGGACGGGAAGGCTATTCCGCCGTCTGGGACTTGCTGGATCATCCCGATCAAGCCCTCGCCTTGTTTCACGGACCGTGGAAAGCCGCGCCGAAGCCGGAGGCGGAACAACTGAACCAATGGCTCGCCGGGCTCGACGCCAAAGCGTTCCGCGAACGCGAGGAGGCCGAGCGCCAATTGCAGAACGCAGGGGAGAACGCACTGCCGGCCCTGGAGGCCGCGCTGAAAGGAACGCTCTCGGCGGAAGCCTCGGCGCGCGTCGAAAAAATTGTCGGGCGGATCCGCGAGGGCCAGTCGCCGCAACAAATCCGCGACCGGCGGATGGTCGCGGTCCTCGAGTTCATGGCCGATCCGCGTGCGGTAGCTCTGCTCAAAGAATACGCCGAGGGGGACGTGCGCTTCACCCGGACACGGGAAGCGCTCTCGGCGTTGGCCCGACTTAAGGCGAAGTGATCCGCTCGAATCGCGCCACCATGGCCCCGTCGCGCTCGATGGTTTCCGCGAACATCGCGGCGGGGCGGATCCACAATCCGCCGTCGCCGTACAGCGGCCGGTAGACGACGTACGGCTCGCGCGTCTCGCTGTGCAGCGCGGTGCCGAGCACCTCGTATTCGTTCCCTTTGAAGTGCCGGTAGCGGCCGGGCGGGATGTCGGGCATTTTCGCGGTTCCGATCATGGCGTACACTAATTGTACCCCCACTCGGATTCCCCCGCCCATGATCGTTGGCATCGACCTCGGCACGACGTTTTGCGCCGTGGCGCACTTGGACGATCGCGGCCGGCCCGTCACTATCCCCAACCGCGAGGGGGAAGTTTTGACCCCCTCGGCCGTCTACCTCACGGGCACGGGCGAAGCCGTCGTCGGGCAACCGGCGCTCGATGTGGCGCTCGAGCAACCGGACAAAGTGGCGATGCTCGTGAAGCGCCAGATGGGCCGCGCCGACTACGGCCGGTTGGTGACGGGCCGATCTTTCCGCCCCGAGACGCTCTCGGCGGTGATCCTGCGGAAGTTGATCCAAGACGCGGAGCAGCACCTCGGCAAAATCACGCAGGCCGTGATCACGGTGCCCGCGTATTTCGACGACAGCCGGCGGAAGGCGACCATCGACGCGGGCCGCATCGCGGGGCTCGAAGTGCTCGACATCCTCGACGAACCGAGCGCCGCGGCGCTGGCCTACACCTTCCAACAATCGGCGGCGGCGAACCTCGCGCCCGGCGATCTGCCACCCGACGCCGCGAAGATGATCCTCGTCTACGACCTCGGCGGCGGGACCTTCGACGTGACCCTCGTTAAGCTCGGCAAGAAGCGATTCCAAACCCTCGGCATCGAAGGCGACGTCCGCCTCGGCGGCAAAGATTGGGACGACCGCTTGGTGAATTTCGTCGCCGAGCAATTCCGCCAAACGCACGGCAGCGACCCGCGCACCGACGAGCAATCGATGGCGATGCTCGATTCCTCCGCCGAGCGCGCCAAACGCACGCTCAGCAAAGTGGACGCCGCGACCATCACCTGCACCCACGACGGCAAAAAGATGACGGTGCCGATCACGCGCGCCGAGTTCGAGAACCTGACCCGCGATCTGCTCTTGCGGACGCGGTTGACCTCGCAGCAGGTCATCAATCAAGCCGGGCTGAAGTGGGATCAGGTCGAGAAGGTGCTGATGGTCGGCGGCAGCACGCATATGCCGGCGACGGGGCGGATGCTGAAGGAATTGACGGGCAAGGAGCCCGACCGCTCGCTCGCCGTCAGCGAAGTCGTGGCCCGCGGTGCGGCGGTTCACGCCGGCATCGTCGCGGCCCGCCGGGCCAAGGAAGCCAACATCGCCCACGCCGCCGTCTTCGACGACATCGTCGAGATCAGCGTTAACGCCCACAGCCTCGGGGTCGAAGTCCGCCAAGCCGATCAGCGGTTGAACAACCGGTTGGTGGTGAAGAACACGCAACTCCCCGCCGCCGTGAGCCGGGTTTACTTCACGGCTCAAGAGAACCAGACGAAAGTGCGCGTCCGCGTGCTGCAGGGCGAAGCCCAGCAAGCCGAGGCCTGCATGCCCGTCGGCGAATGCTGGATCGACGGCCTCCCCGCGAACCTACCGAAGGGATCCCCGGTACAAGTCCGCTGCGCCCTGGCCGCCAACGGCCTGATCGAAGTCATGGCCTTGGACATGACCAGCGGACGAATGGCCAAGGCCGAGTTGAAGCGCACCGGCGGCTTGACCGACGAGGAGATCGCAAAGGAAGCCGAGTGGGTCGCGGGCTTGCAGGTGATTTGAGGCTGCGGGGTTGTTACCCGGGGAAGTTATACCCCTCAGCCAAACCACTCAATCCCTATTTCTGCCGCTTTGAAAGTCCGATGCGACTGACGAACACGTTGCGACTCGGTTCGTGAACTCCGAAATTCACAACCAGCGGTTCGGCGAATCCTATGCGGAGCCGGAGGCGATCGACGTCCGATCCTTCGCGGGACTCGCCGAATTCCAGCGGTGTGCGTTCCAGCTCTTCCAACATCCAACGGAGAGCGCGGACAACTGCGAGGTGAATTCCGTTCGATTCGGCCTTGGCGACCAAAGCGCGTAACTGCTCGGAAACGGCCCGGGAATTCGAGATCCGGTAGCGCTCGGCACTCATAACGAGTCGCGGTATTTGGATTCGAACTCTTCGAGGATCGACCGCAGCGATTCCCCTTGGGGTGCATTCATAAGTTCGTCCTGCTCTTCGGGGGTGAGGGGCACGTCGTACTCCGACCCGCGCATCGAATCGTAGATCGACTTTTTGTACATGTCGCGCTCGAACTTCACCCGGGCGAGTTCGGACTCCACCTCGGCCAATCGGGCCGCCAGATCTTCGGGTCGGTCGTCGTTCATCGCAGTG
This sequence comes from Fimbriiglobus sp., assembly GCA_043727575.1. Classification (GTDB taxonomy): domain Bacteria; phylum Planctomycetota; class Planctomycetia; order Gemmatales; family Gemmataceae; genus JALHQU01. The sequence goes on from JAYSYN010000239.1 coordinate 23,558, forward strand.
CCTCCGATTCGGTTCTAATTCATCTTATCCGAGCCCCGTGCGCCGTGTTCGCAAAATGTCGGCCCCCGTCCGGTCCGCCATTCCCGCCTCCCCGGCCCCCGGCCTCCGGCGTACAACAGACCCGGACTGCCCGTCCGTATCCAAAGTGCCGGAATCCCTCCCCATGGCCGCCGCGACCCCGCATTTGTTGCCGCACACCCGCGTGCCGAGTTTGTTGCTGCCGAACAGCGCCGCCGCGAACCGGTACGTGGCGCGCGAGATCGACAAGCTCATCCGCGCCCGCAACGCCGCCGGCAAACCGACGGTGTTGGGTCTGGCCACGGGCTCGACCCCCGTCGGGCTCTACCGCGAACTCATCCGGATGCACACCGAGGAGAAACTCGACTTCGGCAAAGTCATCAGCTTCAACCTCGACGAATACTTGCCGCTGCCGAAGGAAGACCCGCACTCGTACTTCCGCTGGATGCACGAGACCTTCTTCAATCACATCAACATCAAGTGGGAGAACATCCACCTCCCCGACGGCACCTTGAAGCCGGACGAGATCGAAGAGTTTTGCATCGATTACGAACGCAAGATCCGCGCGGCCGGCGGCATCGACATCCAGATTCTGGGCATCGGGCGGACGGGGCACATCGGCTTCAACGAACCGGGGAGCCCGAAGAACAGCCGGACGCGGATGATCACGCTCGACAGCATCACGCGCCGCGACGCCGCCGCCGGGTTCTTCGGCGAGGAGAACGTGCCGAATCAGGCGATCACGATGGGCGTGGCGAGTATTATGGATGCGCGGCGCGTCTTCCTCATGGCCTTCGGCGAACACAAAGCCCACGTCGTGTACAAAGCCATTGAGTTCCCGCCGACGGAGGCGATCAGCGCGAGCTTTTTGCAAGACCACACCGACGCGCTGTTCTTACTCGACCCCGCCGCGGCCGCGGAGACGACCGCCATCAAACGCCCGTGGGAAGTCGGCCCCGTGGAGTGGACTCCGGAGCGCGTGCGGCAGGCCGTGGTCTGGCTGAGTTTGACCGTGAAGAAAGGCCTGCAAAAACTGAACGACGACGACTTCCGCGAACACCACCTCTACGAACTGCTGCGCGAGCAAGGGCCCGCGGAAAAGATTGGCGAAGCGGTCTTCCACGACCGATTGGAGACGATTCAACCATTCCCGGCGGGCCGGCTCGCGGATCGTCGCTCATCGAATCCGAAATCCGAAATCCGAAATCCGAAATGCGTACTGGTCTTCAGCCCCCACCCCGACGACGACGTCATTTCCATGGGCGGCACCATCATCCGCCTCGTGGAGCAGGGGCACAAAGTCCACGTGGCGTACATGACCAGCGGGAACATCGCGGTGTTCGACCACGACGCCCGGCGGTTCATCGACTTCGTCGATGAGTTCCTCAGCGCCTTCGGCGACGCCGCGGAGAAGTCGAGCGCGGGGACCATCAAAGACCGCGTGAACCAATTCCTCGACAGCAAGAAGCCGGGCCAGCCGGACACGCCGGAATTACTGCAGGTGAAGGGGCAAATCCGCGCGACCGAGGCCCGCGCCGCCGCGCTCGCTTGCGGGATTCCGCCGGAGCAACTCGAGTTCATGAACCTGCGCTTCTACCGCACCGGCACCGTCACGAAGGCGCCGATTCAACCCGAGGACGTGGCCGACATCGCGGAACTCTTCGGCCGCTTGAAGCCGGATCAAATCTACGTCGCGGGGGAGTTGAGCGATCCGCACGGCACGCACCGGCTTTGCGCCGAGGCGATCTTCGAGGCCGTGCGGCAAGTCCGGGCGAAGGAGCACCATTTCGACGTCTGGCTTTACAAAGGCGCCTGGGAAGAATGGGAGCCGCACGAGATCGAAATGGCGGTGCCGCTGAGCCCGGACGTGATCGAGCGGAAGAAGCAGGCGATTTTCCGGCACCAGTCGCAGAAGGACAAAGCGATGTTCCCCGGCGGCGCCGACCGCCGAGAATTCTGGCAGCGCGCCGAGGACCGCAACCTCGGCACGGCCAAGACCTACGATTTGCTAGGGTTGCCGGAGTATTACGCATTGGAGGCCTTCGTGAAGTGGGACGAGTGATGAACGATTGGCAAATTGTTACCGAAGCGGAACCTTGGGAGGTCGCCGACGCGCATCTGGCGGGAGCGGCGCAGTCGGTACGGCCTTTTCTTGCAACACGCCAGTTCAGCAAACTATTCCCAAATCTATCGGCACTGCTCGCTCGCGCACGGCAAACTCACCTGCTCCTCCAGACCGGGCCGCACACGCTGTTCGCTTGGGGTCAGCACGAATCGGAAGTCCGAGCGTGGCTATGTCCCATCCCACCCAAAGTTGTCCCCCGCGCCGCTGCTCCGGATCATCGGCTCCTTCTGAAGTGCTTCGGTGGAATCGCGAACAGATTCAATGAACCGGCGAAGAATTGGCTGCTCAACCACAACCAAGCATTGGTGGCCGAGGAAGTCGATCGCGGCGCCGAGTTCATATCGGAATACGACTGGGCGTTCGAGAAATGTGGCGGCATTCCGATCGATGTGACCGAATACTATCCCGCGGCGTGGGAAGCGAACGGCAATTGCGTTCTGAGCTCTCGAACGAGCGGCGAGTTGATATTCTTCGCGCCGGATCATGCGGATGAGAACCTCATTCCCTACGGGGCTTGCCCGATGTATACTCTCCATCAGCATCCCGGTGCTGCAACTCTCCGCCAGTGGATCGAAAACATCGCGATTCAGTGGTCGAATAGCGGAAATTGACGAGCGCTTTTAAAAACGATCGTGTGGAGGGTTGTGGAATGAACGCCGCTGCGACGCTAGAAGAGATCGGCACTTGGGAAGCGTCCGATCAACTCGAACTGGTGTTCGAAGTCTGGGATCGGCTCCTCGACAAGGGGTGGAAGCCCACCATCACTCCGGAGTTGGAAGCGGAACTGAGGCGGCGGATCGCCGCCCACGACGCCAACCCCAACGGCGGGCACACGTGGGAAGAAGTGCTGGCCCACCTGCGGCGACCGCGCTGATGGCCACCATTATCTACTTCGACGAAGCGCTCGACGATCTCTCACGGGCTTACGATGACTACGAGTCTCGGCAACTCGGATTGGGTGATCGCTTCGTAAGACGGTTGGTGACTCTGGCGGACACCCCATCGCTCGCATACCGGAACTCTTCGGAGAAGTCTGTCCCGGAGTCCGGGCCGCGATGCCCAAGAAATTCCCGTTCGTTGTTTACTATCGAATCAAAGGCAGCACGGTCGATGTCATTGCTGTACTGCACGGGGCGACCGATCCGGCGGTTTGGCAATTGCGGATCTGACCCCTCCGCTACTTCTCCACCGGCTTCGTCACTTCGAGCTGCTTCAAAATCCTGTCCAAGTCGCCCTTCAGCTCCGCGGCTTCTTCGGCGGGGAGGCGGGCGGCGACCATCACGCCGCCGTGGGGGCCGCTTGTGACGACGTATTCTAGGCGCGCTTTGCCGGTCTTCAACTCGGCGTCGATGCCGAAGCGGTCGATGCGGATCGGCTTGTCGGCCGTCCGCGCCGGCGCCGCCATCGGGGCGATCTTCGCTTGCTGCTTCGCCAAGAAACCCTTGACCTCGTCTTGGTACTTCTCCACTGTCGGCAGGCGATCCGTCGATTCGACCGTCAGCAAGATGCCGCCGCCCTTCGGCTCTTCGAGGGTCAACTGCCGGCCTTGCAACACGCCGACGCGCCAGCGGCGCGGGTAGAGGAACTTCAACCCGAGGTCGGCGTTGTCGTACAGCAGCAGCGAGTTCTCCGGGGTCGGCTTCAATTCCTTGCCGGTCAACTTGGCCTCCGAAAGATCGTCGAATTCCTTCGAGGCGGTGCGGGTCATGGTGAAGGTCCCGTCGATCCGGCCGAGGGCTTTGCCGTCGCGGCCGAGCATCTCGTGGACGCCGTTGAGCTTGAGGTAGGTCAGTCGCCCCGCCGCGATGTCGAAGTAGGCGGTGCCGTCGAGTTTCTGGCGCGTCGGGCCGTCTTCGTTCGTGCCGCGGACGGTGCCGGTGATCGCGAGCTTCGCGAGTTTGCGTTCGTTCAGCGTCACGACGGTGGCGAACTCCACGGCGAGGCCGCCTTCGTCGACGGTGTCGAGGTCGGTGAGTTCGGCGATGGCCGCGGGGCTCGCGGTCCATTTGGCACCGGGTTTGACCTCGTCTTTCGGCAATAATCCCGCGATGAGGACCGGGGTGAAAATGTCGTGCTTGACGGCGTCGATTTCGCCCCAGAGGAGCGGGCCGTCCGGGGAGAACGGGGCCTTCTTCCCTTTTTCGGAACGGAGCACCACGAGCCGGCGGACGCCCTCGCGGATGCTCGCTTTCTGTTCTTTGTCGCCGAGGGTGCGTTTGATGTCGATACCGCGGTAGGCGCGGATGACTTTGTCGGTCTTCGGTTCGTCGGGCGCGAGCGGGCGTTCGTCGTACGCCAGTGTCGAACTCCCTTCGACGGCGACCTCGGTCGCGGGTTGGTCCTTCCCCGCCGGCAGTGTCAACCGGCCGGTCATCGTGACCTTCAGGTCGACGTGGTAGGGCGTCGCGGGGTCGAACTTCTCGACGAGCCGCACGGCGTCTTGCGCCGCCGCGATGGGTGCGAGCCCGAGTATCCATACGACTGGGAACAAGCAATTGCGCATGATAGCCTCCGGTGCCATTCTACCCTGCTATCGGCCGAAATGCTTGCGGCCGTCGTCGCGGACGAGCACGAGGATCCCCCACACGCCGACGATGGCGCCGGGGAAGCAGCAGGCGTGGTTGAAGTTCAAGATCGCCGCGGCGCAGGCCAGCAGGGCGATCCAATATCCTTTCCCGCGGTAAATGAGAAAGCCGCCGATGACGACGAAGAGGCAGACTGCGGCGAAGAACGCGTTGACCGGCGCGACGGACGGCGCCCAATAGCGGGCCAATTCGTCTTCGGCCCGGAGGATTTCCCCGGTCGCGGCCGCTTGACCGGCCACGGCCGCGAAGAGGTCGATCGTCGTCGGTTCTTCGGGTTTGTCTTTCTTCGCGTCGCGCGGCCCGCGCATTTCGTCGAGGTTGCGGAAGTCCCCGACCTGCCGGCGGGCGTGCTCGAGCGCGGCCCCCGGGCGCGTGGCCGCATCGACCGCGATGTAGCCGTTGGTAAAGACGCCGGCGGTACCGAGGATCAGCATCGCGACCGCCGGCACCAGTAGCATGCGCGGCAAGCGGACGCCGGCCTTCAAGACGCTCGGCGGGCCGGGCGCGCCGTCGGCGCCGAGTTCGATTCCGATGGATGTCCGGCAGTAGGGGCACGACAGCGGCTCGCCGACGGCCGCGAGGGGCACCCGGAGCGATTTTCCGCACGGCGCATGCGGGCAGACGATGACGATGGTGGTCATGGCGTTGGGCTATAGAAAAGGGCCGGGATGGCGAGACGCGCCCCCGATCACTCCCAGAGCTTCGCCAAGTCGATCACCGCCGGTTTCGCTTTCGTCGCGCTGGTTTTGCCGTCGCCGATTTTGAGGTGCAGGGTGCGCGTCGCGGGTTCGAAGACCATGCTTTGCAGCGTCTCCTTCCCTTGGCTCACCGCGTCGAGTTCCGCGAAGACCTCGTCGACGCCGAGTTGGCCGTCGCCCTTCTGCGTTTCCAGCAGCTTCTCCAAACGCCAGCAGCCCTTCTTCGGGGCGATGCCGAGCGGGTCGCTGACGAAGTGATTCGTGCAGAGGGTGAGGTCGTCCGTCGGCTTGCGGACTTCGATCGCCTTCGGCGTGATCTCGAACACCGCCCCGCCCTTCGCATCGCAGATGCTCAGGCTCGCGGACGTGGTCCGCTTGATCCCGCGCAGCAGTTTCTCCGCCTCGGCGACCGACTTGCATTCTTCGAGCACGCTGCGGAAGGCCAGCAACATGGGCACTCCGTCCCAGTCGAACTTCGATTTGTCTTTGGCTTGCTTCAGCAAGATTTCGTTGATGGTGCAGCTCAGGCCGTGCTCGTTCATCCCGGAGATGACGCCCGTAATCGGCGACAGCGTGATCGAGGCGAAGGCGTACTTGCCCGCCGGTTTGAAGACGAAGATCGCGGCTTGCTGCGGCAGGCCCTTCGACGGGACCCAGTCGAAGTTGCGGCCGAAGATCGGGGCTTTCGTTTTGCTCCGCGCCGATTCCACGAGCACCGTCGAGCAGCCCATGCCGCTGGAGAGGTCGTAAACGGTGTTGGCGAACCAAAGCAGATCGGGATCGTAACCGCTGGCCTTGGCGAGCGCCTCGATTTCGAGCGCGTGGTCGGCGGGGAAGTTCGGTTTCAACTTCCGGGCGATGAGTTTGACCGCGTCGAAGCCGTTCTCGAGCTTCACGGCTTTGAGGAACTCGTCGAGCACCGGCCGCGGATCGGGGGAGTTCTCCCCGACCAGTTTGCCGATCTGTTCGCCGATCTCAGCCGGCTTCCCGGCGACGACCAACACCGGCACCCCCGAGACGAATTTGAGTTCGCCTTTTTCGTGCTTGGCGGGTTTGAAGACGGAATCGGTCTGGGCGGTCGCAAAGGGCGACACGGCGAGCAGGAGCAAACAGGCCAACCACTTCTTCAGCCCAACGGGCTGGGAGTTCTCAGCCCGGGGCAACGCCCCGGGGGTCATACGTTCCATTCCTCACTCCTCGTTTGCGGCGGTGGTGCGGCCCAGCGCCACGTCGAATTCGGTCACCAGTGGCAGCAGCATCGCGTAGACCGTGAATCCGAACGCGGCCGCGAGGGCCACGAACGGCACGATCGGGTCGGCCGATTCCTCGGTGCCGGGTTTGGCGATCAGAATGTTCGTCACGCAGTAGAACATCGCCAGCGGGCAGACCACCGAGCCGACCGTCAGTGCGGGCGACGGCCGTTGGCCCGTCAGCACCCACCATAGCCCGCCGATGCCGAGCACGAGGAAGGCGATGAAGCTGACCCACTGATTCGCGAAGCTGCCGCCGTTGATGACGATAACATAAATCGCGATCAGCGTCCCGACGCTCAGGAAGAAGACCGTCCCCAGTGTATTCACGATGGCCAGCCGGCTGTTGACGTTTTGCAACGCGACGTGCAACCCGAGGGCCATCACGAACCCGAACAGCAGCAGCAGCGAACCCATCACGGCGATCAACGGCAAGAAGTTATTGCCGAAGCGCTCGCCGAACGACGCGCTCGGGTCGGACTTCGCCAAGAGTCCGAGGCAGGCGTAAAAGACCGCCAGCAGCAACGGTGGGATCAGGTATTCCTTGGTGTTGTAGATCACCCCGAGCAGCTTGCCGAAGACGAATTCGCGCGGCGACACATCGGTGACGAGCAGTACATCCAGCGTGCCGCCGTCGCGCTCAGAGGTGATCGACGTTACCGCTTGGGCCGAGATCAACAGCAGGCTGATGATGGCCAACGGCACCAATCCGTAGGCCGCGGCGAAGACCGGCTTACCGCCCGGCGCGTAAATCTGGGCGATGCTGAAGTAGAGGATCAGCGCGAGAACCACACCGAAGGCGAACTTCACGAGCAACGGTCGGCGGCCGTAAGCGAGAGTGTTGATCTCGCGCCAGAGGATCGGGTTCTCCCAGATGCCGCGGGCGTCGCCGGGCGCGGCGTGGGCCTTCGAGCGGAAGTCTTTCAACTGCTCTTGGCTCAGGTTCGCCTCGGGGTCGTGGTCCTTCCCTTCGCGCTGGATGATCGGCTCACCGCTCGGATTCCACTTGCGCAGGCGGTTCATGCCGAAGAGATTGATGGCCGTGCAGAAACCGAGCATCGTCAGGGAGAACCCGTAGGCCGGGGGGAGCGAACTCCAGCCGGCCGCCGGGGCTTGGATGACGGTCGCCATCGCCCGCACCGGGTCGAAGTAGGCTTGGATCGTCGGCCAGTCGGCACCCGGTGCGATCAGCGGACCGACGACGCCGATGGACAGGGCCAAACAGAAATAGAGCACTAAGAACAGCACCGAGAGCGCGAGCGCTTGGAAGGTCCGTTCGCGCCAGAGGGCCACCAAGCCCCCGAGCGAACCGGCGGCGTAGGCCGTCATCAGCAGCACCGCCCCGGCCTGCAACACCTGGGTGATGTCGATGCCGCCGAGCAGCAAGTAGAACGACAACACGGGCAGCGTCACCAGCAGCATCACCGTGATCGGCAGCAAGCTACCGAGGAGTTTGCCGAGCACGATTTCGTAATCGCGCATGTCGGTGATGAGCAGCAAAATGAACGTCCGGCGGTCCTTCTCCTGCGACACAGCACTCGCGGCGGAGAGGGTGCTGAAGAACATGAGCAGCACGAGTTCGACGTAGACCGACAGTTGGAAGATGAGTTCGCCGAAGCGGGCGACTTCGCCGAGGTTGGGGTCGCGGTCGAAGCCGATGGTCGCTTGGTAACTGGTGATGCCGAGGATGGTGAGGAGGCCGAGAAGAGCCGCGCGCGTGCCGTAATGGCTGGCCTGGCGCGGGACCGTCGTCAGTTCCCGCATGAAGATCGGACCCAGCACGACGCGCCCCCGTTCGATCCGATCCCCAATGAATCACCATTGTAGGAACGTACAATCCCCATCACATGAAAAGCATCGCCGTCATTTTGCAGGGCTGCCCGGTGGGCTGCCTCGGGGTTTACGGGAACGAGTGGATCGCCGCGCCGAACCTCGACGGCCTCGCGGCCGAGGGGACGGTGTTCGACCGGCACTATTCCGACTGCCCCGATCCCGCCGCCGCCCGTCGGGCGCTGTGGGGCTCGCCGCGCCCCACCGATCCGCCCCGCTACCTGATCCGAGCCCACCGGCCACTGCGGGACGCCCCACCGGAGTTCTACGCCGGCTGGGCCGAAGTGTTCGATGCCCGCCCCGGCGCCAACCCCGCCGAGGCGCTCGACGGCCTGCTACCCCGGGTGCTGGCGCAGCTCGCGGAACTCGACGATTGGCTCTTGGTCATCGAGATGGACCGTTTGATTCCGCCGTGGCACGTCCCGCGGGAATTGTTCGAAGTCTACTTGGAAGATCTGTTGGAAAGCGACCCGGCCGCGGACCCGCCGGAGCCGTGGAGCGACCCGCCGACGGGTTGGTTCGACCGCGACGACCTGGCCTCGTGGGAACTGCTGCACCGCAGCTTCGCGGCCGTGGTCACGCAGCTCGACGCCGAACTCGGCTGGCTCTTCGAGCGCTTTCGCGAGTTCCACCTCGACGCATCCGCCGATTGGCTCGTGACGTCCGATTTCGGCTACCCGCTGGGGGAACACGGGATCGTCGGGCCGTTCCGCCCGTGGTTGCACGAGGAGTTCGTCCATCTGCCGTTGATCGTGCGCCGCGCCGACGGGCTGGACGCGGGCCGGCGGATCGAGGACCTCACGCAACCGGTCGATCCGATGGCGATCCTGCGCGGCGAACCGCTTCCGGTGCGGGAGGTGACGATCACGGCGTTGGAACTCAACGGCGGCAAAGAGATTGCCCGGCGGACCGCGACGGAGGCGATCCTGCTACCGTTGCAAATCCCCGACGGCGACGACCCGCGCGCCCCGCAGTACTATTTGAAGCCGGACGACCGCTGGGAAGTCAACGACGTCCGCTCGCAGTTCTTGGACCAAGCCGAGGAGTGGGAAGCGGAGTTACGCGGCGGGTAGACTCTTGATTTTGGCATCGGGCCGGCTTTCTGGCTGATCGCCGACGACTGTGGCTTTCAAAAAGTTCAGTATGGAATAGCGTACAGCGATCAATGATCAGCAGGGGTATAGCAACGATTCTTGGAGTTTTGGGAATTCCCTTTTGGGATTGGGGTTGCGCTTGGAGAGTGTATCTGGGAAAATGCGCTTCCTGGAACCAC
>JAYSYN010000240.1:0-11470 GCA_043727575.1 Fimbriiglobus sp.
CGATCGGCAGAAGTTTTTGGGGCGCCACAGCGTTGTCAACGGGAAATACGTGTCGATGGCCTTCAGTTCGGACGGCGACCTCCTCGCGGCCGGGCTCGATTGGAGTTTCACGCTCTACCAACTGCGCACCGGGAAAGTGATCCGCACCGTCCGCCAGCATAAAGGCCAAGTCGCGGCCATCGCCTTCAGCCCGGATCGCCGCACGCTCGCCACCGGGAGTTGGGACGAGACCGTCCGCCTCTGGGATCTCGAATCGGGTTTGGAGAAAGCCTGCCTGAATTGGAAGATCGGCAAAATCACCACGCTGGCGTATTCCCCGGACGGGACGCGGCTCGCCGCCGGCACCCTGACGGGCTCGATCTTGATCTGGGACGCGGATTGACCACATCAAACAACCGCCCAAGCACCGGCACTGCGGTCGAGAAGTTGCGGGATCGTCAAGTTGAAGATCGCGCGCGAGTCGGGAACCCACATTCGACCGCGGCATCGGAACACGGCGATCACCCCGCGCGGTTCGCGGGCTTGCGGGACATCTTCGAGTTCGCTCCCGAGCAATGGCTCGAATTGAACCTCGATCGGGATCAAGGCGAGCCACTGATTCTCGGCCACCGACTTCGCCCAAACGACGGCGCCGGCGTCGGAATGCGAAACCCACGCCAAGCCGCGCGGCGACCCGCTCGCGGCCGCCGCTGCGAACCAACGCTCCAGCAATTCGGCGCGGTCGAATCGCGGCCTCCGCCGGAACCAACTCAGCATGGCGATCGGCCCCGTCCGACAGATTCCCGTCGTCCGCCTTGTCGGGTCTGGATTCGGCCGATATGTTGACTCATCGAGAAATACCGTCGGGATAACCGGAGTGTCAGTTTATGGTGGAACGGGCGATCGAGTTGCGCCGGCGTCATGCCCGCAAGAAGAAAATGAAGAAGCTCAAGGCCGCGCTCGGCGCCGGTGCGGCCGCTCCGGGGCCGGATCGCGAGAAGGTCCTCTACAAGATCAAACGGCTCAGTCCATTTTGGACGCTCGCCTCGCTGACGCAAACCACCAAGTCGGTCGCCACGGCCGCGCCGCAAGGCGAACGCCGGGCCCAAGCGCCGAAGAGCAAAGGCCCGCAACGCGGCGGCAAGCCCGAAGGCAAGAAGTAGTCCAGATAGAACCGGCGTCGCGCCGGTTCTATCATTTTCGCAACTCGTCCAAGTCTTCCCAGAAACCGGGGTACGTCTTCGCGACGCACCCCGGATCGTTGATCGCCACCCCCGGCACTTTCAGTCCGATCACCGCCAAGCTCATCGCCATCCGGTGATCGCGGTACGTTTCTACCGTCGCCCCGTGCATTGCACCGGGCGTGATTGTGAGTCCGTCGTCGAATTCGGTCACGGACGCGCCGAGTTTCCGGAGTTCCGCCGCCATCGCGGTGATGCGGTCGGTCTCTTTGTGCCGGACGTGCGCCACATTGCGGATCGTCGTCGGCCCCTCCGCGAAGCAGGCGACCGCCGCCAGTGTCATCATGGTGTCACTGATCGCGTTCATGTCGATGTCGATGCCGCGCAGTGGCCGGCCTTCCACGGTGATTCCCTCGGCCGATTCCGTCACGACGCACCCCATGCGGGCGAGCGCATCGACAAATTCCACGTCCCCTTGGAGCATGTTCCGTCTCATACCACGAACTGTGATCCTACCGGCGGTGATCGCCGCGGCCGCGAAGAAGTACGACGCGGCCGAGGCGTCCGGCTCGATTTCGTATTCGCCTCGGAGGGTGTAATGTCTCTCGATCGTGTACCGGCCGGGCGCGGTGCGATCGACGAAATAATCGAACTCGTGCATCATAAATTCGGTCATTTGGATGTAGGGTTCGGAGACGACCCGACCTTCGAGCTCGATAATCACCGGGCCGTCAGCGAACGGCGCGGCCATCATGAGACCGCTGAGGTACTGACTACTGATGTCGGCTCGAATGCGGACGGTGCCGCCACGCAACCCCGTAGTATCAATTCGCACTGGCGGGCAACCGTCGCCGGCTTCGCTGGTCGCACTGACACCGAGTTGTCGCAGAGCGTCGAGCAAATCTTCGATGGGCCGTTCGTGCATGCGAGGCACGCCGGACAGTCGGTAGCTCCCTTGACCCGCCGCGAGCATCGCGGTGAGAAACCGGATCGTTGTCCCCGAGTTGGCGACGTACAGATCGGCGGACGTCGCTGGAATCAGACGGCCCGAATCGTTGCTATCGACGAGGATAGCTTCGTTGAACCAAGTCAGCCGGAAGCCCAGCTTCGTCAGGCAATCGACCATCACTTCGGTATCTTCGCTTCGGAGTGCCCCCTTCAAAAAGCACGCCGAATTGCGGCTCCCTAACGCCGCGAGCACCAGCGCCCGGTTCGTGATGCTCTTGCTGCCGGGTACCGACACGACGGCGTCGACCGGCTTCGCCAGCGGCAAAATCTCCAGCGTCGGCGGATAGGTGCGCATCTCAGTAGGTCACTTTCACGAGGAACAAACCCTGAGGCGGGGCGGTGATTCCGGCCTCGCGGCGGTCTTGGATTTCGATCACTTCGCGCATCTTGGACACCGGCCAGTATCCCCGGCCGATCTGGTACAGCGTCCCGGCGATCGAGCGCATCATGTTGTACAGGAAGCCGTCGGCTTCGATTTCGATCCGCACGGTTTCCTCGTGGCGGGTCACGCGGACACTGGAAATCGTGCGGAAACTGCTCATCCGGTTCGGCCACTCGGTCTCGAAACTGCGGAAGTCGTGCCGGCCGAGCAGGGCGTTGCCCGCGAGTTGCATCGGCTCGGGTTCGACCCCCCGCCGCGGTTGCCACGAGTAGCGGCGCAGGAACGGATCGGGGATCCGAGAATCGTTGATGACGTAGCGGTACATCTTTTTCACCGCGTCCCGGCTCGAGCAGAACGACTGCCCGACCGCCGCGCAATCGAGCACGCTGACATCGTCGGGCAACTTCGCGTTGATCGCCTTCACCAAGGTCGCGTCGTCCAGGCGAGTATCGCTGAAGAAATTGACGATCTGCCCGAGGGCGTGCACCCCGGCGTCGGTGCGACCGCTGGCATTCGCGCGGATGCGCGGCTCGCAGGTGATTTCGCGGGCGGCTTGCTCGAAGGTCTCTTGGACCGTGCGAAAGCCGCGCTGCGTCTGCCAGCCGGAGAAATCGGTGCCGTCGTACCGCACGGTGAACTTGAGATTGCGCAAGGGGCACTCTTCAAAACCGGTCGATGTAGGACAGGCCTCTGGGCCTGTCCCAAATTCGCAGGGAGGACGAGTTCGGACAGGCCTGGAGGCCTGTCCTACAAAAGCATTTCAACCCTTCACGATGCCCCGCCGGATCAACTCCTCGGCGCACTGCACGGCGTTGGTCGCCGCACCCTTGCGCAAATTGTCCGAAACGACCCACAAATTCAGGCAGTTGGGGTTCGACGGATCGAGACGGACGCGACCCACGAAGGTCGTGTCCGAGCCTTCCGCGTGAATCGGCTGCGGGAACTGGCCGGCGAATTCGTCCATCAGCACGATGCCGGGGGCTTTCGCCAGGACGGCCTTGGCTTCGTCCACCGAGATCGGCCTCGCGAACTCGGCGTTGATGGCCAAGCTGTGGGCGATCCGCACCGGCACGCGGACGCAGGTCGGGGAGACGCCGATGGTGGCGTCGCCGAAGATTTTGCGGGTCTCGTGGACGACCTTGTTCTCTTCTTCGGTGTAGCCGTTGGGGTCGAGCGTCCAATCGAGCGTGATGACGTTTCCCGCCAGTTGAGCCTTGTGCGCCGTCGGCGCGGGCACCGGTTGCCCGAGGGCGTACGGCTTCAATTGCGCATCGAAGTCGGTCAAGCCCGTGGCCCCCTTCCCGGACGACGATTGGTACGTCGACACGACGATGCGTTGAATGGGGCTGATGTCGTGCAGCGGTTTCAGCGCCACGGTCAACGGGATGGCGACGCAATTCGGGTTCGCCACGATCCCCTTGCGGGCGTGGTGCAGTTCCGCGCCGTTCACCTCGGGCACGACCAGCGGGCAGTCGGGGTCCATCCGCCACGCCGACGAATTGTCGACGACGATGGCCCCGGCCCGCGCGGCGATCGGGCTGAATTCCTTGCTCACGCTGCCGGGCGTGCTGCTGAGGACGATCTGCACGCCGGCGAAGGCTTCGGGCCGCAGGAGTTCGACGGTGTGCGATTTCCCCGCGAACTCCACCCGTTTCCCCGCCGATTTCTCGGAGGCGAGGAACCGGATGGATCGAATCGGGAAATCGCGTTCGACCAAGACGCGGCGGATCATATCCCCCACGGCCCCGGTCGCCCCCACCACCGCCACATGCACGCCCACGACAATGCCCCTTGCGAAATTGCGAATGGGATTAACCTAGTAGCTGCGTCCGAAATGAGGACTGGCGACGGGCACTCCAGGAGCGCACGAATCGCTAATCTAGCGGCTCGAGCGGCTCGAGCGGTTCCAATTCGCCGCGGTCGCGGCACAGGTCGTACTTGTTTTCCAGACGGTACCGATAGGGGACCGCCCTGGTCCCGTTCCCTTCCCGCCGGACGAGTTTGCGGTCGAACGCGAGGGCGCACCACGCGTACAGGACGGTCCTGCCCGGCACGTCCGCTTCGTAGGGCCAGAACTCGGCGAACTCCTTGTGGGTGATGGCATTTTTACGATCTTTGAGGATACCGAGCATCGTCGGCCAGTTCTCTTGGAAATGGCGCTCGCGCGGATCGGTCGCGAGGGAGAAGGCACCCGTGGCCGGATCCCATTCGTACGCGAGCCGGGCGGGCACGCCTTCGCGCCGGGATTGACCGCGGATCAACCGGCGATTCGTATCGGAATCGAGCCCGGTGGCGCGGGAGAGTTCCAAGGAGATATCGACGAAGCCGAGCATCGCCCCCGATCCGCGCGCGCTGCTCCCGACTTCGGAGGGCTTTTTGCGCGGGTGGTGCAGCAACAGCACCGCCGTCCCCGCCGCCGTGAGGCGGAGCAGCGGCTGCAGCGCTTCGAGCAGGCTGGCCGCGTCCGATTCGCACCGGCCCGGTAGGAACGACGCCAAAGGATCGACGACGAACAAATCGGGCCGGGCGGCGACGGCGCGGTCGATCATGCGGTTCCAGTCGTCCGGCGTCGGCCGACCGTCGAACGGTCGCGCGATCAGGTCGACGTGGGGACCGATCGGCATCCGCCGGAGCCGTTCGCGCCACTGCGCCCGCGACTCTTCCGAAACGATCCAGGCCCGCGATGGCCGGGTGTCGCGTTCGAGAAAAGGCGTCCCCGTTTCCAAATGCCGGAGTAGACCCGACAGCAGGGTGGTCTTGCCCGTTTTCCACCGGCTCGTCAACAGCGTGATGTCGCCCGGCATCAGAAATCCGTTCCAGATCCAATCCGTCTCGTGTTCCGCAACCGGTTCCGCGGCGACGGCCACCATCGTCATCGGTTCCCATTCGGCGCGTGTCATCGCGTGGCTCCTCGAGAAAGTTCGTCCGCAGCGTCCGCAGCGTCCGCAGCGTCCGCACAGGGGTGGGGGGTACTCTCGGCGGACTCAGAAAACGAATGGTACTGCACGCGGGTCCACTGCTTGTAGGTCGGTTGTCGAAATCCGTAAAACAGCACCCTCGAACGAGTTCCCGCGAGGCTTTATGTCCGTCTTTTCAACGTCGCGCGGCCGGCCGTTGCCCTTGGGGTCGAGCCGGGCCCCGAACGGGATTAACTTCGCCGTCATCAGCCGGCACGCCGAGAGCGTGACGCTGGTAATTCTGCCCGAAGATGGCGGATCGCGCCCGCTCGCGGAAATCGCGCTCGACCGCAAAGCGAACCGCACCGGCGACCATTGGCACATCCGCGTCGACGGCCTGCCCGAGCTGTTTTGCTACGGGTTCCGCGTGTCCGGGCCGAAGGGGGTGCGGAATCGCTTCGACCCGACGCGGTTGTTGATCGACCCCTGTGCCACGGCGATTTCCAACGGTGCGAACTGGGCGAGCACCTGCGAAGTCGACCCCGAGCGGACGAGCCGGCGGAGCCTCTACTTCCGTTCCGGCCCGTACGATTGGGGCGCCGATGCCCAACTGCGGACGCTTCCCGAAGATTCGATCATTTACGAACTCCACGTCCGCGGCTTCACCATCGGGAAGGATTCGCACGTCGCCGCACCGGGGACGTTCCGCGGCCTCGCCGAGAAAATCCCGTACCTCTCGTGGCTCGGCATCACCGCCGTCGAATTGCTGCCGGTCTTCGAATTCGACGAATGCGATTGCCCGTTCTACGACCCGGTCACCGGCGCGAAGCACACGAATTTCTGGGGTTACAACCCCATCGGCTTCGCGGCGCCCAAAGCCGCCTTCGCCGCGTCCGCGGAACGGCACGGCCAAGACGACGAATTCCGCGACATGGTGAAGGCCTTCCACGAAGCCGGGATCGAAGTCTACCTCGACGTGGTGTTCAACCACAGCGGGGAAGGGGACGACCGCGGCCGGACTTACCACTTCCGCGGCTTCGACAACGACCTGTACTACCTCCTCGACGACTCGGGCCGATACCTGAATTACTCCGGCGTCGGCAACACGATGAACTGCAATCACCCGGTCGTGCGCGAACTCATCGTGACCTGCCTGCGCTACTGGGTGACCGACATGCACGTCGACGGCTTCCGTTTCGACCTCGCGTCGGTGCTCGGCCGCGATCGGCGCGGCAACGTCATGGCCAACGCCCCGGCCATCGAGATGATCGCCGACGACGGCATTTTGGCCGGCACCAAGTTGATCGCCGAACCGTGGGACGCGGGCGGGGCGTACCAAGTCGGGCAGTTCGCCGCGGGCAACCGCTGGGCCGAGTGGAACGACCGCTACCGCGACGACGTCCGCAAGTTTTGGAAGGGCGACCCCGGCCTGACGGCCCCGATGGCCAGCCGCGTCTGCGGGAGCGCCGACATCTTCGGGCCCGCCGGCGGCACGCCGGCCCAAACGATCAACTTCATCACCTGCCACGACGGCTTCACCCTGATGGATCTCGTGAGCTACAACGAGAAACACAACGGGGCCAACGGCGAAGACAACCGGGACGGCCACGGGGACAATTGCTCGTGGAATAGCGGCGTCGAAGGGCCGACGACCGACGCGGCGATCTTGGCCTTGCGCGAACGGCGGGCCAAGAGCCTGATCGCGACGCTGCTGCTCTCGCAGGGCGTCCCGATGATCCTGGCCGGCGACGAACACCTGCGGACGCAGGGCGGCAACAACAACGCGTGGTGCCAAGACAACGGGCTATCGTGGCTCGATTGGAGCCTCGGTGCGACGAACGCCGGGTTTTTGCGATTCGTGCGCGAACTCATCTGGCTGCGGAAACGGCACCCCGTGCTCCGGCGGAGCGAGTTTCTCTGCGGCACCCTCACACCGTTGACGTCGGACATCCGTTGGCACGGGCGCGAAGCGGACCGGCCCGATTTTCGGCCGGAGTCGAGACTGCTGGTGTATACGCTCGACGGCCGCTTCCACGGCCGCGACGATCTGGAGTTCGACCGCCCGGACAACGATTTCTTGATCGCGATGAACGGGGCCTCGGAACTCGACACCATCGCCGTACCGAAGTCGCCCACCGGCCGGCTCTGGCGAAAGTTGATCGACACGGCCGGAGCGAGCCCGGACGATTTTTTCCCGGAAAATTCGGGGGCTGTCGTCCCTTCGGGCGCCGAACTCCCCGTGGCCGCGTTCGGCCTACTGGTTCTCGTGTCGGAGTCGTAATTTCTTCGGGGTCCCCGAAAAAAAGCTGCCCGCGGCAGGATAGGGTCGGTGTCACGGAGCGGCCGCGCCCCGTTTTCCGACCGCATTTCCGCCACTTTCAATGCCGATTTGCCATTCGGACGCAACGGCCGGTGGCCCGGGCTTCGAGTATGTGCCATGCTTCTCCGATCCTCTCGCGCCCCCGATCAACGAGGCCCCGGTTAGGATGGTGCCGCCATGAACATTTGCCCGATCTGCCTGTTTGTGAATCCGAATGGCACGGACGCCTGCGCCCGCTGCGGGAAGTTCAAATTCCGCGAGAACGGCGTCGCCACGGTTACGGCCGATCCCCCGCAATCGAGCCGGACACCGGTCGTCATGGCGAGTCCGTTTGTCCCCCCCGACAGCGGGAATGCGCCGCGATCCGAAACCTCGCCCTCAGTCCTCACAAAGGCCTCCGGCAGTTTGAAGTTCTCCGATGCGCAGCGGGCCACGCCCGGCGGTTTCGATTCGCCGACGAAGCACGCCCTCAGCAGCGACACCGCCTCCGACCGGGCGACCCCCGCGCCGGGGACTCGCATCGTCGTCAAGCCGCGGCTCGAAATCATCCGCGGGGAAAAACTCGGGGTCTACTTCCCGATCCTCGAAGGCAAGAACGTGATGGGCCGGACGGTGCATCAGCCGGTCGATATCGACCTGACTAGCCAAGAGCCGATCGAACGGGTTTGGACCTCGCGCCAACACACGTGCATTCAATTCGACGGGCGGATCGTGCTGATCGAAGATTTGAACAGTTTGAACGGGACGTTCGTGAACCGCACCCGGCTCTTCCCGGGTCAGCAGCGCGTTCTCCAACCAAACGACGTGATCCAAATCGGCACGGTCCAAATGCGGCTGACTTTGCAGACGGAACGGATCGACGTTTGATTGCGAATGCAGAATGCAGAATCGAAGAAAAGTGCTTCGATTCTGCATTCTGCATTTCCAATCATGGTCCGATGGCGGTGACTCCGCTTTCGCCGGTGCGGATGCGCACGGCGTCTTCCAGCGCGATCACAAAAATCTTCCCGTCGCCGATCGAGCCGGTGTCGCCGGTCCGGGCGGCGTGGACGATTGCTTCGACGGTCGCTTCCACGAACGCTTCGTTCACCGCGATTTCGAGTTTCAATTTCGGAATCAGGCGAGTTTGCACTTCTTGGCCCCGGTAGACCTCCGTGTGGCCGCGCTGCCGGCCGCAACCGCGCACGTCGGTGACGGTCATCAGGTAGACATCGCGCTCGGCGAGGGCCAGTTGCACCTCGTCGAGTTTCTCCGGGCGAATGATGGCGACGATCAATTTCATGGTGTCTCGGTGGGAAGAGTGGCGAGCCGCCCGCGCGAGTGGGCGGCGTCAACGGTCGGCGATCAATGTTCGACGTGCGTGTTCACGGTCGTATCGAGTGTTTCTTCGAACAACACCTTGATCGATTCTTTGATCCGGATCGCGTCGCCCCCGCGGAAGCGGAAGAGGTTTCCCTTCACCGTCGTCAGATACGGATAGACCGCGGCGAATTCTTTGCTCGGCCCGCCTTCCTTCGGCTTGCAGAGTTCCTCCCACGCCTTTTGCAGATCGTTCGCCGCCACGCCTTCGACGACCACAGTGAACCGCTTCGCGTGACCGTTGGTCATACCGGGCGGCGTGCTCGCCGCTTTGGGAATCATCACCACGGCCCCGGCGTCGACATCCGGCCCGACGTCCATGCCGGTTTCGTTGTGTTGGCTGAGGTCCAACCCTTCCGCTTCGGCCTCGGGCTTCACGGTGAAGCCGATGGTGTACTCGATGAGGGCGACGAGGATACCCGTGACGAGGAACCCGTACAGCGCCGCCGCACCGACCGCGAGGAATTGCGCTTGGAGTTGTGCGGTGAAGTCGATGCCCGTGCTTTCCGCATTCAGTTTTCCGGGGAATGTCGAGGCTGGCATACCCGCACCGTAGATCCAGAGTGGCAGGCTGACGAGCGCTCCTGTTAGGATCGCACCTAGGATACCGCCGACTCCGTGGATCCCGAACGCGTCGAGTGAGTCGTCGTAGCCTAAAATCGTCTTGAGGGTGACGGCCCAATAACAAAGGATTCCCGAAAGTGTCCCGATGATGAGAGCGCCGCCGGGCGTGACGAATCCGCTGGCCGGAGTGATGGCAACCAAGCCGGCGACGAGGCCCGACGCGAAGCCTAGGGCCGTCGGTTTGCCGCGGTGGATCCAT
The DNA here is from genome assembly GCA_043727575.1 of Fimbriiglobus sp. GTDB lineage: Bacteria > Planctomycetota > Planctomycetia > Gemmatales > Gemmataceae > JALHQU01. The sequence goes on from JAYSYN010000240.1 coordinate 9,950, forward strand.
TCGACCGCCATCCACGACAGACTCGCCACGGCCGCTGCGACTTGGGTCACGGTAAAGGCTGAAACGGCTTGCGCGTTCGCGTAAAGGGCCGAACCGCCGTTGAAGCCGAACCAACCGAACCAGAGCAAGCCGGCCCCGAGGAGTGTGAAAACCATGCTGTTCGGGTGGAAGGTTTGTTTGAGGTAACCGGTGCGCTTGCGGAGTACGAGGATCGCCGCGAGGCCCGAAACCCCGGCCGCGATGTGGACCACCGTGCCGCCGGCGAAATCGATCGCGCCCTTGACGCCCAGCCATCCGGCCGCCGAGGTGACCAGATCGTCCGGTTTCGTTTTCACCCAGTTGTACGACCAGACCCAGTGGGCCAAAGGATCGTAAACGAGCGTGGTCCAAAGCAGAATGAAGAGGCAGTAGGAGCCGAACTTCACACGTTCCGCGAACGCCCCACTGATGAGGGCGACCGTAATGATCGCGAACATCCCTTGGAACATTGCGTGCAAATACAGAGGCAACTTTGTGTTCGGGAACGTTTTGAAGCGGCTTTTATGCGCCGCGGACTTGGCGGCTTCTTCCTTATCTGAGTCGGACGCTTTTTCGGGGTCTTTGCCCGCCGCGACGAGTTCCGCTTTTTCATCCGTACCGATCGCGGCGGTACTTCCCAAGCCGATCAGCTCGGGGCTGTAGCCGATGAGACTCCCTTTGATCGGTTCGCCGCTTTCGGTATAGCCGACCGTGATTTGCACGGCCGACTCGCCGAATGAGAGCGAATAGCCGCAAACGACCCACTGTGCGCCGACGATCCCGAGCGCGGCCATCGTGTGCATCATCGTCCCGAGGACATTTTTTCGACGCACCATGCCGCCGTAGAATAAAGCCAGTCCCGGTAGCATGACCATCACCAGCGCCGACGCCACCACGATCCACGCGATGTCGGCGGACTGGAGTGCCACGTCCCGCTGATCGTTCACGTATTTCTCTGTCGCCATCGCGGGTGGCTTCGGAGGTTCATCCGCGCGTAGCGATAGCGGGGCCGCAAAAAGCAGTAGCCCGGCTAAAAGGCCGAGCAACGGGAGGGGACGCGCAAGCTTCATAGGAGAGATTCCCGGTGCATGGAAAAAGCCGAGCCGTGCCGCCGAAGCGAGCAAATTGAGTACCGGGCTGCCATTCTGCCAGATTATTCGGCGGAATGTGCTGGAATCTGCACAACTTCGAGAACTTTGACCGATCATAGAATCGTTCCGCAGTCACGCAATGCACAAAGAGTGGCACGTAATGCCCGATATGTGTGCGTCGACTCGTGTACCGTTCGATTGCAGCAGTTGAATCGAATTTCGCCGGGTGGCGAAAATGGATTCGGCATTCTCGCAAGTTTCTTCGCCGAGCTTCGAGGAGTGTAGCAACGATTCTTGGAGGTATTCCCCGAGCAGGGTGGCGTAAGCCCCCCGTGGTGGCGAAATTCAACGACACCTGATTCCACGGGGGACTGACGTCCCCTGCTCAGATTCAAACTCCAAGAATGGTTGC
>JAYSYN010000241.1:0-11374 GCA_043727575.1 Fimbriiglobus sp.
CCGCGGCCGCGGCACTCCGGATGTACGCGTCCGTCAGGGCGTCGCCGGTCGGCCGTTCCTTCGCGGGCCGTTTTTGGATCGCCGCGGCTTCGTCGGCGACGGCCCGCACCACGACCCGGACCGCCTTTTCCTTCGGGCTCGGTTCCGCGGGTGCGGCCGCGGCGATCGTCGCGAACAATCCGAGCGAAGCGAGGGCGAGAGAGCGTACCACAGGCGGTCCTCCGGATTTCCGTTGCGCGTTTGTACGGTTGTTACAAATCAACCGATATCCAATTTCATCCCGAGTGCCGTCGCCCATTTGTGCGGCGTGGCGGATGTAGGTTCAGCATATTCCCCGTTTTCAAACGGGAAAGCGCAGGCGGGTCAATCCCCATCCGATCGGCGACTTCCGGCACAGTCAACGCTCGGTTGTCCCGCTAGTGTCCCAGTTTGAAATCGGGATTCCACCCGGCCCGGTTGATCCCGAGTCCTACCATCTGTATTGTTCTCCGGCAACGGCAGACCTTGGTTGGGTGCATTGGTGGCTGTGGCGTTCTTGGCATTGGCAGTGTGGCGTGCCGTGCGTTTGAAAACGGGCCCGGGCTCCCCGAACGAACCGGCACCACCGTGGTGAATACCAATTTGTCTTTCCGACCCGGGAGGATCGCCATGACATTCCCCGATGAAACCGGTCGCGCCCGCGACGCGCAAGCGGCTTGGGCGCGCGTGCCAATTCGCAAACGACTGGGGCATGTCCGCGCTTTCCGCGCGAAGCTCGTCGATGCCCCGGACGAGTTGCTGACCGCGATCGAAGCCGATGTCCACCGCCCGGCGGCGGAAGTCCTCGGCACCGATTTCCTCAGCACGGCCGGTGCCGCGAAGTACCTCGAATCGAACGCCGATCGGATCCTGCACCCCAAGAGCATCTCCGGTCGCCCGCTTTGGCTCTTCGGCGTTTCGACCGAACAAGTGCCGATGCCCCACGGCGTCGTCGGCATTATCGGCACCTGGAATTACCCGCTCTTTTTGAACGCCGTGCCGATTCTGCACGCGCTGATCGCCGGGAACGCGGTGCTTTGGAAGCCGAGCGAGCAGACCCCGCGCACGGGGGTCGTCCTCCACCGCTGGCTCCTCGAAGCCGGGTTCCCGCCCGATCTCGTCCAAATGCTGCCGGCGACGCGCGAGGCGGGTCCGGAGCTCGTCGAAGCCGACATCGACTTCTTGCAATTCACCGGCTCGGACACCGTCGGTCGGAAATTGGCGGCGCGGCTGGGCGAACGGTTGATCCCGAGTGTCTTGGAATTGTCGGGCGTCGATGCCGCGCTCGTCCTCGCCGACGCCGACCTCGACCTCGCCGCGAAGACCATCTTCTACGGCGCCACGCTGAACAACGGCCAAACCTGCATCGCCACCCGGCGGGCCTTCGTCGACAAATTGGTGTACCCCGCATTCGCCGAGAAATTGAAGGCGCTGGTGGCGAAGACGAACCCGGTCGAACTGCAAACGCCTGGGCAAGTCGCGCAGATGGCGCGCTTGATCGCCGACGCCGCGGCGCGCGGTGGGATCGCTTTCCCCGAGCCGGCGGGCCGGTGTCGACCGACCGTCATTTTGAACGGCTCGACCGAAATGGCCGTCTGCCGCGAGGCGAGCTTCGCACCCATCGTCGCCGTGATCGCGTGCGATTCGTTCGACGACATGGTGAGGCGGGCCAACGACTGCGCATTCGGGTTGTCGTCGAGTGTCTTCAGCGCGGCGACGCATTCGATCCCGGAGTTGCGCGTCGGCTCGGTCGTGTTCAACGACACCATCGTGCCGACGGCGCACCCGGCGACGCCGTTCGGCGGCCGCGGAGCCAGCGGTTGGGGGCCGACACAAGGGCGCGAAGGCTTGCTGGCGATGACCTATCCGAAAATCATCTCGCGGAGGTTCTTGCCGATCCGCCAGCACATCGACGCGGGGTTGGCCCACGACCCCGCTCAAGGCGACGCCCTGCTCGGGATGCTGCGCTTCAATTACGGCCGGGGACTGCGCCAACGCTGGCGCGGCTTGAAACAGATGATCGGCGGCTTCCGCCGGCTGGAGAAGAACCGCAACCCGTGACGCCTGGACTTTTCTGTAGCACCGGGCAATAATGACGGTACTACGTGTAGTTAGTAGACTCCGACCGGCCGTGTGGGATCTTCGATGTTTCGCCTCGTGCTCATTCCCCAGTTGGTGCTGTCGCTAATCGTGGGGCCTGTGCTCTGCTGTTGCACGACCGCACCGCTGGGGCAGGGCACGGGCCATTCCTCAAAGTCGGGATCTCCCCGCGAGAAATCTCAGCGTAAACAGTGCTGCGGGGAATTGCCGAAGTCTCCGGATAGGGGTCGGCATACCCCTGCAGATGGCCCGTCGAAGTGTCCGTGCAAAGATCATCTCGCCAAGGTCAGTGCCGTCTCCGAAATCCCGGTTAACGCTGGAAATCTATCGGATCTACTCAGCACTCCGAGCTTAACTTTCGGTGCCCAGCCGTTTATGGGCCGAACCGCCGCCGCACTTCTTTCGGCAACGCGTTTCAACGATCGGTCATCGTCGGTTTCCACGGCTGATCTTCTCTACGCGCACCACAACTTGCGCTGTTAATCCATTTCGCATCCTCCGATCATTCGACCAGAGATCGCGTGAACTGACGCTTCACCTCGGCCTCGCGGCCGCTGGAAATGTCGCAGCTCTTATTCTTGGCCGGTTGTGGCCACGACGCAGCCACCACTACGGCATCCGCCGTTCTCCAGCCTCGCATATTCACAAGGTCATCGCAGTTCGGCGGGAGCCGCCAACTGCACGCGCACACAGGAGATTCCCATGTTTTCCAAGACGATTTCGCTCACCGCTCTGATCTTGGCTTCTGCGACATTGGCAGTTGTCGGGTGCAGCAAGCCGCAGTCTTCGCAAGCGACGTCCGGCGCCCCCCACAACGACGCCGAAGCCAACGGGGATACGCACAAGGACGGCGACCACAAGGATACCGAGGCCCACGGGCACAAGCCGGGGGCGCACGGGGGCATCCTCGTATCGCTCGGGAAGGACAGCTACCACGCGGAGGCGGTCTTCGAGAAGGGCGGCGTGGTCCGCCTGCACATGCTCGGCAAGGACGAGGCCCGCATTCAGGAGGTCGAGGCGCAAGATCTCATCGCCTACGTCACACCGGAGGGCGCGACCGATTCGGACAAGATGACACTCCGCCCGGAGCCGCAAGCGGGGGACGCGAAAGGGAAGACTTCGCAGTTCGTGGCGACCCTCCCCAAAGATCTGGTCGGGAAGAAAGTGCAGATCACCGTCAACAACATCAACGTGAACGGCGAGCGGTTCCGCATCGGGTTCTCCAACGCGGCGGCCCAATCGCGCGATTCCGAAATGCCGACCAAAAAGGGCACGGACGAAGAGAGGGCGCTTTTCCTCACCCCCGGCGGAGCGTATACCGCGGCCGACATCGCCGCCAACGGCGACACGGCGCCGACCGCGAAGTACAAGGGCATCCGCGCCCAGCACGACGACAATCCGAAATCGGGCGAGAAGATCTGCCCCATCTCGAAAACGAAGGCGAATCCCAAGTTCACCTGGGTCATCGGCGGGAAGTCGTACGAGTTCTGCTGCATCCCGTGCATCGAGGAATACGTCGCACTCGCCAAAGACAAGCCCGGCGAAATTCGGCCGCCCGAGTTTTACATCAAGAAATGATCCGCCCCGCTCGATCGCGTAGGGCTTTGTTCGCGAGGAAACGAGTTCGTCCGCATCGTCCGCATCGTCCGCACAGGGGTGGGGGGTACTCTCCGCGGAATCAATTTTCGCGGAGCCGTGCCGACCCGGAACGCGTTGAAAATAGCATCCATGAACCGAATTCCGCTTCGCCGCCGCACCACGCCGGGAATGCCATGCGTACAAAACCGAGTGATCCGCCGTCGCCCCACCGCCGACTCGCGCGACCGGCGATCCTCGCGTCGGCTGCGCTCCTCACCGTTTGCGTCACCGTGCTGATGGCCCACGAGGGCCATGCGCCGCTGCCGACGAAAGGGGTCCAGGTGGACGTGGCCCGCGGCCATCTTCTCCTCAGCCCGGCCGCGCGGGACAGTTTGGCCGTGATGACCGCGGCTGTCGAAGAGAGTCCGGTCGAAGGGGCGCTGCTCGCGTACGCCGCGGTCGAATTGCCTTGGACGCACCACGGGTTTGCGACGGCGCGTCTGCCCGGGCGGATCGTCAAAGTGCACGTCGCACCCGGACAGACGGTCAGAGTCGGGGAGGTCGTGGCCGAGGTGCGGAGCCTGGACTTGGACACGCTCCAACTCGAAGCGCTCACGGCGCAGACCGAAGTGGCGCTCGGCGAAAAAGTGGTGAAGGAACTGCGGCCCTTGGTCGACGGCGGAGCGGTCGCGAGTCAAATCCTCATCGACGCGGAATCGAAGCTGGCGCAAGCCCGGAACGGAGCCGTCGTGGCCCGCAGCAAGTGGCGGGCGCTCGGACTGGAGGCCGAGTCGCTCGACGCGATCCTCGAGCGCGGGACGGCCAGTCCGGACTTGACCCTCCCCGTGCGCACGCCGGTCGGGGGGACGGTGATCCACGCCGAACTGACCGTGGGCAGGGTGGTGGAACCGACCGAGCACCTCGCGGAAGTGGCGGATCTATCGACGGTTTGGGTGCGGATCGGGGTGCTGGAAAAAGATCTGCACCGGGTCGCTGTCGGCACGCCGGTGGACGTGCGACTCGTCGCCTACGCGGCCGAGGTGTTCCGCACCTCCGTCTCGGCGGTCGCACCTTACCTCGATCCGACCACCCACCTCGCCTCCGTCTGGGCCGAACTGAAAAATCCGACCGGCCGAGAGCCGCGCTTCGTGCCCGGCATGGCCGGTCGGGCGGATGTGATCCTGCCGGCCGACCGGCCGCGGCCGACGGTGCCGGTCGCGGCGGTGGCGCGGGAGGGGGTGGACCGGTTCGTGTTCGTCGAAGAGGCGAATGCGGCGGGCGCGTCGGAATACCGCAAGAAATCGGTCGCCCTGGGTCGGCGAACCCGCGACCGCGTCGAGATCCTCGCCGGGGATCTGTTCCCCGGGGATCGGGTGATCGTCCGCGGGACGCACGAACTCGGCGGATTGTTCGCACCGGGTGTGTTGCGGCTCGGCCCCGAGGCGGAACGGTCGATCGGTTTGCGGATGGGGTCGGCGGCCGCGGGAGCGGTGGACGACGTGGTCGCGCTCGACGGCGCGGTCGATCTCCCGCCGAAGGACCGCGGATCGGCGGCGTCTCCGCTCGCGGGCGTCATCGTCTCCATCCGGACGGACCGCGGCCGAAGGGTCAAAGCCGGCGAGATTCTCGCCGAAGTCGTGGGCCCGGAGCTGCAGACTCTGCAACTCGAACTCATCCGCACGAGTTTGGACCTGAAGCTCGAAGCCGACACGCTGGCCCGCATCAAAGACCTCCCCGCGATCGCCGGCCGCCGGGTGTGGGAGACGGAAAGTCGGGTGGCGACCTTGAAGTCGCAGGCCGACACTCTGCGACGCAAGCTCGCGACGGTGGGGCTCACGACCCCGGAAATCGACGGCATCGTCGAAACCAAGCGGGTGCTCTCCGCGATCCCGGTGCGGTCGCCGGTGGACGGCGTGGTCGTCGCGTTCGAGAAGGCGCTCGGCCAAGCGGTGGCCGCCCAAGAGGTGTTGTTCGCCGTCCACGACCAACGCGAGCCTTTGGTGATGGGCTTCGTTTCCGAACGGGACGTGGCCCGGGTCCGGGTCGGCCAGTCGGTGCGCGTGCGGCTCGTGTCCGACCCCGCCGCGGTCTTGACCGGGCGGGTGGCCCGGAGCGGGCGGACATTCGGGGTGGACAGCCGGTCGCTCGCGGTGTGGGTGGAACTCGACGCGGCGAACCGGCCGCCGCTCGTGCACGGCCAACTGGCGAGCCTGACGGTCGTCGCGGGCTCCCGCAACGCGGCCGTAACTGTGCCGGTGGGGGCATTGGCCGGCGAAGGCGGCGCGACGTTCGTGTTCCTCCGCCGCCCCGACGGGGTGTTCGAGCGGCGCGCGGTGGAAACCGGGGCGGCCGACGATCGCCGCGTCGAAATCCTTCGCGGCTTGGAAGCCGGCCAACCGATCGCCGTGGCGGGTGTCGCCGAACTGGTCACCGGGTTGATGTCGCTTCGGTAAACGGGAGTCCTCATGCTCGACCGGGTCATCGGATTCTCGCTCCAGAACCGCGGGTTGGTGCTGCTCGCCGCGCTCGCGCTGGTCGCGGGCGGATCGTATCAACTGGTGCGCACGCCCGTGGACGTGTTCCCGGACTTGAACCGACCGACGGTCACGGTGCTGACCGAGGCCCCCGGCCTCGCCCCCGAAGAGGTCGAGCTGCTGGTCAGTCGGCCGATCGAGTACCAACTGAACGGGGCCACGGGAGTCAAGCGGGTGCGCTCGGCGTCGGGCATCGGCCTGTCGGTCGTGTGGGTCGAATTCGAGTGGGGCACGGACATTTATCGGGATCGCCAAGTCGTCGCCGAAAAGCTGCAACTCGTCCGGGAGCGGCTGCCGCGGGACGCCAATCCGGTCATGGCCCCGATCTCCAGCATCATGGGCGAAGTGATGCTGGTCGGGTTGCGACCGGGAGATCCTCCGAAGACGCCCGAGGACGACATCCGCATCGGCATGGAGATTCGCACCTTCGGCGAGTTCGCCATGCGAAACCGGCTGCTCGCCGTGGACGGGGTCTCCCAGGTGACGGTGATGGGCGGCCACCTAAAGCAGTATCAGGTGCTCACGTCGCCGGCCCGGTTGGCCGCCCAGAATGTGACCCTCCAACAGTTGGGGGACGCGGCCGAGAAGGCGAACGTGCTGGCCGGCGGGGGGGTGATGGAGCGGGACGCGAAGGAATCGCTCATCCGCATCAGCGGCCAGACACTGGCTCTCCGGGACATCGAGGAAACGCCGGTCGTCTGGCGCGACGGGCGGCCCGTCCGGATCAAGGATGTGGCGGACGTGCGGTTCGGCGGGCCGGTCCGACGCGGGGACGGCAGCGTTCGGGTTCGGGACGGCGAAAGGATCGCCGGCGGCAGCAGCGTCATCTTGGCAATCCAGAAACAGCCGACCGCGAACACGCTCGACCTGACGCCGAAACTCGACCGGGCGCTCGAAGACCTCCAGCGGGACGCCCCGCCCGGAGTGGTGGTCGAGCGGCGGGTGTTCCGCCAGGCGGACTTCATCCGGGCCGCCATCGATAACGTCGTGGAGGCGATCCGCGACGGCACCTTTTGGGTGTTCGTGGTGCTGCTCATCTTCTTGGCGAGCATCCGGACCAGCGCCATCACGCTCACCGCGATTCCCCTGTCCATCTTCGTCACCGTCTTGGTGTTCAGCTACTTCGGCATCACGATCAACACGATGACCCTCGGCGGCATCGCCGTCGCGGTCGGCGAGCTGGTCGATGACGCCATCGTGGACGTGGAAAACATCTACCGGAGGCTGCGGGAGAACCGGCTGAAACCGACGCCGGAACCGGTGCTGAAAGTGGTGTTCCGCGCGTCGAGCGAGGTGCGCAACTCCATCGTGTACGCCACCCTGATCGTCTGCTTGGTGGTCTTGCCACTCTTCGCGCTATCCGGTCTGGAAGGCCGGATGTTCGCCCCGCTAGGGTTGGCCTACTTGGTCTCGCTCGCGGCGTCGCTCGTCGTCTCGCTCACCGTGACCCCGGTGCTCGCGTCGTACCTGTTGCCCTCCAGCGCCAACCGGGGCCACGGCCGCGATCCGTTCGTCCTCCGGGGTCTGAAATGGCTCGACGCAAAACTCCTGCGGTTCACGCTGCGGCACCCCCGACCGATCCTCGTCGGATCCCTCCTCCTGACGGTTGTGACCATGTCCGCCGCGTTCGGCATGGGCACCGAATTCCTACCCGCTTTCAACGAGGGGACGGTCACGGTCGGGCTGCAACTCCCGCCCGGCACGAGCCTCGCCGAGAGCCAGCGCGTGGCGTCTCTGGCGGAATTGTCCCTGCTCCGGATTCCGGAAGTCGCGGCCGTGTCGCGGCGGACCGGGCGGGCCGAACAGGACGAGCACGCCGAGGGGGTGAATAGTTCGGAGATCGACGTGCGGCTCACCCCCTACGAACGCCCGAAACCGGGGGTATCGGCCGCGATCCTCCGCGCCGTGCCGGGACTGCACGGATACGGCATCGAGCGGGAAGGCCGACCGCCCGAACAGGTTCTGGCGGACATCCGCGACCGGGTCGGCTCCATCCCCGGGGTGACGGCGAACGTCGGCCAGCCGATCGGCCACCGGCTTGACCACATCATGTCCGGCGTCCGCGCCCAAGTGGCGGTGAAGGTGTTCGGACTCGACCTGTCGGAGTTGCGAGCATCCGCCCAGGAGGTGCAGGACGCCATGTCCAAGGTGCCGGGCGTGGTGGACTTGCAAGTCGAGCCGCAGGTGGAGATCTCGCAAGTGCGGCTGCGGGTCAAGCGCGACGAGGCGGCCCGTTACGGCTTGGCGCCGGGCGATGTCGCCCGATTGCTCGAAACGGCCTACAAGGGACGGGCGGTGTCCACCGTTCTCGACGGGGAGAAGTCGTTCTCGCTCGTCGTCTGGTACGACGCCGCTTCGCGCTCCGATCCGTCGGTGATCGGGCAAACGATCCTGGATACACCGTCGGGTCGGAAAGTGGCGCTGTCCCAGGTCGCCGACGTGCTCGACACGACGGGACCGAACACGCTCAACCACGAGAACGTCCAGCGGCGGATCGTGGTCTCCTGCAACGTGCAGGGGCGGAGCCTCGGCGATGTCGTCGCCGACATCCGCACCGCGATCCGGCCGGCCGAGGATCGCCTGCGGGCCAAAGGCGGCGAATACCGCATCGAGGAAGATGGACAATTCCGCGCCCAGCAGGAGGCGAGCACGCGGCTGCTCGTTTTCGGGGCCGCCGCCCTCGTCGGCGTGTTTCTGTTGCTCTGCCGCTGCCTCGGGTCGTGGCGGGGGGCGCTGATGGTGCTCGGGGTCAACGTGCCGCTCGCCGGATTGGGGGCGGTCGCGGCGCTCCTCATCTTGAACCGACCCGACCCGGCGGCGCTCGAAGGTTTGGCGTGGTGGAAGTGGCCGGGCGTATGGACTCGGGCGTCGACCCTGTCGGTCGCCCACTGGGTCGGGTTCATCACGCTCATCGGGATCGTCAGCCGAAACGGCATTATGATGATCGCCCACTACGTCCACCTCATGAAAGTGGAGGGCGAGGTGTTCGGCGAAGCGATGATCGTCCGCGGCAGCCTAGAACGGCTCGCCCCAGTGCTGATGACGGCGGCTGTCGCGGTCATCGGCCTCGTCCCGCTCGCGCTGGGCAAGGGACAGACGGGGAAAGAAATACTCCACCCGCTCGCGATCGTCGTCATCGGCGGACTGATCACGTCCACGCTCTTGGATCAAGTGGTGACCCCCGCCGTGTTTCTCCTCTTCGGTCGGAAGGTCTACCTCCCGGAAGCCGCGGCCGCGAAAGCGGCGGCGTGGGACAACGCTTGGTACTCGGAGGTCAACCCTCCGACTTCGGCCGTCCCGACGGAACCGGTGCATGACGCAGCGAACAGCCGGACCAGCCCACCGAGTACCGCGGGGCCATGACACCGACCGGCGACCAAGCGGAGCGAATTTGTCCCGACGATACCGCAATACACCGGCATCAGTCGATACGACCGAAAGAATTGTCTGGATTTTCGACGTGTTAGAGATCAACGGAGCGGGAGGGATTTGAACCCTCGATACAGTTTGACCCGTATACGGCATTTCCAGTGCCGCCTCTTCAGCCACTCGAGCACCGCTCCCCATCGATCTTCAAACCGAGACCGGCGGACCCGCGGGGGTTCGTCGGAAATCGTATGCTATCGCGCCGTTCCCCGGATGCAACCGGAAGCCGAGCCGGCGGAATCGATATTTCCATGCGCCGTTGGCACGGCGGATGCACAATTAACCCTCGCCAACCCCGGCACCACCATGAGGTTTCTGCTATGACCAAGTTCGTACTCACAGCCGCGCTCGCCATCGCCGCACTCGGCTCCGCGGCCATCGACACCGCCCACGCTCAGTACATTATCACCGGTAGCTCCTCGCAGGGCTATTACAACAGCTACTCGCCAAACTACTACGGCGGTGGTTTCGTACCTGCCGGCGGGTACTATTACAACAATAACTACTCCTACAACAACTACCCGAATTACGGGTACAACGGTGGTTACTCGCCAAACTACTCGGGCTATTCGAACTACAGCCCATCGCTCCGCGCGTACGACTCCTTCTACCGCCGCGGATCATACGGAAACACGTACAACTACGTCCGCCGGGGTGGGCGTTGAGTATTGCCGAACGAAGTCGATGGACCGCCGGTGACCCGGCGGTTTTTTCGTACTCCCTTCGCGCCGTATCCGGAAACTCCTGCGCCCGGCGGACAAAATCGCGTCCGCGCCGAACATTCGGGTTGCGGATTCGGCCGGGCCGGGCGATTGTGTAGTATGAAATGAGGAGAAACTCCGGCCATTGGAAGTCCGGGCACGACTCACGTACTGGGGCGGTTATGGCGAACGTCACGTTTCTCGTCCTCGAAGGGGTTGATAAAGGTCGGGTGTACCGCCAGTTGACGGTGCCGGTGACCATTGGCCGCGAGGAGGGGAACGCCCTGCGCCTGAACGACGAACGCGTCAGCCGGTACCACGCCAAGGTCCAAACCGAAGACGGCGACGTGATTCTGACCGACCTCGAAAGTACCAACGGAACCCGGGTGAACGGGTCGACGATCCAAATTCGCCGACTCCGCGCCGGCGACCAAGTTTCCATCGGCCGGACGCTGTTGCTTTTCGGCACGATGGAAGAAATCGAAGCCCGTCGGACGGGTAAACTGCTGCCTTTGCACGAAAACGGGATTCAGACGATCCAAGCCGGAGAACTCGCCGCGGCGGCCGGGCGGTCGCCGACGGAATCGTCGCTGCAGCGGCGTGTGGAATACGCCCCGACCGAATGGCGGGCCCGCGACGAAGATGTGCCGCCCCTGCCGAACAAACTGAGCGGTTCACAATCGGCCCGCCTCGCCGAGATCTTCGATTACCTGCACCGGGGCATCACGACCGCCGTCGAGAACATCGACGCGAACGAGGACGGCACCGAAGTGCGGCTCGGCTTCAACGAATGGCAGACGATCCAAGCCGTGCAACTGCTGCTGGCGAAGTATACCCGGGCCATCGGCGAGCCCGACGGGGAAATGTGATCTAGCCCGACCCGAAATCATTGATCCGCACGGGTGTGCCAACGATTCTCGGAGTCGTCATTCCAGCGTGAACCCACCCACCCTATCGTGGAATGACGTCCGACTTTCGGAACGACCTATGCGCGGCAAGGAGTTACGTCCGATTTCA
>JAYSYN010000242.1:0-3759 GCA_043727575.1 Fimbriiglobus sp.
GCCGCGCTGCCCGCCGACGTGGTGGTGCAGACCGAGCTATTCCAGCTCAAGAGCTTCATCGACCGCGGCGTCTACTACGTCGAGGAGGCTCTCGTCATCGGGGCCGTCCTGGTCGTGATCGTCCTGTTCCTGTTCTTGTTAAACATCCGCACGACGTTCATCACGCTGACCGCCATCCCGCTTTCCCTGGTCGTCACAACGCTGGTCTTCCGGCTCATCGGGCTCATCACCGGCGAAGAGTTGTCGATCAACGTGATGACGCTCGGCGGCATCGCGGTGGCGATGGGCGAGTTGGTGGACGACGCCATCGTGGACGTAGAGAACATCTACCGCCGCCTGGGCGAGAACAACGCTTTGCCCGAGCCGAAGCCGGCGGTCGTGGTGGTCTACCAAGCGAGCCGGGAGATCCGCTCGGCCATCGTCTTCGGGACTGCGGTCGTGATCCTCGCATTCCTGCCGCTGTTCGCCCTGTCCGGTGTCGAAGGCCGGTTGTTCGTCCCGCTCGGCATCGCCTACATCGTGTCGATCCTCGCATCGCTGGTCGTCTCGCTCACCGTCACACCGGTTCTCTCGTACTACCTCATGCCCAAAACCGGTTCCGGGCACGGCCACCGCGATGGATTCCTTCTGCGCGGTTTGAAGTGGGTCGCCGGCTTCTTGATCCGCTTCAGCATGGACCGCGCGGGCATCTTGCTCGCGCTGACGTGGATCGCGGTCGGCGCGAGCGGTTGGCAACTGTCGCGGCTCGGGGCCGACTTCCTTCCGAAGTTCGACGAGGGGAGCGTGCAGGTGAACGTCGGCCTGCCCGGCGGTTCGTCGCTGAAAGCTTCCAACGAGGTGTCGGTGTTCATCGACGAGCGGCTGAAGACGATGCAGAAGACGCCCGCCAATCCCGATGGGCCGATCTTGCACTTCACCCGACGCACCGGGCGGGCCGAACGGGACGAACACGCGGAACCGGTGAACGTGGGCGAGTACATCTTGACCATGAACCCCGAAGCCGGCATTCGCCGGGACGAATTCCTCAAGACACTTTTGCTCGACCTCCGCTCGGCCGCGCCCGGCGTCGAGATCGAAACCGAGCAGCCGCTCTCGCACCTCATCAGCCACATGCTGTCCGGGGTGCGCTCGCAGATTGCGATCATTTTGCACGGGGACGACTTGGACAAACTGCGCGAGTTGGCGGGTCGCATACGTGACGTGGTCGCAACCGTGCCGGGCGTGACCCCACCGATCATCGACCCGCAAGAGCGGGTGGATGAAGTGCACGTGGTGCTGAGGCCCGACGACCTCGCCCATTTCGGCCTCAGCCGCGAATTTGTCGCGACGTTCGTGCAAACGGCCCTCAAGGGGGAAGCGGTATCGGTCGTGTTGGAGAGCCAGCGGCGCTTCGACCTCGTCGTGAAGCTGAAGGAGCCGTACCGCTCGGACGCGTACAAACTCGGCGAATTGCGGCTCGACCTGCCGGACGGACGGGGCCAGATCCGGCTCCGCGAAGTGGCCGACTTCCCGGCGTCGGCCAGCGGCCCCAACCTCGTCAACCGGGAGAACGTGCGGCGCAAGCAAGTGGTGCGGTGCAACGTATCGGATCGCGATCTCGAAAGCGCCGTCGCCGAGATCGAAACGAAAGTGTGGGCCAAAGTGGCGATGCCCGAAGGGTACACCGTGCAGTTCGGCGGGCAATTCGAGGCCCAGCGATCCGCGACCCGCCTCATCTCCATCTTGGCCGGCGTGTCGCTCGCGGGCATTTTCCTCGTGCTGATGATGCTCTATCCGTCGGTGCGGGTCACCCTGCAAATCCTCAACGCCATCCCGACGGCGTTCATCGGGGGCGTTCTGGCGCTGGTGATCACCGATCAAACGCTGACGGTGGCCAGCTTGGTCGGGTTCGTGTCGCTCGGCGGGATCTCCGTCCGAAACGGGATCCTGCTCGTGACGCACTACTTCCACCTGATGAAGGAGGAGGGGCAACCCTTCTCCCGAGAGACGGTGCTGCGGGGCAGCCTCGAACGGCTGGCCCCGGTTCTGATGACCGCCCTCACGGCCGGGATCGGGTTGGTCCCGCTCGTCGTGGGCGGCAAGAAACCGGGACTGGAGATCCTGTATCCGGTGGCCACGGTGATCCTGGGCGGATTGATGACCTCGACGTTCTGCGAGTTCCTCATCCACCCCGGACTGTTTTGGAAGTTCTCCGGCAAGGATGCCGAGAGGCTGGTCCGCAGCGAAGGTTCCGACGCGGAACTGCTGCGGGCCGCGCAATGACGGTACGGATGCCCAACCTGTTTCCCCACTCGGAAGGGCGGATGCGATGAAGAGCGCGAAGTTGGTGGGCCTCGGAATCTTGGTGGCGGCGCTGGCCGCGACCGGCTGCGAAACCAAAACGGACCCGACCAAAACCCCCGCCACGAAAGCGGGCGGCGAAGGCGAACACAGCCACGGCAACGGTCCCACCGGCGGCGTGACGTTCGCCGTCGGCGGCGAACACGTGGAGTTGCGCGTGAACCACGACGACAAGACGATCGCCATCTGCTTCCTCCAGGAGGTCAAGGGCAAGAAAGAAAAGGAGTGGCCGCCGCTCCCCGTCGCCGCCACGGAATTCAACCTGACTACGAAAGAGACGATGGTGAAAGAAGGCAAGGACAAAGGCATAGTGGTGCCGCCGATGACGATCAAGTTGACGCCCAAGGACGCGAAAGACGGCAAGGCATCGACGTTCTCCGGCACCGATGCGGGGATCGGCAATGTCGCGGACTTCGCGGGAATCGTCCTCGGCGAACTCGGCGGAAAGCCCGCCAAAGGGGAGTTCAAAGAGTGATCTCCGTTCTTCGGAGAATCGATCCGACCGGCACCGATTGCGGTGCCGGTTTCATTGAAATTCAAGGTGAGTAACCATGGCGGACGAGCGACGAATCCGAGTCCGCGGGGTCGTGTACGCCATTGCTGCGGCCGGCCTGTTCGGCGCCAGCACGCCGTTTGCGAAATGGCTCGTGGGGCACGTTGATCCCGTACTGCTCGCGGGGCTTTTGTATTTGGGCTCGGGGAGTGGACTGCTCGCTTGGCACTTGGGTCGCTCGTTGCGGGGGCGGAACTCGGAAGCGGAAGCGCCGCTAGTTCGCGCCGATCTCCCCTGGCTCGGCGGGTCTATCCTCTTCGGAGGCGTGATCGCACCCGTGTTGCTGATGACGGGATTGGCTTCGACGCCGGGGACGACGGCCTCGTTGTTGCTCAACTTGGAAGGGGTCCTGACGGCCCTGCTCGCGTGGTTCGTCTTCCGCGAAAACTTCGACCGCAGGATTGCCCTCGGTATGGCCGCCATCGCCTGCGGCGGCGTGTTGCTGTCTTGGGAAGGGCGGCCCGAGACGGGTTTGCCCTGGGGCGGGCTCGCCATCGTCGGAGCCTGCTTGGCGTGGGGAATCGACAACAACCTGACCCGCAAAGTCTCCGCGGGCGACCCGGTGCAAATCGCCGCGATCAAGGGATTGGTGGCCGGCACCGTCAACCTCGGCATCGCCCTCGGCCGCGGTGCCGAGTGGCCCGGTGTCACGACCATTTTGGCCTGTGGCGCATTGGGCCTGCTCGGTTACGGGATCAGCTTGACCTTCTTCGTGCTCGCTCTGCGAGCGCTCGGCACGGCCCGGACCGGGGCTTACTTCTCCGTCGCCCCGTTCGTCGGGGCCGTCATCTCGATACCGCTGCTGTGGGAAATGCCGACGCTCGGGTTCTTCGCGGCCGCGGCGCTCATGGCTCTGGGGGTCTGGC
>JAYSYN010000243.1:0-33000 GCA_043727575.1 Fimbriiglobus sp.
GATCCGACCCCGCATCGCAAATCCCCCCGCGAAGATTCGTCGAGGATAGCGCGATACAAAGGAGGAGGCAACAGGGAGTTTTTCAACACCCTGCTAGACGACCCAAACAAACTGTTCGTGATGGGCGGCCGCGATCTCAGCGACGACGGCACCGTCCGGGGCGAGAATTCATCGTGGGTGTACGATCTGAAAACCGGCAAGCGCGAAGTGCGGACGATACCCAAGGATTTCGTCCCGATGGCCGTGGCCCCCGACGGAAAACGGGCGGTGCTCCAGCAGACATTCCAACCGACGGACAAGGTTCACCACCAACAGATCTACCTCGGCACGTTTGACGGCGAGAAGCCCGTCGCTCTCTTCGAGCCGGGTACGATCCTGAGGAGTTCACCGACTTTCTCACCCGACGGGACACGCGTACTGATGTACGTCGAAGAATGGGCGAACATGAAGCCGGGCAAAACGGGTGGTTTCGAGGGCGATTTGAAATCCGACCGCCTCGTAGTCGTCGACGTCGCCACGAAGAAGGTCACGCCGATTTTCAATTCCAAAAAGAACGAAGGTCCATCCGGGTGGAAGTGGTCGCCCAACGGAAAGCGGATCGCCTACTTCCACCGGCTCCAAACCAAAGGGCTCGATGGGCCAATCACCGTGACGGTTTCGGACGCGGACGGGAAGAACGCGAAAGACATTCTCGAGGTGGAATCCACGATGGGGCACGTCGGTGACACCGGCTTGACACTGGCGTGGTCGCCGGATGGGAACCGGCTCGCCTATGTCCACCAATCGGCCGGGCCAATGGATAAGTTCAACCGCGCCGTTTACGCGGCCCGCGTGGCCGTCATGGACGCCGACGGTTCGAACGCCAAAGAAATTTTCGAAGCCAAGGAGTGTTCGTGGTTGCTGATGGGGTTCGATTGGAAGTGACCGGTCAGGCCACGGGGAAGTAAATGCGGAAGCGGGTGCCCCAGTCGGGTTCGGATTCGACTTGGATGAATCCGCGGGCTCCGGCGACGATTCGGGCGACGGTCGCGAGGCCGGTGCCGGTGCCGCCGCGGTCGGCACGGGTGGTGAAGTGGGGCTCGAAAATCCGCAGTAGGGTATCGTCGTCCATCCCGCGGCCGGTGTCGGAGACGGTCAACACGGCGAAGCGGCCGGCCGGCACGGTGTGCGGCCAACCGGGGCGGGCTTCGGCGAAGGTCCGACCGACGGCGCGCACGGCGATCGCCCCGCCTTGGGGCGTCGCATCGCGGGCATTCCCGACGAGATTCAACACGACTTGCACGGCCTCGATGGGGTCGAGGGGAATCGACCCGAGCGCCGGCGCGCACTCGGCGCTGAATCGCAAGTCGACCCCGACGTAACGCGGCAGAATCCGGCCGACCTTCGCGAATAATTCGGGTAAACGCACACCGGTGACAGCCGGGGTGCGGCTGAGCCCGTGGACGTACGTTAGCAGTTCGCCCGCCTGCTGGCCGAACTCGACGATGAGCGACGACAATTCGCGGCGCGGGTCGTCCGGGGCGAGTTCTTCCGTCAGCAATTCGGCATATCCGCAGATGACCGACAACAGGTTGTTTACGTCGTGGGCAATACCCGGCAGCAAGCGCCCGAGCGTGGTGAAACGCTCGTGTTCGTCCGGGATTTTCGGCGAATCGGACAGGCCGAGGAGTTTCGTTTCGGTGAGGGGGTCGTTCAACCCGGCCGGCGCGAACGGTTGAACGTGGGCCATCGGGCGGCTGTGAAGTTCCGGAGGCGGCAACGCGATCATCGGCGATCTCCCGGTTCGGAACGGTTGCTGCAACGCCACCGCGGTGCTACCGTGACCGTCCGTCGTTCGCGTCTCCCCCGACTTCCCAGGTGCCCGCCATGCTCTTCCGCCCGCTCTCGGTCGCTATTTTTTTGGGGCTGCTCGCCGCCCCGGCGTTCGCCATCGACAACTATAAACTCTGTCCCGAGGCGACGCCGGACAAGGACACCCCGAGCGGTAAGATCACCGAACACACTTTCAACGAGAGCAAAATCTTCCCCGGCACGAGCCGCAAATACTGGGTCTACACGCCGGCCCAGTACGACGGTAAGACCCCCGCCGCCGTCATGGTCTTCCAAGATGGCCAGTGGTACCAAGACCCCAAAGGGGGCTGGCGCGTGCCGGCGGTGTTCGATACGCTCATCCATAAAAAGGAGATGCCTGTCACCGTCGGCGTGTTCGTGCTGCCCGGGAACTTCCCGAACCAGCTCGACAAGAACGGCAAGCCGCGTGAGAACCGGAGTTTCGAGTACGACACTCTTTCTGATCAATACGCACGCTTTCTGGAATCCGAAATCCTCCCGGAAGTCGGAAAGAGTTTGAAACTCCGGCAGGATCCTGCCGGTCGCGCAATCTGCGGAATTTCGAGCGGCGGAATTTGCGCGTTCACCGTCGCGTGGGAACGCCCGGATCTGTTCAGCAAAGTCCTCAGCCATGTCGGCAGCTTCGCCAACATCCGCGGCGGCGACGCCTACCCCGGCCTCATCCGCAAGAACGACGTCAAGCCGATCCGCTGCTACCTGCAAGACGGCTCCGGAGACCTCGACAACTTGCACGGCAGCTGGCCGATCTCGAACCAGCAGATGGCCTCGGCGTTGCGCTACATGAACTACGATTATAAGTTCGCCTTCGGGGATGGCGGCCACAACGGCAAGCACGGCGGCGCGCTGATGGCCGAGAGCCTGCGCTGGCTCTGGCGGGATTGGGAGAAGGAACTGCCGAAGGGGAAATGAGCCGCGAACCCGCGATTCTTGGCCGCATTCGCCGGGGTGGGTAAGATGATCGCATGACCCTCGCGATCCCACTGCCGACGACCGCCCCGGATGCCGCCACCCGCCTGCCGGCGCTGCTCGAATTGTCCCTCGACGATATCAAAGCTTGGCTTGCGGAGCGCGGGCAACCGCCGATGCGGGCCAAGCAAATTCGACGTTGGATTCTCCAGGGGCGTGCCTCGAATTTCGAGGCGATGTCCGACCTGCCGAAAGGGCTGCGTGAACAACTCCCCCTCAGCTTCAACATCTTTTCGACCCGAATCGACAAACACCTCGTCGCAGGGGATCGCACGCACAAACTCCTGCTGCGGTTGCACGACGACAAACTGATCGAGTGCGTGCTGATCCAAGACGAGAACCGGCACACGGCCTGCATCAGCACCCAAGTCGGCTGCGGGATGGGCTGCGTCTTCTGCGCCAGCGGACTCGAAGGCGTCGCCCGGAATTTGACCGTCGGCGAAATGCTCGAGCAGTTGATTCTGCTGCGGAACCTGACGCTGCCGGGCGAACGGCTGACGCACATCGTCGTCATGGGCATGGGCGAACCGCTCGCCAACCTCGACAGCCTGATTCAAACTCTCGCCATCGCCGGGGACAAAGACGGCCTCGGCATCGGCCAACGCCACGTCACGATCTCGACCGTCGGCCTGCCCGCCAAAATCCGCCAGCTCGCCGACCTCGGCAAGCAGTATCACTTGGCGGTATCGCTGCACGCCCCCAACGACGCCCTGCGGTCGCAGATCGTGCCGACCAACGACAAAACCGGCATCCCGGAGATCCTCGCCGCGGCCGATTACTTCTTCGAGAAGACCGGCCGGCAAGTGACGTACGAATATGTCGTCTTGGGCAAGATGAACGACCAACCCGTCCACGGTCGCCAACTCGCAACGCTGCTGAAGCGTCGCAAAGCTCACGTGAATCTCATCCCGTGGAACGACGTTGAAGGTTTGCAATATCGCCGACCGAGCGATTTGGATTTGAACGGCTTCATCGCGGAACTCGAGAAGGCCGGGGTGAGTGTGAAGGTCCGCAAGCGCAAGGGATCGGAGATCGACGCCGCTTGCGGGCAATTGCGCCGGCAGGCGGAGCAGCTACCCGCCAAGCATTAATTCCCCAACCCGAACCGCCCGCCGCATGACCGGACAGACCAGCGCGATGATGGCCCTCCGCGATCCGGACATCCGGCTCATGCTGCGGGTGCGCGCCGACGATCGAGCCGCCTTCGCGGAAATCGTGGAGCGCTACCAACACCGCCTCGTCGGCATCATGGGGCACATCGTCGGGCATTCCACCGAGGCCGAGGACTTGGCGCAAGAGGTGTTCCTGCGGGTCTATCGGACCCGGTACAAGTACACACCGAAGGCGAAGTTTTCGACGTGGCTATTCACCATCGCGAACAATTTGGCGCTCAACGCCATCCGCGATAAGCGCCGGCGGCAGGTGCTGCCGTTGGAGGTGCAGGATTCCAACTTCCAAGGCTTCCGGCCGGGCGAAGCGCGGGCCCCGGACAAGAGCGCCCCGCCGACGCAGCACCTCCAGCAAGAGGAACTCGCGGCCGTGGTCCGCCGGGCGCTCGACGATTTGAACGAGCGGCAGCGGGTGGCGGTGGTGTTGAATAAATTCGAAGACATGAATTACGCCGAGATCGCGGACGTGATGGGGCTAACGACCAAAGGGGTGAAGTCGCTGCTGAGCCGGGCGCGGGCCAAGTTGCGGGACGCTCTCCAGCCGTACATATTTATGGACGGCGCTCCGCCGCCCGACATCGACGACGAGGGGCACGAGGAATCATGACACCGACCCCTACGCCCGAAGATGACGCGGTTTTGGACGATCCCGATTTGGTCGCCTACCTCGACGGCGAACTCGACGCCGACGACTCGCGCACGATCGAATCGAAGATCGCGCTCGACGTGGCCGTGCGGACCAAAGCGGCGGAATACAAGAAGACCTTCGACCTCCTCGATTTCCTCCCGAAGCCGGAGCCGAGCCCGACGTTCACGACGCGGACGCTCACGCGCTTGCAACCGGTGCCGGCGAATGCGTCCGGTTCGGCCCCGGGTTTATCCGTCTCGGGTTTGGCCATGCCGGCGCCGCGTCGCAGGCTTTGGCCGGAGTTGGCCCTTTGGCTGTTCGCCCTCGCGGTCGTCGGCGCCGGCGGCTTCTTGGGGCATTCCTTCGCCCGGCCCTATCTGAATCCGCCGAAAGCCGAGAAATTCGACCGGGCCGATCTGCCGGTGATCCACGAATTGCTCCTCTACGCGGGGATCGATGATTTCGAGTACCTGAAAAAACTCCGCGAGGTCGAGCTCTTCGACGATGAGGCCCCCGCGGCGCCGGATGCCGCGGCGAATGACGATGCCGATAAATTCTCGCTGGCTTCCCAAGGGAAGTTGATCGCCCAATTTTTGGCCTACCCGCCGGCCCGGCAACAACAATTGCGGGATCTCCACAAGCGGTTGAACGACCTCTCCGCCAAGGAGCGCGCCGGCTATCACCGGACCCTCGAAGCGTACGCGGTCTGGCTCGACCGACTGCCGGACGCCGCCCGGAAAGAAATCTTGAACGCCGTTGACGGCGCCGACCGTCTCGAAGCGGTGCTGCGTATCCGCGAGCGAATCTGGCGCGAGTCGCTGCCGCCGAGCCAGCAGAAAGCGTTGAAGACCGTGGCGACGGTCGAAGAGCGCACGCAGTTTCTTAAAGAATTGCGGGAGCGCGAACAAACCTTCCGCCGCGAGTGGGCCTTCGCCCACAGCCAATGGCAGCCGAACAAGTCGGAGGACCACAAGCCGTGGCCGTTCAGCGACCCCGCGCTGGCCAAGGCGATCGACGACTACATTCGCAAGGCCTTCGGGATCGATCCGGCGCTCGCCGTCGATCGGAAGGGCGAAGTGGCGGCGCCGTGCCGACTGACCAAAGACGAGCTGATCGAACTGAAATACCGGCACGACGCCGCGTTCAAGGAAGGCTACTGGTTTTCATACGGGGCTTGTTTACTCCAACTGGCGGAGCAGCATCCGACGCTCCCCGAACCGGGGAAGGGCAAGCCCTTGACGTTCATGGATCAGCCGCCGTTGACGCCGATGATCGTCCGCAAGCTGGCGAAAATCGACGGGGGCAACATCCAACAACGGTTCCGAACGACCCTCGGCCGCTGGCCCGATTTCGCACTGGATATCCACAAACTGGACCCCAACAACAAAGAGAAGCTCCCGCCGCTGGGACCGTGCAAACCGGGGGAATTCACCGACGAATTGGATCTGTTCTTGAAGGATCAATTGTTGCCGAAACTCACCAAAGGGGAGCGGGACAAGCTCGATGCCCAACTCGGCAAATGGCCCGACTACCCGCGGATGATGCTCGACTTGTCCCGCGTCAAAAACCTCGCGGTCCCCGGCGTGACCCTGCCGGGGGAACCGAAGCGTTGGAACGATCAGTTCCGAATCCCGGTCGGGAAGAAGTAGCGGTTCCCGGAATCTTGCGAATCATGGCCCCGCGTCCGGTTTCGGGAGTTCCAACGGGCCCTTCAGCACCTTCGGAAACGCGTCCCACGACGTTTGATAAGTCGAGGCCAGCGGGCAGAGCACGTAGCGATCCGCCGTGAGGAAGATCGGGAGATCGGGCATCAGATCGCCGACGGCGACGGGTTCCACAAAGGCCTTGACTGCAGCGCCCGCCGAGTAGGAAGCGACCGTAAGCGGCTTGTCTGCCGGCGGCGCATAATCGTCGTCTCGGAGCCGATCCCAGATCGCCTTGTGGATCCCTTGGGGATCGCGCTTGGTGGGCGGGAACAAATCGACGATCAGCAGGTGAATTCCGGAGCGGAGGTATTCGACCGCCTTGCGGACGAACGTTTTGAGTACGTGGTCACCGTCCTTGTTGCCGGGCGACACGATCTCGATGACGGCGACGACATCGCCGTCATCGGAGTGGATCGCAATGCGGTCGGCTTTCCGGGCGTAGAGCGTCGCATCGGCGACCGCAGTGTGCCGTGTTTTCACGGGTGCATCCGCAAGGGCGACGCCGCCTTGGCTCAGACCGGGATGGAACGGCACCGAGAGCGCCACCACATCGGGCTGGGGCGCACCGGTGTGCTGTTCTTGCAGCGCGAAGAATCCCTCCGGAAGCAGCCCCGCATTCAGCGCATTGCTGAGCGCGTTGATCCAAGCTTGGTGAAAGGCGTGAAAGCGGTTCGACTTGACCCGCGTCCAATCGTGAATCGGCATGGCAGACCCTCCTCCGGAGATTCTATCACGCGTGGGGGTTGTCGGGCACACGCGGTCCGCATGATTCGACACCATCGTTCACATTAGCTCCGCGATCGGTTCGCCGTCGTCGAGCATCGGGTGCGGTCGGCCGCCGTGGTCTTTGAAGGTCCGCTTCGGATCGAGTCCCATCACCGAGTACATCGTCGCCAAGATGTCGGAAGGCTTCAGGGCCCGTTCGACCGGGTACTCCGCCTTCGCGCTCGTCTTGCCGACGACGACACCGCCCTTCAACCCGCCCCCGGCCATCATCACGCTGATCGCGTTGCCCCAGTGGTCCCGCCCCGGCACCGGGATCCCCGGCTGGCCGGTGTTGATCCGCGGCGTCCGACCGAACTCGCCCATCACAACGACGAGGACATCGTCGCGCAAGCCGCGTTCTTCGAGGTCGTCGAGCAGGGCGCCCACGGCCCGGTCGACGACGGGCACCTTCAAGCCGTGGCTCTTTTCGATACCGGAGTGGTCGTCCCAATGCGGCATGTCGACCGTGACGAACGTCACGCCCGCTTCGACGAGCCGACGGGCCATGCAAGTGTAACGCGCCCACGCCGAGGTGCCGTAGCGGTCGGCCGAGCGCGGGTCTTCCTTGTCGATGTCGAAGGCGTCGCGGGCTTTGTTGCCGAGGATTAAATCGACCGCTTGCTGCTGAAAGTGATCCATCGAATCGGCGATGCCGGATAGGTCCATCCCGCGGCGCATGGTGTCGAACTGGTTCAGCAATCGGGCGCGTTCGCCCGTGAGGTTGTTCTTGGTTCCCTTCAGCCACTCCGGGGAGCGCACGGGCCGCAGGTCACTCGGCCCGAGGTAGCGGTCGACGCGGTTGACATCGAAGGGATTGTACGCGCCGCCGAGGTACGAGGCGCCCATGTAACCGGGGAACAAATAGATCGTCTGCGCCGACGGCAGGCCGACGTAAGCGGGGAGGCCCGGGTTGTTCGGGCCGTGGGCTTTGGCGATGTGCGACCCGACCGACGGATACTTCTGCGCTTGGTTGACGGACGTGGAACCGAAGCGGCCGGTGGTCATCCAATGCCCCGCGGCGAAGTGGTCGCCGGTGTCGTGGTGGACCGAACGGATCAGGGCGAGTTTGTCGAACCGCTTGGCAGTTTCGGGCATGAGGGCCGACACGCAGACGCCGGGCGTTTTGGTTTTGGCGACGCCGAATGGCCCGCGGTACTCGGCCGGGGCGTCGGGCTTGGGGTCGTAGGTTTCGAGCTGGCTCGGCCCGCCGTCGAGCCAGATGAGGATGATCGATTTCTTTTTTGTCGCCGTCGGTTGCGACGCTCGGGCGCGCATCAGTTGCGGGAGCGACAGGCCGAGGGCGCCGAGCGAGCCGACTTGCAGAGCGGCCCGGCGGCTGATGCCCGGCGATGCGGGGATGGACAACATGGCGAAGCCCTGTGGCTGGGGGGAGGGAAAGAGAGAATAGCACGGCGGCGGGCCGGGGGGAACCGCCGGGGACTACAATCTTTTCATGGCATCCACCGACTTGGTCTTGGCGATCACCGGCGCGAGCGGCTCGGCTTACGGCCTGCGTTTGCTAGAAGTCCTGCTGCGGGCCGGGCGGACGGTCCACCTCGTCATCAGCCCGGCGGCGGCGGAGGTCTTCGACCGCGAACTCGGCCGATCCATTCCGCTCGATCCGGACTCGTTCGATCCGAAAATCCTGCTCGGCCCGACCGCAGCGGGGTTGGACTTCGACCGTTTGAAGTACCACAACTTCCGCAATTTCCAAGCGGGGATCGCGAGCGGGTCGTTCCTCACGGGCGGCATGGTGATTTGCCCGTGCAGCATGGGCACCATCGCGGCCATCGCCCACGGGATGTCGCAGAATTTGATCCACCGCGCCGCCGACGTGCATTTGAAAGAGAAACGGAAGTTGATCGTCGTGCCGCGAGAAACGCCGTTGGGGTTGGTGCAGTTGAAGAATTTGGTCGCCATCGCCGAAGCCGGCGCCGTTGTGCTCCCCGCGATGCCGGCGTTCTACACGCTGCCGCAAACGGTGGGCGACATGGTCGATTTCATCGTGGCCCGAATCTGCGATCAGCTCGGCGTGGGCAGCGGCTTGGCCAAGCGCTGGGGAGTCGCAGACGATTGAGCAAGTGGTCCATTGCAACCGATTTGCGATGGAAAGCCCGGCCGCGGATGTCGGCGGGAGAAAGTCGCCTTTCGCTCCGCGAAAGTGCGGCTCGGGCCAACCGCGACTTTCATCGACGGTACTCCCCATTCGGTCCAGACTTTCGCGGAGCGAAAGGCGACACTCGCCCGCCGACATTCGCCCACCTCAATACTTCGGCACCGGGAAGGGCGAGACGCCGTCGAACATCCGCTGCTCGTCGGGTTGGCCGTTCTTGCCCATGACCGGCGCCGTTTCGCTCTTCATCATCTTGAACGTGATCTTTTTGAGTTGCGCTTGCGTCCGCAGCAGTTCCGGGTCGTCGGGGCCGTCGAATTGACCGACGGTCACGATGCTGCCGGTGCGGTGGTGGAGCACGAATGACTCGAACGTCTGCGGTTGCATGTTCGGGTGCCGCAGGGCGTCCGCGAGCCGCTCGGCCTCCTCGGCCGTGACGTCGAGGAAGCTCTTTTTGCCGAGGTTGCGGATCTTGTCGAACACGCTGCCGGCGCCGCCGTCTTTACCCGCCATCTGCATCGGCGAGCTGAATTGCCGCACGATGAGCGTCCACGGTTTCTTGACCTTCAACAGGCTGTGCGGCACGTCCGAGTTGATTTTGACGATGAACGGTTCGAGTTTGTATTTCTCTTCGACGTTAGCCTTGGCCACGGCCGGGTTCGGCACGACCATCGAAGCTTTGTAGGGATTGACGTAGTTCCAACTCGATTTGAACTCCGTTTGCCCACCCTGCGGATTCGCCTCACCGCCGACGCCGATGCTGGTGCGGTCGAGCAAGGAGGTATCCGTCGGCGCCGCCAGCGTGCGCACCGTCGTCAGCGCCTTGCGGGCCGCCTCGTCCGTCGGGAAGCCGCCGATGAGCACGGCCCATTGCTCTTGGGTTTCCATGGCCGGCTTCGGGATCTTGAGCTTCGGCGTATTTTCGAGGTAGAGTTCGCCTTTCGCTTCGGCTTCTTTCTTCGCCTGGGCTTGGGCCGCGATGAACGGCGCGTTCTTGGCCCGTTCCGATTGTCGGATCGCTTCGATCTTGGCCCGTTCCGCGGCCAATTCTTCGGCGTTGCGCTCGAAGAGGTACGACGCGACCTTGTGCTTCTCGCGGATCTCCTTGGCGAGCTTCTCGGCCAAACCGCGCGATTCCGGCCCGCCGTAGCTCTTCACGCAGATCATCCAAGCGCCGTGTTCGGCCTTCACGGCCCACGGGTGCGGCCCCTGCGGCTCGGCCGGGATCGACGTCGGCACCGGGCGCAGCGGATCGCGGTGCCCGCCCGGGAACATCGGCGCGGGCGCCGTGCCGGTGTCGGGTTGGAATCCGGACGGCAGACCCGGGATCGGTTGGGCCGGCCGCGTCGGGGCGGCGGTGACATTCGGCAGCGCCCCGCCGAATGGGGCCGGCGATGCCGGGCGATCCGAGGCGAACTGCGCCCGGAGTTCGGAGTTCAGAAGGAATGCGCCCGCCAACCCGCAACCGAGCAAAATGCCGCGACGCATGGTGAAGCCCCCGGACAAACGACGGATCGAAGTTCGGGGCGGGGATAACGAGCACCGGGGATTATCGCCAGTGCAGATTTGCGATTTCGATTCAAGGCGAGCCCGCGTCGGACGCCGACCCTTGACATTAGTTGTTGGTCGGCTTAGACTTGGCTGCGAAACCGTCTATCGTTTGGCCCCACCCTCTCGGGGATCGCAGAAGTGACCAAAAAAGAAATCGTCAAGTTGATTTCCGACAAATTGCAACTCCCCCAAACCAAGACGAAGGAGATCGTGCAGTTGACCTTCGACGCCATCGTGGACACCCTCGTGAGCGACGGCCGCATCGAACTGAGGAACTTCGGCGTCTTCGAAGTGAAGCGCCGAAAACCGCGCAAAGCCCGCAACCCGCGCACCGGCGACGCGGTCGATGTCGAAGCGAAAAACGTGGTCACCTTCCAACCCGGCAAGATCATGGAAGAGAAAGTCCGGGAGGCGAAAAAAGTCGTCGAGCCCAAGCGCAAAACGCGCAAGTTTGCCGCGAGAACCGTACCGATTACTATTGGTCCCGCGGTGGAGCCGACCCATCCTGCGCACTCCGACAGCGCTGAACACCCGTCGAAACCGCGTTGAAGTCGAGACAATTTCGTCGATGCGACGATCTCCTTTAGCCCATCACCAATGCGAGTGACTTTGAGCTGCTCGCGCTCCTCGGGGGCATCGACTGGCTCATCCGGAAATGGTTGCAACGCCACCGGGATGAACTCGTCGTGGCGTTGAACAACCGCATCGCCGAACTCCACCGAGAAAACCAAACTCGTACCAACGAACGCGATTTGGCACGGACCGACCTCGCCTCGACCGCGCAGGAGAGCGAAACAGTGGACTCGTTGAAGATCCGATTGCGGACGGATCACAATCTCGATCGAAAAGCGGTCGAGGAGGAATTAGTACCGTTCGGCAAATTGACGGCAGCCGACTCGGGATGAAAGACCTGAAGGGCACAAAGCCGATCCTGATGACCAAGATCGTAAACCATACACTCACGGTCCAAAGCGGGGTCGAACGCTCCGAAGCGTAATCCCGCAGCCGCGATCTGTCATTGTGGCGACACGTTTCCAACGTGTCGGAAAGATTCATATTCCCGAGACGTTAAGAAACGTGTCGCCACACTCCGCAATCGTGGCGACACTTTTTTTATCCCATTCAGCCCAAACACCCCCACTGCTGACCGTCATCGACTTTTCCGGTTGTGCGGATCGATTTGCTCGAATTCGTTTTAAGGTCTAGGACGGTGCTGCCGATAGGAAGGGTACGACCCGATTTATTGCCGTGGGTCGGCGGAGACATTCGCCGAGACGGCACCCGGGGGGGATACCGGGGAGTTTGGGTCGCACCGCAGCACGCCAGAGGGGTTGGTCATGCTCCGTCGCTTTGTAATTCTCGCCGTAGTCGGCTGCGGACTGTCCGCGACGGGGTGCTTCAACCAGTACCCCAGCGATCCGGTCCAACGGATGGAAGTCCATATCAACGAGTCCGAGAACTACCGCCAAATCGGCGAAGTGTTCCGGCGCTTCTGGTTCACCGATCAACCGTCGCACTTGACGCCCGAGCGCATCCACGGCGGCATCTTGTAAGCCCCACTCGGGCGGGACTCCGGGACGTCCGGCGCCCGGTCAGTCGCGCGGAATGTCCGGCGCGGCGCCCCCGTTTTTCGGGGGCGGGGCCGGAATGTCGCGTGCTCGCCTTTCCTTTTCGGGCCGAGCTTGTAAATTCAGCATTCAGACTGGATCGTCCGGCCGCGCGGCGGTTCTCGCCGCCCGCTCTATTTCCTTCGAATGTCCAGCCGCCCCTTGGAGGGTTGTCGCGTGTCTGTCGAGCAACGTGTCATTGAAATCGTGTCCGAGCACCTCGCCGTTTCCAAGGAAACGCTCACCCGCTCCACCAGCTTCATCGAAGACATCGGCGCCGACTCGCTCGATATCGTCGAATTGGTGATGGAACTCGAAGAGGAGTTCAACATCCAAATCCCCGATACCGACGCCGAGAAGATCAAGACCGTCGGCGAGGCGATCGATTACATCGAAAAGAAACCGAAGAGCACCGGCGACGCCGGGGCCAAGGCCTAAGCCGAAGGCTCTCCCATGTCCCGCCGCCGCGTCGTCGTCACCGGGCTCGGCACCGTCAACCCCATCGCGTTGACGGTGGCCGAATACTGGCAAGGCCTGCTCGCAGGTAAAAGCGGCATCGCGCCCATCACCCAATTCGATGCCACCCACCACAAAGTGCGCTTCGCCGGGGAAGTCAAAAACTTCGACCCGAGCGGCAGTATCGAACCGCGCGAACTCCGCCGCCTCGATCGTTTCACGCAGCTCGCCCTCGTCGCCGCGGACGAAGCCATCCGAGAATCCGGGATCAAATTGCCGAGCTTCGACCCGAGTCGGATCGGCGTCATTTTGGGCAGCGGCATCGGCGGCATCCGCGAATTCGAAGATGGCTGCAACGTGCTGCTCACCAAAGGGCCGCACCGGGTCAGCCCGTTCGTGATCCCGAAAATGATCGCCAACGCCGCGGCGGGCAACGTCAGCATCAAGCACGATTTCCGCGGTCCGAATACCACCGTCACCACGGCCTGCTCGTCCGCGGCCCACGCCATCGGCGACGCCATGCGGCAGATCGCCTACGGCTTCGCCGACGCGATGATTACCGGCGGTACCGAGGCGGCCATAACCCCCATCGGCATGGCCGGATTTATCAATTGCCGGGCGCTCTCGGAACGCAACGACTCGCCGGAAACTGCGAGCCGGCCCTTCGACAAAGAGCGCGACGGCTTCGTCCTCAGCGAAGGGGCGGGGATTCTCGTGCTCGAAGAATACGAACGCGCCAAGGCCCGCGGCGCGACCATCTACTGCGAGATGCTCGGCTGCGGCAACACCGCCGATGCGTACCACATCACCGCCCCGCACGAAGAGGGCATCGGCGCGGCGGGGGCCATGCAGCAGGCCATGATCGAAGCAGGCTGGAACGCAACGGACGTGCAGTACCTCAACGCCCACGGCACGAGCACGCCGCTGGGCGACGTCGCCGAGACGCGGGCCGTGAAACGCGTCTTCGGCGACCACGCGAAGAAGCTCATGGTGAGCAGTACGAAGAGCATGATCGGGCATTTGCTCGGGGCCAGCGGCGGCGTCGAAGCCATCGCCTGCGCCCTCAGTCTCCGGTACGGGGTCATCCACCCGACGATCAATTTGCACAATCGGGACGTCGAAGCCGGCTGCGATCTGGACTACGTGCCCAACACCGCCCGCGAAGTCCGCGTCACCAAGGTCCTCAGCAACAGCTTCGGTTTCGGAGGCCACAATTGCTCGCTGGCCCTCGGGGCCATCGGGTAAGCGACCCGTAAGCCAACGATGCCATTATTTCGCGGGCGCGGGCGGGTTTTGCAACGCGATCCACTTCTTCATTTCCACGCTGTAGCCATCGTCGTGGGCCTTGCGTGCGGCCTCGGTCATCCCATCGAAAAACAGATCCTTATATGTGCAGCTCGACGTCCGTGCGAAAACTAACTTGCCGTTACTCGCGATGAGCATGGTTCCCCCGTATCCGGTCGGGTCGGAATGGAGCGTCACGAACTCGCCGCTCCGTGTCACTTGACAATGCAAGCGCAGATTCATCATCGCGACCAGAGGTTCGATCGGGTCGCCCGCCCGGATTTCGCCGCGCGCCAAGCCCCGGAGAATCGGGTCTTCGTTGTCCCGGAAGCTCACCATACGCTCCGCTTGATGCGGATCTCGGGAAACCACATACAACGGGGCCGGCTCCGCTTCGGTGGCGGGGTTGGCTTCGACCGCTTCCGGCTGGACGCAGCCGGCCAGCGCCAGGGTTATCGCCAAAAACGGGATGAGGGTGCGCATCGTCTACCTTGATAGGGAAAGGGAAAGTGCCAGTGTATCATGCGCATCGGATCGCCGATTCGCAATCCGGAGCGGACGCCCCCGCGTATCCTCGGGAGCGAACCCTTCCGCACCGCCAAAGTGATCGAAGCCAGAATGCGATTGTTCCGCACCGCGATGAAGTGGTTGCTCGGGTTGCTGTTCGCGGCCGCCGGGGTCCTGCACTTCGCGTCGCCCGATCCGTATGTGGCCATTGTGCCGCCGTACTTGCCGTGGCCGCTCGCGCTCGTCTATCTCAGCGGCGCGGCCGAGGTCGCCCTCGGCCTGATGCTGTTGGTCCCGCGCGTCCAAAGTCTCGCCGCGTGGGGCTTGATCGCCCTGCTCATCGCGGTCTTCCCGGCGAATCTGCACATGGCCCTGAACCCGGATTCGTACCCGACGATCCCGCCGGTGGCGCTGTGGGGCCGCCTGCCCTTGCAGGCGGTTTTGATCGCGTGGGCTTACTGGTTCACGGGGCGGGTCAGTCCATCAGGTCGATCTTGATGTCGTTCTTCTCGTTCTCTTTCACGGTCACTTTCAGCGTCGTCGTTTTCGCGACCGTGTACTTCTCCGGCAGTTGGCTTTTGGCCTTCACTTCGCCGTCGTAATATTTGCCGGTCTGCGTGACGGTGACCGTGTATTCGCCGGCGGGGATCCCATCGAACGCGGCGTAGGTGCTCGGGGTGAACGAACCGTCGGCGGCGGTGAATCCGTCGGCGACACTGGCGAAGCGCTCGGTCGGTTCCTTCACGAATACGTGGAAGCCGACGGTCGCCCCGGCGACCGGCTTGCCGTTGCTCGTGAGGACGCCTTTCACCGGCTCGAGTTTCTTCAACTTGCGGATCACCCCTTCTTCCTCGGACTGCGGCGTGTCGAGGTTCTCGGGCAGAATGCCGTCGAGCATGACGTTCGTGATGCGCGGGCCGTCGGTCTTCATCGTGATCCACGAGATGTGGTCGAACTCGCCGTAGGTGACCCCGCGGAGCCGGCTGCCGCCGCCGGTGGTGGCGAGCTGGTAGTGGTTCATGCCGTTGCGGACGAACTTCTGGTAGCGGTGAACGTGCCCGCAAAACACCGTGTACTTGCGACCTTCCAGCGTCTTCTCGAAGTTCGCCCAACCGTTCTTTTCGAGGTCTTTGTCGACCCAGAGCGGCTTGTGCAAAAAGACCATCGTCCACTTCACGTCTTTGTTGTCCGCGAGGGCTTTCTTGAAGTATTCGGTCTGTTCCGCCGCGATGGTGCTGGCTTTGCCGTCTTCGGAGTTCACGCACAGGAATAGGGTGTTCTTGTAAACGAAGTGGTAGAACTTGCGGCCGAAGCGCTTGGTCCAGTCGGCGTTGAGTTCTTTGTTCGTGAGGTCGTGGTTGCCCGGCACGTAGAAGAACGGCATTTGCAGTTGATCGATGTAACCGGTGAACTCCTTCCACTGCGTGGCCATGACTTCGTCTTTGGTCGTGTAGCCTTCGATGAGGTCGCCGACGCTGACGACGAACTCGGGTTGCAGCATGTTGATGCGCTGCACGGCTTGGCTGAAGACTTTGGGCCGGTGCCCGCCGGTGCGGTCCGAGACGACGGCGAATTGGAATTGCTCCGCGTCGGCGTTGACTTTCAGGCTCGTCCACGGGTTTTTGTCTTCGACCGTGGCTTGTATCCCGGAGGCCCCGGGCTTCTCCGAATCGGGCGAGCGCGTGCGGGACAGGGCCACCGCCCCGCCGACGACGACGCACACACCGACCAACAGCAATACGCGATTCATGGTCGCTCTCGGGAACGTGATGGAAGTTTGGGATGCTACCACAGCCGGGTGACGGCGATGTGAAGATGCGGTGATGTTGCGGAGTAGAAACGTCCGCCGCGTTACCTCGGCACGAAGACGATGGCTTGGCCCCGATCGAAACCGTCCCGGCCGGCGGCGTCCGTCAGTCGGATCCAACCGGAGTCGGCGGCGTCGAGCTTCCGGATCAGCGCTTCGTCCGGTGCGGCCCACAGCAAGAACGCCACGGGGCGGAACGCGGCGACGATCTCGGCGACGGTCACGTTGTGGTTCCCGACCGGTTGCTGCCACATCGCCGATTTGTACCAATCCCACTCGTCCGCCGCGAAGTGGTAATAGCGCCCGTCGT
The DNA here is from genome assembly GCA_043727575.1 of Fimbriiglobus sp. GTDB lineage: Bacteria > Planctomycetota > Planctomycetia > Gemmatales > Gemmataceae > JALHQU01. The sequence continues at coordinate 16,721 of JAYSYN010000243.1, forward strand.
GCGAAACTTTCCAATCCGGATGATTCGCCCGCGCGACGACGCCGCCCCAGAAAAAGTCGCAGAAGACCGTGCCCGCCGGGACGGACTCCTTCATGCGGGCGACCGCCTCGAACGGGAAATAATCCATGTGCGGATCGATCGGCGTGCGTTGCGGCGCCGCGATCTCGGCGACGGCGAAGCGCGTCAACGAGATCGCGATGGCCACGGCGAATGAGCCGGCGAGAATCGCGCGCCAACTCCGGATCAGAGGCGGCGGGGGAGGCGCGCCGGGCGGGGGTGCGAGGGCGCGGTACGCGATCGGGATCAGCGCGAATCCGAGGAACGTGGAGAAGCGGTACATTTGCCAAGTGAGCGCGATCAGGATCGCCGCCGCGACCAGTTCTTCGACCTTCAATCGGCGCCCGCGCCACACCCCGAGCACCGGCAGAATCGCGATGGCCAAGACGGTGCAACCGCGGGATTGCCAGTCGAACGCGCCTTCCAAATCGGGCCAAATCAGCGGCTTCCATTCCGAGACGTCGAGGTGCTTCGACATTTGCTCGTTCACGCGGGCCACTTTCAATGTCTCGATCGGATCGGGGCAGGCCATCGACGCCGCGATCGCCAAAGCGCTCATCCCCGCGAGATCCCAAGGGAAGGCCCCGCGCTCGGTAACGGGCCGGCGCAGCCAACGGACGACGGCGCCGACGGTCATCGGCCCGAGCCAGACGCCCGCCATCAGTACCGACGGATGCGCGTTCTGCCAAATCACGAACAGGATCGCCCCGAGGAGCAGCTTCGTCCCGAGCTTCCCGCCGTGCCACGTCAGCGCCATCGTCAGGCCGAAGCCGAGCAGGGCGAACGTCTGCGGGCGGATGCTGGCAAAGGTGTACGCCGGCAGGTAACCGTAGAGCAGGGCGAGCGCCGCGGGCCAGCCCCACGCCCCGCTGCGGCGGAGGGCCCACGCCACGACGGCGTAGCCGCCGATCCAGAACGCCCCTTCCAAGATTTGTAACAGCGGCCAACCGCCGAGCGACCAGAGTTGAAAGTAGATCACCTGCGAGAGCCAGCAGATGGGGACGTTCGCCACGCTTTCTTTGCCGGCGAGGAACGGCTCGTGACTCGGCAACTGCCCCGTCCGCGAGATGATCTCGCCGAACTGCAACTGCCAGTACATGTCGACGTCGTGGATGTACTTCACGAAGAGGCTGCCGAACAGAACGGCGACCGTCAGGCCGAAGATCGGCAGGCGTTCCAGCCGGGAATCAATCGACATAGGGGTCGGCACCCAAATCTTGGAGCATCTCTTGGCGCTGCTTGTCGTAGTTCATCAGGTCGAGCCGCTGCTTGCGGTGCTTGCGTTCGAGTCGGTGTTGGGCGATTCGGAACAGGCCGCGGTAGGCATTCCAATCGCGGTTTCCGCCGGCTTGGCCGAGGGCTTTCAACTTCCGCTGGCGGGCCACGCCCAACCCTTCGAGCAGTTGATCTTCGAGGCTCAAGAAAAACTGCGCGGTGCCGGGATCGCCCTGCCGTCCGGCGCGGCCGGCGAGTTGGCGGTCGATCCGCTCGGCCTCGTGGCGCTCGGTGCCGATGACGTGCAGACCGCCGTTCTCAGCGACCTTCGGCCCGAGTTTGATGTCGGTCCCGCGCCCGGCCATGTTCGTCGCCACCGTCACGTTGCCGAGTTGCCCGGCGCGCGACACGATCACCGCTTCTTGGTCGTTTTGGCGGGCGTTGAGCACCTTGTGTTCGACGCCGACGGCGACGAGCAATTTCGACAATTTTTCGGACGCGTCGACGGTCCGGGTGCCGATGAGCACCGGCCGTCCCCCGGCCATCATTTCTTGGACCTGCTTCACGACGGCTTCGAACTTCGCCTGCTCGGTCGGGAAGACGCGATCCGTCTGCTGGACGCGCATCACGGGGCGGTTCGTCGGCACTTTCGTCACCCAGCGCCGGTAGACTTTGCGCAGCTCCCAGAAGTTCGGCATCAGCGTCCCGGACATGCCGCCGAGCTTCTTGTAGAGCCGGTAGAAGTTCATGTACGTGACTTGGGCCGCGTGGTCCGACTGCATCGTGATCGGCACTTTCTCCTTCGCTTCGACGGCTTGGTGGAGGCCGTCGCGCCAGTTGCGGTCCGGCATCGGCCGGCCGGTGCCTTCGTCGATGATGACGATCTTATTCTCGGCGCCGACCATGTAGTGGTGGTCGCGGGTGAAGCGGTAGCGGGCTTGCAGGGCTTTCTCCATGGCCTCGATCAGCTTGTCCATCGCGGTGGCGTGTTCGCCCGTGGGCGGGTTGGAGTAGCGCACCGTCTGCCTGCCTTCGTCGGTCAGTTCGATTTTCTCTTTCTTCAAATCGAGTTTGAAGTGCTTGTCTTTTTTCAATTCCTGCGCGACGCGGTCGGCCCAGAGGTAGACGACCTGTTCGTCTTCGGTGGCGGGCCGCGTCGGGTTGGCGATGATGAGTGGCGTGCGCCCTTCGTCGATGAAGATACTGTCGGCCTCGTCGACGATCGCGAAGTGCAGACCGCGTTGGACACGCGGGTCTTGGGCGGTGCCGCCGCCCAGCCAGCCGCACCAAAACGGGGCGTTCGTCGCTTGGCCCCCGCGGAGCTTCATCCGATCCCGCAAGAAATCGAAGCCGAACTCGGACGCCGTGCCATACGTAATGTCGCACTTGTACTGGGCCTGCCGCTCGGCATCCTGCATCTTCTGCTGGAGGCACCCGATGCTCATGCCCAGCATCCGGTGGACCGGCCCCATTTCGTCGGCGTCGCGCTTTGAGAGGTAATCGTTGACTGTTGTGACATGGACCCCTTTGCCGAGCAGCGCGTTGAGGAACGTCGGCGCCACCGCGCAGAGCGTCTTGCCTTCCCCGGTCGCGAGTTCGACGAGCCCGCCGTAGTGCATGATGACGCCGGCGGCCAACTGCACGTCGAAAGGTTGATAACCGTGGACGCGGCGGATCGCGGCGCAGGCTAGACCGAATGTCTCGGGGATGAGGCCGTCGAGCGTGACGCCGCCGCGGGCTTTGCCACGCAGCGACAGGCTCGCGGTCTTCATGTCGTCGTCATTGAGCGTGAGAAAGAGCCGTTCGAACTCGCGGATTTTGGGCAGTAACAGCGCCGCCTTCGACAACCGCCGCGTCCACGGCGAGCCGAGCGCGGAAAACATGGTGTTTCCGGCGCCAGTGCCCAGCCGACCCGCGACGTTGGCAATTTTGGGCTTCGCCATCTCGTGGCGCGCCGGCTCGGCCGGGACCAATTCGAGAATCTCTTCCGTCGCCGAACTCATGCCGATTCTCCGGACCCCGTGGGAGCATTATACGTCACGCGGGAATCGTTTTCAGCCCGAAGACTCCACCCGCCCTACGGGCCATTCCGATTCTCGAACTCATTCTTTCTGGGACGACCCCGTGCTTTCTTCGCGGTACGGCTTTTCCGAGGTCGGCGCAAGTACTGTGGGCGCTTGGTCGTTCCGATAAGTTGGTCGCTTTCCGACGAGAACGGTGCTTTCCGACGCTGGGTGGGTGAGGTGCAGTCGGAAAGGTCAATTCGGCATTTGACACGGCGCATCGGCTCGATTAACCTGATTCAACTCGCCCCGACATCCCAACCCCGTTGGGGCCCCTCCCGTGCTCCGCATCCTCCCCTCGATCCAGCCGAATCGCCGTCACGCCCTCGTGGCCGGGGCGTTCGGCGCGTGGACGCTCGCCGATTTGCTGCGGGCCGAAGCCGCCGGCGGCGCGAAATCGTCCGTGAAGTCGATCATCAACATCCACCTCGATGGCGGCCCGCCGCAGCACGATACCATCGACCCGAAGCCGAACGCCCCCGAAGAAATCCGCGGCGAGTTCAAACCGATCGCGACGAAGATCCCCGGCCTCCACATTTCCGAGCTGATGCCCAAAATCGCGGGGATCGCCGACAAGTTCGCCTTCATCCGGTCGCTCGTCGGCTCGGCGGGGGCGCACGACGCTTTCCAGTGCCAGTCCGGGTTCGCCGAGAAAGAATTGAAATCGGTCGGGGGCCGCCCCGCGCTGGGCTGCGTCGTTTCCAAACTGCTCGCCTCCCCGGAAAATCCCGTTCCGGCATTCGTCGATCTGATGCAGGGTCGCCCGATGGTGCGCAATAGCGCCCGGCCCGGTTTCCTCGGACCCTCGCTCGCCCCGTTCCGACCGGACTTGTCCGCGATGTTCGCGCGCGAACTCGAACCGGGGATGCAAGCCGAACTCGCCGCCCGGGGAAAACCGGGGACGATCCAATTGAAATTCGCCGAGGGATTGACCCCGGAACGGCTCCGGGATCGGACGAAACTGTTGGCCGGCTTCGACGATCTCCGCCGCGACCTCGACACCTCCGGCGGCATGGACGCGCTCGACAAATTCGGCCGGCAAGCGGTGAACATCCTGACCAGCGGCAAACTCGCCGACGCGCTCGATTTCGAGAAAGAGACGGTGGCGAACCTCGCCCGCTACTGCCCGCCGAGGATCACCGGGCCGAAGTTCGACACCGCCGAAGACGAGCACTGCGCCAAGAAACTGCTTCTCGCCAGGCGGCTCGTCGAAGCTGGCGTCCGCTGCGTGAGCGTGACCTTCAGCGACTTCGACACCCACACCAAAAACTTCCCGCGCATGCGGCAATTGGTGCCGATCGTCGATCACGCGATCCACGCCCTCGTCACCGACCTCGAGGAACGCGGGATGCTCGGCGATGTCGCCATCGTAGTTTGGGGCGAGTTCGGCCGGTCGCCTAAGATCAGTAAAGAGGGCGGCCGGGAGCACTGGCCCGAAGTCGGCCCGGCCTTCCTCTGCGGTGGCGGCTTCAAGGGTGGCCAAGTCATCGGCAGCACCGACCGCACCGGCGGCAAAGTGACTTCGCGGCCCGTGAGCTACGAAGATGTGTTCGCGTCGCTCTACAAGACCCTCGGCATCGACGCGACCAAGACGACGATCCAAGACCCGACCGGCCGGCCGCAGTTTTTAATGGACCGCGGCGAGGCGATTTCCGAATTGTTCGCATGATGGATGTCGATAATGACCGTCGAACACAAGCCCGTCGACCGCCGCAGATTCTTCCAAGCCACCGCGGGCGCCGCGGCGGCGATCGGCCTGTCCGCCACGAGCTACGCCAGTGTCGTCGGTAGCAACGCGCGCGTGCAAATCGGCTTCCTCGGTTGCGGCGGGCGCGCGCAGGCCCACATCAACTTGCTGGTGAAAATGGCCCTCGAGAATCGCGGCGTGACGCCGGTCGCCGTTTGCGATGTCTGGGACGGCCTCGAAGAAGAGTACGACCACACCCACGGCGGCACCACGACCCGCCGGCAATACGCGCAGGGCTTGTACCCGTCGGCGAAGAAATGCGGGTTGAACCCCGGCGACCGCAAGCGCGTTGTGAAGGACTACCGCAAACTGCTCGAGTTGAAGGACGTCGACGCGGTCTGCATCACGACGCCCGACCACTGGCACGCCCGGATGACACTCGACGCGTTTGCTGCGGGCAAAGACGTCTACGTTGAAAAACCGATGACGCGGACCCCGGCCGAAGCGCTCGCCGTGAGCGACGCGGCCAAGAAGCACAACCGCGTCCTGACCGTCGGCATGCAAACGCTCGCCGATCCGGTGTGGAACGCCGCCCACGAGAAGATTCAATCCGGTCGAATCGGTCATGTGTCGCACTTGCAAGCGGGAGTCTTCCGCAACGACATCCGCGGCCAGTGGCGCTATTACCGCCTCGCCCCGCAGATGAACCCGAAGACCGTCGACTGGGATTTGTTTCTCGGGCACCGCTTCGATGTGAACGGCGACAAACTCGGGCCGACGCCGCAAGAGATGCCGTTCGATCGGGCCGCCTTCGCCCAGTGGCGCTGTTACCGGCCCTTCGGCGGCGGCCCCGTCACCGATATGCTCTCGCACCCGTTGGCTCGGATGCTGGTGAGTAGTGGCCTGCGTTACCCGACACGCGTCACCGCCGGTGGCGGCTTGTTCGTCGAGCAAGACGGGCGCACCGTGCCCGACCTGACCACGCTGATCGCCGACTTCGAAGAGGGCGCGCAACTGGTGCTGAGCGCCGTCACGACCTCGGCGTATCCGCAAGAGGACGTGATCCGCGGGCGCCACGGGGCGATCAAGTTCCTCAAGGGTGGTTTCCAAATTCATCACGACGACCCGCGCGGCGGCGCGGGACTGCCGGCCCGACTCGAAACGACGATCCGCCCGGCCGAGTTCGTGCCCGTGAACTCGCCGAAGAACGACACGGAAGCGCTGTGGGAAAACTTTCTCGATTGCGTCCGTCGCCGCGATGCGAACACCGTGGCCCCGCCGGAACTCGGTACGGCCACGGGGGCCATCACGAGCATGGCGATGCGGAGTTTGAATGAAGGTCGCGCCTTCGGTTGGGATACCGAAAGCCGCGAGATGGTGCCCGCCGATGCGGCGTGGCTGGCCAAGCATGCCCCGCGCTCCCGGCCCGGGCAAACGGACGCGCCCGACTACCAGAAGCTGGCCGATGGTTGAGTCGATGACCCGGCCCGAATGGGAAGCGGAGAAAGCCCGGCACGATCGCCGCGTCGGCCCCATCGCCCGCGATCGTCTGGCCCGCACCGGCCGCAAACACCCGGTCTACGATTTCCTGTTCGAGTATTACTCCTTCCGCGCCGGGCATCTGCTGCGCTGGTCGCCGGGCGTCGATGTTCATTTGGAAGGGGCCACCCCGGCCGATCTCGCTTGGCCGCAGATGTTCGCATTCGACGCATGCGGGGCGATCCTCCCGGCAAAGGCGTTCCCGGCCCACCGCATCGAGCAACTCGAGTGGACGATCCGATATCAGACCGCGATCCGCGACCGCGAGCCGCAGTTCAATTGCTTCGGTCTGCACGAATGGGCGATGGTCCACGGAACGCGCGACGTCCGCCATGCGCGCGTGCCGTTGCGACTCTCGGCCCAAGCGACTGACAACGTCGTGTCAGCGGCGGGCGTCCGCTGCACCCACTTCGATGCGTTCCGTTTCTTCACCGAGTCGGCGCTGCCGTTGAACAAGTTGGAATTGAGCCGGGCGAACAGCCCGGAGCACGATCAGCCCGGCTGCGTCCACGCGAATATGGACTTGTACAAATTCGCGTTCAAGTTCGCCCCGTTCACGTCGTCGGAGGTTATGGGTGGTGCTTTCGAATTGGCGGTGGCGGCGCGGGAACTCGACATGCGCGCCAGCCCCTACGATCTGAACGAGTTCGGGTTCGCGCCGATCGCGATCGAAACGAAGTCCGGGCGCGAGGAATACGTCGAAGGCCAACGCGCGATCCACCGGCGGGCACAATACGTCCGGCAGAAGTTGTTGGGCGAACTCGAACGCATTCACTCGACATCGACGATGCCGATTTGATTGCTCCCCGCAATAGTCCGCACGAAGGCGATCCGCGATCCGTCCGGGCTGAAGACGCAGGCCTCCGGTCGGAGGTCCCCCTTCGCTGTCAACGGGGTGACAGTACCCGTCACCGTGTCGATCAAACTGACCGCGCCATCGACGATGCACGCCACCCGCCGGCCGTCGGGGTGCCAGGTGAACGCGGATGCCATCGGGCTCGGACTGTCAGTGACTTGCTGCAATTCGTTGTTGTTGACTTTGACCGTCCAGAATTGCGCGACGCCGCTTTCGTCTTTCATGAAGCAGCCGATCTTCGATCCGTCCGGCGAACTCCGGAGCCAGTGGCGCGGGCCTTGGATACCGGGGTATTTGCGGTGCGACGTGCGCGTCAGTCGGCACTGCGCGAACCCGCTGCGCAGCAGTTCGACGAGAAAGACTTCGACCATCGGACCGGCGGCGGTTCGCACCGTCCCTTGGAACGCGAGGCGGCGCGTCGTGCCGATCCACGCTTCCTCGCAGGCCCGGGAAATCTCATCCGAATCGATGCGCGGGTCCGCCGTGGTCCGGGTGACGGGTTTGCAGAAATAATTGCCGTCGTGGTTGCGCGGGTGCGTCGTCGGGACGCGGACCGCACCGGGCATCGCGATACCGATGTTGCGCTGCCCAACTTTCCGCACTTCGTCCTCGTAGGTGAAGCTGATCCAATCGCCTTTGGGGTGCCACAGATGCAGGTGCGAGCCGCCGCTGAGTGCCCCCGGCGTGAACGGCGGCACGAGATCGATGGCATCGAGATTCCGCGCGCCGCCGGGGAAGTCGAGGACGATCCCTCGGCGCCGGCTCGGCCCGTAGCCCCACTCGGCGGTCGGGAACTCCGGGCCGAGGATGCACACGGCTTTCATGTCCGTGGGATGGCAGGTGACGACCCCGCAGCAAGCTCCGTCGCGACTCTCGTACAGCGTCCGAACTTCCCGGGTCTCAACGTGGACGGCTCGAATCTTGGTGCCGTCGAATACGGCCCCCTCCGGATCGGAGCGCGTGTCGAAGACTATCCACTGCCCGTCGGCGCTCCAGACGTTCGTATTCGTCAAAACGCGCCCGCCGGTGCCAGAGGTGAGGATCGTCTCGCGGTTCACGGGTTGAACCTTGTAGGGCGGGTGGAGTCTTCGGAACCAAACAAATGCGGTCCACTTGTAGGACAGGCCTCCGGGCCTGTCCGGGAAAACATCCACTTTAAACGTTGGAACACTCCTTCAATTTTAGACAGGCCCGGAGGCCTGTCCTACAAGGTAGCCACATTTGAGCCCTATGGAATCAGCTTGTCTCGCGGTTCACAGTGTCGTCGGGATGAGGTAGAGGGTGAAGGCGAAGGTCGTCGTTTGTCCGCCGGTGCGGATGGTGAGGTCGCGCTGGCCGTCGATGTTGCCGACGACGTCGCGCTCTTGGATGCGGATCGCCAGCGTCTTCATCTTCTGCACGTTGGCCCACTCGTTCGTGGCCGATTCCCGGCTGATATCGAAATACGTCAGGTTCGGCGCGCTCGGCAGATCGCGCGGCGGCCGCGGGGCGTGGGTGAAGCGCAGCCCTTCTTGACCGCGGGTGAAGATGGCATCGACGCGGTCCGAGCTGCCGATCTTCATGCCGAGCTTTTCGGGACGCAACAGCATCTTGATGCAGTCCTCGGTCGTGGCGTTCGAGCGTACCCCCAGAAACATCTGCCAGCCGCTTTCGAGCCACGCGGGTTCGAGCGCGACGCGCATTTGCAGGCCGCTGCCGACGAACGGCCGCTCTTCGTAGGTCGGGTTCTCGACCTCGTTCAGCGACGAATCGAGGTATTGCTTCAACTTCCAAAAGCAGCCGCCGAGGTCGTCGTGGTCGTAGCGCGGCAGTTCCGGCGGTCGCGCGGCTTTCGTGAAAACCGACATTTGACCCATCAATCGCAGGAGTTCGCGGTAGGCCACCTCCGGGTGGATGCCCGGTACGAAGGCCAAGTGGCTCAGCATCGCGAAGCCTTCGTTCATCGCCCCGAGCTGGTTCACGCGCCGGGCGTCGCCGGGGGTTTGCGAATCGAACGAGATGCCGCGGGAGGTCACCTGCCCGGCGATCACTTCGATCTTCTTGTTCAGTCGCGCGTAGATCTCTTGCAGAATCTTCTGCTGCAATCCGAGCCAAGCGTCGCAGGCCAACAGCGGCGGAATGAAGCCGACGGCGAGTTGCGGGGTGGCCTCGGCGCGCTCAGATTTTTCGAGTCGGGCCAAGGGAAGGACGTCGTAACCGGCCCGGTCTTCGTCGGCGGTCAAGAGGCGCACGGCGGGGCTGCGGTAGCTCAGGGTCTGCGGGTTCACCCCGGTGTTTTCGTCATCCGTCGGCAGCGTGTTCGTCCGGTAGCGAGCCGGGTTGGTGTTCCCCGGCACAGCCACATTCGGCTGGCCGGGTCGCCACGTCGGCACGGCCAGAAACAGCTCGACGGAATTGCGGCCGAGGAACGCGGGCTTGAGGTCGAACTCGGGCAGCGGGGCATCTTGCGGCAGTTGCAACACGGTACCATCGCGGAAACGGGCGGCGAGTTCGCGCACGACGAACCGGAAGCCGCCGAGCGCTTCGGTATCGATGACGCAGCGGCGCAGACCCCAAGCGTGGGCTTGGAGGAATTGCGCCGTCACATCGACGAGGCGGGAGTGGTACCGATCCGCCGCTTGGAAGTGGTGCGGCCGGAGGAACATGCCTTCGTGCCAGTGGACGGGTTGCGGTGTCATGGAATCGGCTTCGGTGCGGGTGTTCGCAACATCTTAGAGATTGCGGCCGCGGGGATGTAGTGGGGTGGCGAGCCGGGGTGCGGGAGCGCCCGGATGAGTGATGCCGACCCGGGTGCTGACGCACTTTAGCCCGCCGTCCATCCGGCTGCTAAAATGGTTTCAGCGGGCAACGCCGCGGGCGAAACCGAACCTAAACCGTTGGCGCGCATGGGTTCTACCCGAAATCGGAATTGATTTCGCGGAGGGGTGGGGGGTTCCGTGCCGAAATCATTTTGCAAAGCCGACTCGCGCTGAGGGAACCGGAAGTGGCGAGCGTTCCCAGGGAATCGGGCCTAATAGTCGTCGGCACCCGTCGGCCATGTATCCCGCGGTACAAATCCCACCAACTCCTTCGCAGGGGTCAGGTCGTACAGGATCTTTCCGAGAGGCAGGCTCGTTACGAAAACGGGGGCGAACGGCGGCGGGTCGCCCGCTTCCACCGCGCAAGCGAAGAACCGCCCGGCATCGCCGGGGCTGAGAAACACATCCTGGTCCTCGGCGCTCGCCGCGATCTGAGCGACTTGGACCGCATTGCGCGGGCACCAGCCGAGCCGCACAGCAAGCACCTTCATGCCGTGGGCATGGGCGTAGGCGCTGCCGAGGGCTTCGAGAAAGACTTTGGTACTGGCGTAGAGGTAGCGCGGATGCGTCGGCCAGTCGGCCCTCACCGGCGACCGGCCGGCGTCGAGGTAGCCATCGACGACTTGCCCCGTACTGGCGAGGATCACGCGCTTCACGCCGTTCTTGCGCGCCGCTTCGAGGACGTGGTAGCCGCCGACGATGTTGTTCGGCACCAGTTCGGAAAGGAAATTGTCGCCGTCATCGGGCGGCGTGCCCCGCGGGAACCGCGCATCGTCCGGCGTCGCCGCCAAGTGAATGATGGCATCGGCACCGACGGCGAGGCGATTCAGCAAATCCGCATCCTGCAGTGTGCCGACGACGGAATCGGGCAATCCGGGCGTCGGCCGCAGGTCGAAGCCGATAACGGTGTGTCTGCGGGCAACGAGTTCCGTCACGGCGGCCCGCCCGAGCCGTCCGGCCGACCCCGTGACGAGGATGCGTGAGGTTTTCATGCGGAAGTTTTACGGATTCGATTTCCCCGTTGCCCGATTCGCGGTCGGGTGAGATAACAAACCCACCCCATCCGAGCCGACCATCGCGAGCCTCGCCATGCCGAAAGAACCGCACGTCCTCAGTCTGATTTTGGGCGGGGGCCGCGGCAGCCGGCTTTTCCCGTTGACCAAAGACCGGGCCAAGCCGGCCGTGCCGGTGGCCGGAAAATACCGGCTCATCGACATCCCGATTTCGAATTGCCTCAACAGCGGTCTGCGGAACATCTACGTCCTCACGCAGTTCCTCAGCGTCAGTTTGCACCGGCACATCGCCAACACCTACAAGTTCGACATGTTCAGCAGCGGCTTCGTCGAAATCCTCGCGGCGCAGCAGTCGTACGAGGACCATATCGGCTGGTACCAGGGCACGGCCGACGCGGTGCGGCAGAACCTCGCTTACATCGAGCGCGAAGAAGCCGACGAGATCCTGATCCTGTCGGGCGATCAGTTGTATCGGATGGACTACCGCCACATGATCCGCACGCACCGCGAGAGCGGGGCCGATGTGACCATCGCGTGCATCCCGGTGCGGGAAGATCAAACCGACGGCTTCGGTTTGATGCAGATCGACGACGACGGCCGGGTGAAGTCGTTCGTCGAGAAACCCAAGACCGACGAGAGTCGCGCGCCGTATTTCACGCCGTCGAAATGGATCGACGACCAAGGCATCCCGAGCCTCGGCCGCAACTACTTGGCGAACATGGGGATCTACCTGTTCAAGACCGACAAACTCATCGAGATGCTGAACTACCCGGTGCTCGACACGCTGCACAATCAGATGCGACCGCCGCACGACTTCGGCTCGAACCTGTTCCCCAACCACGTCGGCGCCCGGCACATCCACGCCCACCTCTTCGACGGCTTCTGGGAAGACCTCGGGACGATCAAGAGCTACCACGAGTGCAGCTTGGCGCTGGGAGAAGAAGTGCCGCCGTTCGATTTCTTCCAGACGGACGAGGTCATCTTCACGCGGATGCGGAACTTGCCGGCGAGCCGCTTCGGTGGGGCCAAGCTCACCGATTGCCTCATCGCCGATGGGTGCCGCGTCGGGTCCGACAGCGTCATCGACCACTGCATGCTGGGGGTCCGCTCGGCCATCGGCAAACACTGCCATTTGAAGGACACGGTCGTGATCGGCTCGGACGGATTCGAGACGACCGCGGAACTGGCCGAGAATCGCAAGCTGGGCCGGCCGGACATGAACGTCGGCCACAACACCATCATCCGCGGTGCGATCTTGGACAAGGACTGCCGCATCGGTTCGGGGGTGCAGATGCTGAATCAATCCGGCGTCAAGGAAGCCGACGGCCCCGACGGCATGTGGCACATCCGCGACGGTATCATCTGCATTCCCCGCGGAGCCGTCGTCCCGGACGGGACGCTGATTTGATCCGGGCCGTACAATTGGACGAGTCTTTCTGCGGAGTCCCCCGATGCCCATTTTGGAAGCCGAACCACTAGCTGCGCTCTACGAAGCCGACGAAACGGCTTGGCTCGACGCTATGTCGGATCTCGTGGCCGAAGGGCGATTCGCGGAATTGGACCGGGCCCACCTCGCGGAGTATTTAGCCGATATGGCCAAGCGAGATCGCCGCGAGGTCAACTGCCGGATGGCCCAACTGTTGGCCCACTTGCTCAAGTGGTACTTCCAACCCGAAAAACGAACACGGAGTTGGGAGCGCTCCATCGAATTGCAACGGCAGAAACTGCGTCGGATTTTGGAGAGTGGTACCTTGCGCAATCACGTCGAGGATCGTCTGTCGGAAATCTACGGCGACGCTGTTCGCTTAGCGGTCGTCGACACCGGCTCAGCCCCGGAATTGTTTCCTGCCGTTTGCCCATTCGATTGGCAACAGATCGAGTCGGGGCTTCTGCCGCGCATCGCAGAGTGAAGACCTTTCCTACTCCGGTGCCCGTCGCTCCGCGCGGAATTTGCGTTCGATCCCGACCTTGATGACGAGCGTCACGAGAGAGAGCAGCGTCAGCACCGAGGCCAGCGCGAACGCGGCGGCTTTGTCGGATTCCGACAGTCCCTCGTGCAATTTCTGCACGCGCAGCGGCATGGTTTCGGTCTGCCCGGCGATCTTCCCCGAGACGATGGCGACCGCGCCGAACTCCCCCATCGCGCGGGCGTTGCACAGGATGATGCCGTAGATCAGGCCCCATTTGATGTTGGGCACCGTCACGCGCCAGAACATCTGCCAACCGTTGGCCCCGAGGCTCCGGGCCGCGATCTCCTCCTCCGAACCGACCGCCTCAAAAATCGGGATCAACTCGCGGGCCACGAAGGGGAACGTCACGAACAGCGTCACCAGCAAGATCCCCGGCGGAGCGAAGATCACCTTGTAATCGTGGCCGAGCAGCCAGCCCCCGATCCGTGTGTTCGGCCCGAGCATCAAGACGAAAATCAGCCCGACGACGACCGGCGAGACGCTGAACGGGAGGTCGATGAGCGTCGTCAAGATCGCCCGGCCGGGGAAACGGAAGCGGGCGATGGTCCAAGCCGCCGCGACGCCGAAGACGGTGTTGAACGCCACCGAGACCGGTGCGATCGCGAGCGTCAGCCAGATCGAATGGCGGGTGTCCGCGTTGTTCGCCAAGCCGTCCCAGTAGGCGACCGCCCCGAGGGCGAACGCCTGCGCGAACAAATCCGCGAGCGGCAACAGGATCAGAAAACCGACGATTCCGACGGTCGAGCCGATAAGGGCGTAGCGCACGTACCAAGGATCGCGCCGGCTCCGTTTGTCATTGGCCATAGCGCCGGTTCCACCGTTCGAACAGGTTGATCAAGATCAGCATCGCGAACGACACCAGAAGCAGCACCGAGGCGATGGCGGCCGCTTCGGCGGTCGCGCCGGCGCGGTCGGCGTTGGTGCTTTCGAGTTGCAGCGCGACGATACGCATCGGGGCGATGGTCGTCTCCGGCGTGTTCGCCGAGATGAACACCACCGAGCCGTACTCGCCGATGGCGCGGGCGAACGCGAGCGAGAACCCGGTGATCGCCGGCGGGATCAAACTCGGCAAGATCACCCGGCGAAACGTCTGCCAACGACTGGCTCCGAGCACCCCGGCCGCCTCTTCCGTTTCCGCGTCGAGGTCTTCCAGCACCGGCTGCACCGTCCGCACGACGAACGGGAACCCGGTGAAAATCAGCACGAGGACGATCCCCGTCCTTGAGAATGCCCCCTCGATGCCGAGCGGGACCAGGTACCGTCCGAGCCAGCCATCGGGCATGTAGAGGTTCGCGTAGATCATCCCGGCCACGGCGGTGGGCAGCGCGAAGGGGATATCGACGAGGGCGTCGACGATCCGCTTGCCGGGGAATTCGTAACGGACCAGCGTCCAGGCGACGATCAAGCCGATGGCGACGTTGACGGCCCCGGCGAGGAACGAGGCCGCGAACGTGAGCTTGTACGCCGCGACGGCTTTCGGGTCCGCCACGGCTTTCCAGAAATCGTCCCACGACAGTTCGGCGGCTGTCCAAAAGCAGAGGCCGAGCGGGATGAGCACGAGGACGGTCAAGTAGGTGAGCGTATAGCCGAGGCCCAAGCCGAACCCCGGCAGCACGCGGCGATTGACGGTACTCATGGCGATTTCCCGCCGTCGTAGATGCGTTCGAAGATCCCGTTCTTGACGAAGAAGCGCGTGTCGATCCCGTCCCACGAGGCACCGATCGTCGGAACGACCGGGAAGAGTTCGATTTTGCCCGCCCGGTCGAACTGCTCCGCCGACTCGCGGGCCACGTCCGGGTGCGTCGGCCGGTAGTAGTGTTTCGCGATCACGCGCTGCGCTTCCTCGGTGTGGAGGTATTCGAGGTACGCTTTCGCCGCGGCTGCGGTCCCCTTCTTGCGAGCGACGGAATCGACGACGGCGACGTGCGGCTCGGCCCGCACACTGGCGGGCGGATTGATCAGCCTCAGCTTGCCGCCGGATTGATTCACTTCCAGATAGGCCTCGTTTTCCCACGTCAGGTGCACGTCGCCCTGGCCGTTCTTGGCGAAGTTCTCGGTGGCGGCGCGGGCGGACGGATCGAGGCCGTTGGTCCGCCGGAACAGCTGCTTCACGAACTCTTCGGCCTCGGCGTCCGACCCGTCGCGGCGCTTGACGGAGCCCCACGCGGCGAGGAACGCCCACTTGCCGTTGCCGGAGGTCTTCGGGTTCGGCACGATGATGCGGACGTCGTCCCGGGCGATCAAGTCGTCCCAGTCGCGGAGGTCGCGCGTTTTTTCGGAGCCCGTCCGCACCACAAAAACGATGGTCGAGATGTACGGCAACGAGCCCCCGTCGAGCTTCGTTTCCCAGCCGGCGTCCATCAACCCGGCTTTGCGGATCGCGTCGGTATCGGGCCACATCGCCAGCGTGACCACATCGGCTTCAAAGCCATTTTTCACTTGCCAGGCTTGGCTGGCGGAGCCCCCGTGCGAATTCCGGATGGCGACGGGCGTCCCGGTTCGCGCCTCGTATCGGGAGCAAAACTTCGGGTTGAGTTCGTCCCACAATTCCCGGGTCGGGTCGCAAGCGACATTGATCAACTCGGTGCCCGACGAACGGCGGACGACTCCGGACGAGAGTATCCAAACGGTCGCCGCGAGGATGTAACTCGACGCGAGCAAAATCGAAACCGAGCGGAGCATCGGGCATCCTGAGACGGGGACTTTCGCATCCGTTGGAATACGGCCGTGGCACACCGGCGAACAGGGCAAAGGTATTGCCCGCGTGGTATTTTCGGTCCATCCTGGTACCAACCGACGTTGTCTTCCCACCGTCGGCGGTCTACGATTCGTGTAGTTTCCCGAACGCGGAGTCCACCGATGCCCACCGAGATCGAAATCCAGTCGAGCGAACTGCAAAAAGTGACCGACTTACTCGTGGCGTCCTACTCCGCCTGCGGGACCTTGCACCATCTCGGCCATCATCCGCTGCCCAACCGCGAAGCCGTCGCCGCGATCCTCGGCGATCTGTACGAACTCGTCTACCCCGGTTACGGCAAGCGACAAAACTTGAACTCCGGGAACATCGGTTACTACGTCGGCG
>JAYSYN010000244.1:0-80581 GCA_043727575.1 Fimbriiglobus sp.
TAACTCCACGCGGCCCGCCTATCCAAGCGCGCTCCGGGAGTGCACCGCCCTCGACCAACCGAGGAGAGTAAGGGTGGGATTCGCTTGATTAAGGTCTAGGCTTGCCTGTCGAGGCGGTATGGAAATTGGCGAGCAACGTCGAACAGCGGCAGCGGCTGGCTCTCCTCTTGGTTCCGGACGCCCTAAAAGGTGATTACTGGGATTACTCAATCCACCGCGAAAATCTTCGCGGGAACAATTTTAAAGACAAGTGCTACGGGATCTCGGGCCAGATCCGAAAGGATTGGCCTCCGGAGTCAATCCCCGCCGAGTTCCGCAATCGCGGCGGTGAGTCGTGGGGCTATACTCTGGCCGAATCCGCAGAAGAAATCAGCCGATCCAAATGGCAGCGCGAAGAGGCCGCTATTTGGGTCCTCGAAGCCATTGGCACCGACGCGGCCATCGCCATCTTGGAACGCATGGCGACCGGTCATCCCGACGCTGGGCCGACGATCGCCGCCCGGGAAGTGCTGGCCCGGCGACTCCGGAAGTGATCGCCTCGACATGGCCCTATTCGCTATCATGTCCAAATTGCCACCCGTGCCACCCAGACCAAGGGCGGCGCCTTCGGAGAGAGAGTCATGGCCGCGAAGATCGACATGGTGAAGTTCGCCAAGTTCTGCAAGGAAAACGGCTTCATCTTCCAATCCTCGGACATCTACGGCGGCCTCAACGGCTTCTGGGATTACGGCCCCCTCGGCGTCGAACTGAAGAAGAACATCAAGGACGCCTGGTGGCAGGACATGGTCCGCAACCCGCCGCCCGGCCCCGACGGCCAAGAGATCCGCATGGTGGGGTTGGATTGCAGCATCATCATGAATCCCGCGGTGTGGGTGGCCAGCGGGCACGTCGGCGGATTCAGCGATCCGATGGTAAACTGCAACAAGTGCAGGAAATTATTCAGAGCCGACAAGGTCTGGCTGATCGGATTTACCGATATCCACGGCGACGTATCGAAATTCGTCGAGATAGCAAAGGACTCCACGAACGAGGACCTCGAGGCGATGACGCCATACCTTACCCAACAATTGGCAACGCCGAAACTTGTTATCGCAGTCGAGGCGGACTCGAAAGAGGATGCAGATCGGGAATTTATTCTTCCAAAGGCGTTACGAAAGACCTTCAACAACGAGCCGAAAAAGTTCGTGCATTCTTTGGAAAGTGCGCCATCTACATTCAAGAGAGTGTGTCCGTCATGCGAGTTTGGGATCCTCGAGCAACCTCGGGCTTTCAATCTCATGTTTGAATCGCACGCTGGAGCGATTCAATCTGAGGATAACAAAGTCTACCTCCGGCCCGAGACGGCCCAGGGGATCTTCGTAAACTACCGGAACGTCCTCAACAGCACGCGGTTGAAGCTGCCGTTCGGGATCGCGCAGATCGGTAAGGCGTTCCGCAACGAGATCAATCCGCGCAACTTCATCTTCCGCTCGCGCGAGTTCGAGCAGATGGAGATCGAATTCTTCTGCAGGCCGAGCGAGAGCATGAAGTGGTACGAGTACTGGCGCGACCTGCGCAAAAAGTGGTACAGCACCCTCGGCATTCAGTCGTCGAACTTGGTGCCGCGTGAGCAGGGGAATGAAGAGCTGGCCCACTACTCCATCGGCACCACCGACATCGAGTACATGTTCCCCTTCAGCGAAGAACCGCAAGAGCTGGAAGGCGTCGCCCACCGGGGTTCGTACGACCTCGAAGCGCACGCCAAGCACAGCGGCAAAACCGACGACCTCGCTTACTTCGACGAGGAACTCTGGAATAACGACAGCCAGACGATGAGCACGCGGTCGTACAAAGAGTGGCTGAAGTCGAACCCGACGGCGGACGAGATCGCCAAGTACAAGTTCACGCCGCACGTCATCGAGCCGAGCGCCGGAGCCGACCGCTTCGCGCTCGCAGTGTTGTGCGAGGCGTACCACGAAGACAAAATCACCGACGCCAAGGGAAACCTCGAGGAGCGGATCGTCATGCGGTTCCATCCGCGGCTCGCCCCGTTCAAAGCGGCGATCTTCCCGCTCGTGAACAAAGACGGCATGCCCGAGAAGGCGATGAAACTGTACCGGGAATTGAAAGCGTATTTCAACGTCTTCTACGACGACAAAGGCGCCGTCGGCCGGCGCTACCGTCGGCAAGACGAGATCGGCACGCCATTCTGCATCACCATCGACGGCGAAACGATTGCTAACGACATCGTGACAATTCGATACCGCGATGAAATCGGCGCGGACGGCAAGCCGGTGCAGCGAAGTATTAAGTCGAGCGACGTGAAGCACGAAATTTGGAAGGCGCTGGCGACTGCCTAAGCTTCCAGCAGCGCGAGGTGCTGCGGCAAAACATACTTCATCGCGTCGGAGTATAGCTCTTCGAGCGGGACGTTGATGAAGCGTTCCGGTTCGAGGAAGAGGGGCACTTCGGGGAGTGACTCCCCCGGCCGACCGGGTTCGACGAAGCAGCGGAATTCTTGTGAAAAAGTATTGCTCGATTCGTACGAGGCGTAGGTGAGCGGCCGATCGGCGGGCGGTGTATACCGCTTGCCACCCAGATTCGACCAGATGGCGTCGTGGGTGCCGCGCGGATAGATCGGTGTCGGAGGGAAGGGATCGACGATGAAAACGTGTACGCCATTTTGCAAAGCGGCGGTCGCCTTGTAAACGAAACGCTTCCACTCCTTGCGGCTCGCTTTGTTTCCCGGCGAAACGATTTCGACGATTGCCACCAAACGATCATTGGTCTTGTGTCGGATCGCGATCCGCTTCTGCTTAAAGCCTAACCGTTTTACAGTGACGCGATCGACGACGCTGAGATTCGGAAGAACCGCCATTTGCGGGCCGGACGAAAGCGGACTTGCCGAGAATCTACCACCCGTCCCATTCGAGAGGGATTGCAGAGTGAGGACATCGGGAACCATCGATTTCAACGACTGCTCGGCCAACGCGTAAAAACCCGCGGGCAATCGGGCGTTGAGACCTTTGCGTATCTCGACGAGAAACAGTGTGTGGAAATCGTGGAACAACCAGGAATCCACTTTCGTCCAGTCGTGCATCGGCATCGAATCGCCCCTAAAGTTTGGCCACCTTCATCCTAAGCAAGTGATCCAACAGCACCAGCGCCATCATCGCTTCGCCCATGGGGACGAATCTCGGCAATAGGCATGGGTCGTGACGGCCCCGCACCAGAATTTCCGTCGGCTCGCCCGCTTGTGTGACAGTTCGCTGCGGCCTCGGAATGCTGCTCGTCGGTTTGATCGCCACCCGGCAGACGATGGGCATGCCCGAGGAAATGCCACCGAGCATGCCGCCGTGACGGTTGGTGTCGGTGCGGAACCCAGGCAGGTACAAGTCGTTGTTTTCACTGCCGCGGAGCAGGGCGGCGGCGAAGCCGTTGCCGTACTCGAAGCCGGTGACGGCGGGGAGCGACAGCATGGCTTTGCCGAGGTCGGCCTTCAATTTGTCAAAGACCGGTTCGCCGAGTCCCGGTGGCACCCCGACGGCGACCACCTCGCAAATGCCGCCGATGGAATCGCGGTCTTTGCGGACGGCGTCGATCAGGGCGATCATCTCGGCCGCGCGGACGTGATCGGGGCAGCGGATCGGCGTCGCTTCGACTTGTTCCATCGTCACGGCGGTCGGGTCGGGAACTTCTGCGCGGATCGACCCGACCTGCGTGACGTACCCTTGGATGCGGATGCCTTCGCGCGCCAGCAATTTTTTGGCGATCGCCCCCGCCGCGACGCGGCAGATGGTTTCGCGGGCGCTGCTGCGACCGCCGCCGCGGTGATCGCGGAATCCGTACTTAGCATCGAAGGTGTAGTCGGCGTGGCCGGGTCGATACTTATTTTGAATGTCGCCGTAGTCGGTGCTACGTTGATCCCCGTTGCGAAACAGAATACCGATGGGGGTGCCATCGGTGCGACCCTCGAAGATGCCGCTCCAGATTTCCGGGAGGTCGGCTTCGTCGCGCTGGGTGGTCAGTTTCGACTGCCCCGGTTTCCGGCGGCGCAAATCGGGGAGCAAATCGTCGATGTCGAGTTCCAACCCGGCGGGGCAACCGTCGACGATGCAGAGGTAACCCGGCCCGTGGCTGACGCCCGAGGTGGTCACGCGGAAGAGGGTGCCGAAGGTGTTTCCTGCCATACGCGGATTATACCGGCTCCGGCGGCGCGAAAAGGGCGAAGCGGTCGCGGGGAAATGGCCCGGCGGGGCGGGGCGGTCGAAAACTAAGGTTGTAGGGTATCTCCGTCCCACCCCAGGAATGCGCCCATGCGCGGTTTATGGATTCTCCCGGTCGCGTTGATTATCGGATCGCAAGCTCCGGCTCAGCCGAACGCGGATGAGAAGCCGCGTTACGGAATCGCGCCGAACACCGACCTCTACCCGCAGACCACGCCGAAGGCGGCGCTCGAATCGGCGATCAAACTGCTCGAGAACAAGCGCTACGATTATTTCGTCGCTCAGATTCTCGATCCGGGCGTATTGGAAGCGAAGATCCGAGATCGCGCGCAGCGGTTGGAGGCGGTCGTCGAACGGGACCTGTTGCGCAAACGGGACGAGCAGAAGGCGAGCCCCGATTCGGTGCCGGTGCGCGAGAAACTGTCGATCGAGCCGAAGGCGTTCGCCGCCGCCATCGCAACGGAGGCGCAGGCCCGGTCGTTCAAGTTTGTCGTCAAGGATCTCCAAGCCCAACTCGATGAATACCCCGAGAACTTGAAAGTGTTCCGCAAGTTCCTCGCGGAGGGGCAAGTCGCCGAGGCCGGGGCGACCGCGAGCTTCACGCACAAAGACATTCCGGGGAAGACGCTGTATTTCAAGAACAACGGCAAACGCTGGTTCCTCGAAGACAAACAAGCCGACGAGCCGAAGTCGACCCCCGAGAAGTGAGCCGACCGACGATGATCGACCTCCGCAGCGATACCGTGACGAAACCGACGCCCGGGATGATGGCGGCGATGCTGGCCGCGCCCGTCGGCGACGACGTCTACGGCGAAGACCCGACGATCAACGCCCTCGAAGAGAAGTTGGCCGCGTACCTCGGCACCGAGGCGGCGGTGTTCGTGCCCTCCGGGACGATGGCGAATCAGATCGCCGTGCGGTTGCACTGCCGGCCGGGGGACGAACTCCTCTGCGAGGCGACGAGCCACGTCGTCCTCTGGGAGGGCGGCGGCCCGGCTGCGCTCAGCGGAGTATCGGTTCATACCGTCGACGGCAAGAACGGCTTGCTCGACTTGTCCGCGGTTCAACGCGGCCTTCGGCCGAACGATATCCACAGCCCGCATACGCGCTTGATCTGGCTGGAGAACACCCACAACCGCGGCGGTGGGACAGTGCAGTCGCTCGAATCGGTCGCCGGGATTTCGGCGTGGGCGCGATCGCAGAATCTGGCACTGCACCTCGATGGGGCGCGCTTGTGGAACGCGGTCGTGGCGTCGGGAACCGCGGCGAAAACTTGGGCGAGTCACTTCGACACAATCAGCGTCTGCTTCAGTAAGGGCCTCGGCGCCCCGGTCGGCTCGGCGCTCGCGGGCTCGGCGGAAATCATTCAGCGGGCGAGACGTTATCGCAAGCTGTTCGGCGGGGCGATGCGTCAAGCGGGCATCCTCGCGGCGGCGTGCGTCTATGCGATGAACCACCACATCGACCGCTTGCGAGACGATCACGCCAATGCCGCAGTGCTCGCCGATGCGATTCGCGCCGTGCCGGGGTTGAAGCTGGTACCCGATGAAGTCGAAACGAATCTCGTTTGGTTCGAGGTCGATGGTGCGCGGTTCAAAACCCCGCACGAGGTGACAGCGAAGCTGAAAGAGCGCGGGATTCTGATGTCTGCCCTCGGGGAGACCACGGTCCGGGCCTGCACCCACTACGGCGTCACCCGCGACGATTGCGAACACGCCGCGGCGGCGATCGCGGAGTTGAAGTAGCAAAGGTTTTCTTGCGTGGCGACAAGTTTCCGACTTGTCGCCACGTCGGCAGGGCCTCACTCCGAGAACAGCTTCACCATGCCAATGTCGTAGCGGGCGCTGTGGGGGTCGTCCGGGTCGAGGCTCGGTCCGGCGATGCCTGCGCGGCGTTGAATCAGGCCGAAGATTGCGGGGAGGACGAACAGCGTCGCCAAGGTGCTCGCCAGCAAGCCCCCGACCACCGCTCGGCCGAGCGGGGCGGTTTGATCACCGCCCGAGCCGAAGCCGAAGGCCATCGGCAGCATCCCGGCCACCATCGCGCAACTCGTCATGAGGATCGCCCGCAAGCGGGCGCTGCCGCCGTCGAGCGCGGCGCGCGGCGCGGATCCGTGGCTCAAACGGGCGCGTTCGGCGAAGGTCACGAGCAAAATCGCGTTCGCCACGGAGACGCCCAGCGACAGGATGGCCCCCATGAACGATTGCAAATTCAGGGTGGTCCCCGTCAGCAGCAAAGCGATTCCGACACCGCAGAGGGTCGCGGGGATCGAGGCGATCGAAATCAGCGCAAGTTTGATCGATTGAAAGTACGCCGTGAGCATCAGGAAAATCGTGAGGACGGCGATCCCGAGGCCGACCGTCAGGCTCTCTTGGACTTGATCGAGGGCATTCAACTGCCCGCGGACGTCGATGGCCGCACCGCCGGGGAGTTTGCCAATTTTCTTGTCCTCGGTGCGGGTGCGTTCGATCTTTTCCGCATCGGCCGAACTCTTATTCAACTCGGCGTCGAAATGTTGGTCGATGATGTCGAGCTTCGCCGCCGCGAGTTCCCGCTTCACCGCCCGGCCGACGGCGCCGAGGTCGTCACCCGCGACGTTGGCCGTGATGCTCACGAAGCGCCGCATGTTGTACCGGTCGACCTCGGCCGGGGTCGCGGTCAGTTTGATTTCGGCGACATCGCGGAGCAAAATCCCGCCCGCCACCATCGACGCGCTGGCGGTGCCTTGGCCGTTCGCCGTGGCACCGGAGTGGTCGCCGGTCATCGTCCCCG
This sequence comes from Fimbriiglobus sp., assembly GCA_043727575.1. GTDB lineage: Bacteria > Planctomycetota > Planctomycetia > Gemmatales > Gemmataceae > JALHQU01. The sequence continues at coordinate 6,978 of JAYSYN010000244.1, forward strand.
CCGAGCCGCGGATCGGCACTTGGCCGAGTTCGGTCAAGCTGTTCATCCGCGGTGGCGGCACCTGCACTTGCACGATATACCCTTGGCCCGTCTTTTGCTCGCGCCAGTAGATCGGCGTGACGTACCGGCTGCTCGCCGTGGCGGGGACGAGGGATTGGCTGATATTCCGTGCGGTGAGGCCCATCGTCGCGGCCCGGGCCCGGTCGAGTTGAATGTCGGCGGTGGGGTAATCTTGGGCTTGGACAATCTGCAAGTCGCGCAGCTGGGGGATTGTTTTCAGGCGGGCGAGCACGACCCGGGAATTGGCGAGCGTGGCCTCGACGTTGTTACCGCCGATCTGCACTTCGATCGGCGTCGCGGATCCGAAACTCATGACATCGCTGACGAGATCGCCCGGTTCGAACGACAAGCGCAGCCCGGCGGCGCGTTTCTCCCGCTCTTCGGCCGGTACGCCATCGCGAGTCCAACCGGCATTCAGGTAGGCCTTCAACTCGCAGTCGAGGATGTCGCGCAAGCGCGTTTTGAAATCTTCGACACGGATGCCACTGCCGGGCTTGAGGGCGACCTTCAACTGGGCTTCTTCCGGGCCGCTCGTCCACTGGTGCACGGCTTGGATGGGGTAGTTGGTCGGGAAGGAGCCGACGTAGCCGACGGTCATGCTCACGTTGCCCACCCCGGCTTCGCGGTCGATGATCCGCAGCGCTTCTTGGGCGAGTTCCTCGGTCCGCTCGATGCGGGTTCCCGTCGGGGCGCGCATCCGCAAAAGGAACTGGCCTTGGTCGGTCTTGGGGAACACCGCGGTGCCGAGGGACTGCGACAAAATGGCGATTCCGAGGCCCGCGAGGAGCAGATAGACCGGCACGGCGAACCAACGCAGCGCGATGATGCGCGCGACGGCCCGGTCGTACAAGCGATGCACGAGGTTCGGTACCGGGACGGTGGCGTGCTGGCTCGGGAGCTTGAGAATCCAGACGCAGAGCACCGGGACAAACGTGCTGGAAAGGATGTACGACGCGATCATGGCGAAGCCGACGGCGAGCGAGAGCGGCACGAACAGTTCGCGGGCGGCGCCGGTCATGAAGAACGACGGCACGAAAACCGCAAGGACGCAGAGCATCGCCAAGAGCCGGGGCACGGCCGTTTCTTGGTTCCCTTGCCGGACGGCTCGGGCGAGGTTGTCCGTCCGGTGCATCTGGCTGTGGATGTTCTCGACTTCGACGGTCGATTCGTCGACGAGGATCCCGACGGCGAGCGCGAGCCCGCCGAGGGTCATGAGGTTGATCGACTGCCCGCAGAGCCAAAGTGCGACAACCGACGCCAACAAGGCGAGCGGGATGTTCAACACGACGACGATGACCGAGCGCCAATCGCGCAAGAAGAGCAATACCATCAGCCCCGTGAACAGGGCCCCGATCACCCCTTCGGTGCCGACGCCCCACATCGCTTCGGTCACGATGGGCGATTGATCGAAGGCGAACTGGATGTCGACCTCCGGGGCGGCGTCGCGCATCTTCGGAAGGGCTTTGTTCAACTCGTTCACGACGCGGACCGTCGACGCGTCGGAGCGTTTCATCACGAGCATGTACACCGACCGCCGGCCGTTGACCAGCGCGTACCCGGCCGTGATGTCGGCCCCGTCGGCGATGGTGGCCACGTCCTTCAACAGCACCGGTGCCGCGCCCATCTTCACGGGGATCTGACCGAGTTCTTCGATCGGTTTTTGGCCGACCATGGCGTTGGTGTTGACCAGGAGGGTGCGGTCGTCGATGCGGACATTCCCCGACGGCGCGACGACGTTGCCGGCGGAGAGGGCTTCGGTGATCTGATCAGGCGTCAAGTTCCGCGAGCGGAGGGCGTCGGGATCGACGCTCACGACGATGGCCCGCTGGTTGCCCCCGAATGCGGGTGGCGTCGAGATGCCCGGGACATTGGCGAACGCGGGTCGGACGCGCGTCGAGGCGATGTCTTGGATTTCCTTGATGCTGAGTTTGTCCGAGTTCAACACCAAATACCCGACCGACGCGCTGCCGGTGTCGAGGCGCGAAATGAAAGGTGGCACCGTGCCGGGCGGCATCATGAAACGAGACCGATTCACGGCGGCGACGGTCTCGGCCAACGCTTCGGCCATATTCGTGCCGGGGTGAAAATGGAGTTTGATCAACGCCATCCCTTGAATGTTCTTCGATTCGATATGCTCGACACCGTTGACGTAGAGGAAGTGGTACTCGTAATAGCTCGTCAGCAATCCTTCCATTTGTGCCGGGTTCATCCCGCCGTAGGGTTGGCAGACGTAAATGACGGGTTGATTCAGCGGTGGGAAGATGTCGACCTTCTGCCGGTAGCTCGCCAAACCGGAGCCGATGAGCAATGCGACGACGCCGACGAGGACGGAGTAGGGGCGACGCAGCGCGAAGACGATGGGGTTCATGGGATCAGTCTAAGCCGAATTCGGCGCGCGGTGCCCGAAGAACCGGAGCGAAAGCGTTTGACGGGGGTTTCCCCTCCGTCATAAGATACGGGTGTCGACCCCGTTGCCGGAGATCCCCATGCGCCTCGCCCGACTCCGCATCCCCCTGCTGGCCTTGGCCCTCATCGCCCTCGGTACCCCGGTGGCTTCCGCGGCCGATGCCAACCCGGAATACAACGGCAAAAAGTTGTCCGAGTGGGAGGACATGCTGCGGATGGAACAGAACGCCCGGCTGCGCCGGGTCGCGCTGATTTCGATGGGGCAAATCGCTTCGGACAACGCCCTCGATTCCGCGCTCGTCCGAAAGATCATGGTCGCCGTGGGCCGGGCGCTGAAGATGGACAACACCGCGTCCGTCCGCAGGCAGGCGGCGGAAATCGTGAACGCGATGGCCGTGAAACTCCTCGAAGACATCAAAAACTCCGACACGGCTTCGGTCATCCTCGATCTCAGCGAGAACCTCCGCGTCGAGAAAGACACGGAAGTCCGCCGGGAAGTCGCGGTGGCTCTCGGCCGCTTCGGCGATAAGTCCAAAGGGGCCGCGACGACACTCGCGGACGTTTTGATGGACAAAGACCCGGCCACGCGCGCGGCCGCCGCCGACGCGCTCGGCCGCATCGGCGTCGGGGCCAGCGCAGCCGCCGATGCGTTGATCCTCCTCTTGAAAGACACCGACAAAGGCGTTCGCGCGGCCGCGATCTTCGCCCTCGGCCGCATCGACCCGGAAGAACCGGCCAAAGTGTCCACCGCGCTCGTGCCCCTTGTGAAAAGCGAGCCGGATGTCGAACTCCGTCGCGCGGTCGTGGCTTCGCTCGGGATTTTGGGAGATCGCAGCCCCGCGACCGTACTCGGCACCGCGGCCGGGTTGCAAGACGCCGATGTCGACGTCCGCCGCCAAACGGCCATCGCTCTCGCCAAGTTCACCGGCGGCGGCAAACTCGTCGAGAAGGAATTGAAGAAAGCGTTCGAAGAAGACAAAGACAAGCAAGTCCGGGGAGCCGCGCTGCGGGCGCTCTGCGAAGGCTTCGGCGCCGACGCGAAACTGCTGATCCCGACTATCGTGGCGAGGATGAAGGTCGAGCCGGAGTTCGACGTGCGGATCGCGATGATCGAAGAACTGAGCGCGCTCGGCGCCGACGGGAAAGACGCGCTGCCCGCCTTGCGCGAAGCGCAGAAGGACCCGCAAACCAAAGTGCGCGAGGCGGCCGGCGGGGCCATCAAACGGATCGTGAACCCGAAACCGAAGATGTGAGTCGGTACGGCGGGAATACCTTGACATTTCAAACGCGCTTCGCGTTCTTGCGGGCGGGTTCCTTTCACGCTCCAACTTGCAAAAATCGGTTGACATCGTTTCGACCCGTTCTAAGTATCATGCAGACGAAAGAATTCATGCCGTGCCAATGACCGATTCCAGCCCGTGTGGAATCGGGTTACGAGGGAGCGAGAATGGCCCCGTCCGCCGGACTGACGAGCGGTCTCGCCTTTCTTCCCAGCTGGCTCACCGAAACGACCGACGCCGCGTCTCTGGAACTGTTCCTGGGCGGGTGGGCGCGTGCGTCCGGGTGGCGCACGGTCGGGTTGATTTGGCCGATCGACGAAAAACCGAACTTGATGCTCCAAGCCCGGCCGGACAGCGTGACGCCGCTGCCGAGCGCGCCGAGCGAACTTGCAGACGTGGCCCGCGCTCTGCGTGGCGGCGTGGCGACCGTGGTCTGGCAATTGCCGAATTCCTCCGGACGCCTCTATACGCTGTTCCAACCCGCCGGGCGACCGGCCGGGTTGCTGTGGGCCGAACGGGCAGCCGGGGAACCTTGGACCGAGGCCGACCGAAATTACTTGGTGCTATCGACCCGTTTGATCGAGCGATCCCCGGCCCTCGCGGCAAAGATCGGACCGATTCTCGACCCGGCCCGCTTGCAACAACGCCTCGGCGATACGGCCGTGATCGCCGGTCGCATGGCCCACGACTTCGACAATATCTTGACGGGAATCATCGGTTTCGCCGACCTCAGCGTCCCGCTGTTGCCCGCCGGTTCCCAAGCCGCCAAGTTCGTCGGGGAGATCTCGAAAGTCGGGCAACGGGGAATCGTCTTCACGCAACAACTGCACCAGTTCAACCGCAGTGGGCAAGCGAAACCACAGCCGTCATCGATTACCGCGACCTTGTTGAAAGAAGAACTCCGCTTGCGGGCGGCGCTGCCGGCGGGCACGCAAGTGTTCTCGAACTTGCCCGCGCACCTCGCCCCCGTGGGCGTCGAGAGCGGCCCGCTCGGAATCGTACTCGGGCACCTGCTCGAAAACGCCATCGAAGCGAGCCCGCCGAACTCCCGCGTCGATGTGACGGCCACGGTCACCGAGCTGTCGAGCGCCGACGCGAAGAATTATCTCGGCAACGTCGGCCCCGGCGCGCACGTCGAAATCGCGTTCGCCGACCGCGGCCCCGGCATCAAGCCGGAGACGCGGGTTAAGCTGTTCGCCGAGCCGTTCTTCACCACCAAGGTGCGGCACCGCGGCCTCGGATTGGCGACCGTTTACCGGATTTTGTACGCCCACGGCGGCGGCATCCGCATCGAAACCGCCCACCCCCCGGAGACCGGCACGGTCGTCCGGATCGTCCTCCCGCCGGCCGCCGTTCGGCCGAGCGCGTCCACCCAGACCACACGCCCCGCCAATACGTTCCTCGTAGGAGGTTGATCGCCCATGACACTCGAAGTCGAAGACCGCATTCGCCAAACGCCCCGGCCCGCCCGGATGCCCTCGCCCCTGAGCGAGCTGCAAAGCAGCGGCGACATCCGCATCTTGATCGTCGACGACGACCCCGCGACGTGCGCCGTGATTCAAGCCGCGCTTTCCAACCGCGACTTCCTGATCGAAACGGTATCCGAACCGTCCCTCGTGGAATCGGTACTGGCTCGCAAAGCGCAGTTCCACCTGATCATTATGGACTACGTGATCCCCGGTTTGGAACCGGAGCAAGTCTTCGCGTGGATCCGCGACAACCAACCCGAAGCGAACATCGTCGTCGTGACGGGCTACCCGTCGGTCGACAGCGCCTTGAGCTGCCTGCGGGCCCGCACCTACGACTACGTGACCAAGCCGTTCCAAGTCGATCAACTCCGCGAGATCGTCATCCGCTGCTTGGAGAGCAAAGGCCTCCTCCGCATGACCGAAGAAGCCCTGCGGGAGTCGCTCGGCTCGGCGATCCGCGACCGACGCAAATCGCTCGGCTTCACGCTGTCGAACGTCTCGGAACGCACCGGGGTGTCGCTCGGGTATCTATCGCAGATCGAACTCGGCAAGAACTCCGCGTCGATCGAAACGCTCTACCGGATCTGCTTGGCCTTGGGCATCAAGATGAGCGAACTGTTTACCTCGGTCCAACGGCATTGATTTTGGATGTGGCGACACGTTTTTAACGTGTCGGAGATTAAGCGTTCCGACACGTTAAAAACGTGTCGCCACAACATTCGACCCGCATCATGCGGGTCGATTTCATTTCCACTTGACGATCTTCACAATCCGATTGTTGTCGCTATCCGCAATATAGATCTCCCCGGTCTTCGGATGAACGCAAACCCCATGCGGTCGGCCCATCTCCAATTTCAACGGATCGCCGTCGAGCCCGCCCGATCCTTTTTTGCCGGTCCCCGCGATCAGTTCCATCGTCTCCGACTTGGGGACATACCGGAGAATCTGGTGGTTCTCGGTATCGGCGATCAACACGCTGTCGTCGGCCGGGTCGATGGAGATGGACTTCGGTCCATTCATCGCGGCCTTCAGCGCCGGGCCACCGTCGCCGCCGCTGCCGGCTTTGCCTGTCCCCGCGACCGTGCGGATCTTGCCGTCTTTGTCCACGACGCGCAGGGCGTGCCCGTTGCGTTCGAGGATGTAGACGTTGCCGTTCTTGTCGGCCGCCACGGCCCGGGGATCGACGAGCGGCTGATCTTTGGCGAGTTCGCCGTCCTTGGGGATACCGGCTTTACCGGTGCCGGCGAAGGTTAGGATGGCACCCTTTTTCGGATCGAGATACCGGATGCGCTTGTTACCGATATCGGCGATGTACATTCTCGTTTGATCCGGGCTCATCGCGATACAGATGGGCTGTTTAAAATCGACTTTCGTCGGTGGTCCTCCGTCGCCGGCGTATCCTTCGGTCCCCGTTCCGGCGAGTGTCCGGACTTCATTTTGCGATGGTTTGTACATCCGCAAGCGGTGGTTAAACGTGTCCGCGAGGAAGATGAAATCGTCTGCGCAGATCAGATTGTGCATGCCGTTGAACTCGGCTTTGTCTCCGGCGATTTTATCGGCCGAACCCCCCTTCTTCCCCGTCCCGGCGAGCGTCGTCAGGATCCCCTTCGCGTCGATCTTGCGCAGCCGTTCGCCGCCGGCCATCTCGACGAAGAAGATGTTGCCGGCCTTGTCGAAATCGACCGCGAACGGTTGGATCAATTTGGCTTTTGTCGCTTCGGTCCCATCGGCCCCGTTTCCACCGCCGGCGACGAGGACGACCGTGTCCGCCGCCATTACTGCGGTCGAAACGAGGACAAGGCCGAGTGAAAATAGGAGCCGCATCGGAGAAACCTCGCAGGGTAGAGTTCAATCGTAGACCGACGGATTCACGCAATTCGGCAACCGTTCGCCGCGGACACCGGCCAACAGGTTCGCGGCGCACAAAGTCGCCATGGCGTCGCGGGTGTCGTGGGTGGCGCTGGCGATGTGCGGGGCGATCACGCAGTTCGGCAGCTTGTAAAGTTCGTGGTCGGCGGGCAGCGGCTCCGGTTCGGTCACGTCGAGGCCGGCCGCAAAGATCGTCCCCGATCGCAGGGCGTCGGCCAATGCGACTTGGTCGACGTGCGGCCCGCGCGCGGTGTTCACGAAGACGGCGCTGCGCTTCATTTGCGCGAACTGCCCAGCGCCGAACATCCCTTTAGTGATCGGGTTCAAATCGGCGTGGACCGACACGAAATCGCTCCGGGCCAGCAGTGTGTCGAAGTCTACCGCGGAGGCGCCGAGTTCGGCGTCGATCTCCGGTTTCGGACTCCGGGCCGTGTAAATCACGCACATCCCCCACCCGAAGTGCAAGCGCTTGGCGACAGCGTGGCCGATGCGTCCCATGCCGACGATACCGACGGTGCGGCCGACGAGGTCGGCCCCGAGCCAGCCGCGCGGTTCCCAAGTCAGCCAACGGCCTTCCTTCGCGTCGGTCGAACTTTCGCCGAGTCGCCGCGCGGCCGCGAGGAGCAGGGTCACCGCGATGTCGGCGGTCGCTTCGGTGAGCACGCCCGGCGTGTTCCCAACCGGGATTTTGCGCTGCGTCGCCGCGGCGAGGTCGACGTTGTTGACGCCGACGGCGAAGTTGGACACGACCCGTAAGCGCGGTGCGGCCGCGAGGAGCGCGGCGTCGATGCGGTCCGTCAGCAGCGACATGAGTCCATCGCAATCGCGGACGCGCTCGCGCAGAATCTCCGGCGACGGCGGCAAACGCTCGGGCCAAACGTCGGCGTCGCAGGCGGCGCGGATCAATTCCAACCCCGCATCGGGGATCAGTCGGGTGACGAATACTTTCGGTTTGGGCACGGGAATTTCCTGTTGGGGTCAACTCCGGATGACGGCTTCGGCGAAGCGTTCCATTTCTTCAAATTGCGGACTGCACTGGAGCAGAAGCAAACTCACGCCGACTTTCTCAAACTCCGCGACGCGGTCGATCACCTTTTGTGGCGTGCCGATGAACCCGGATCGCAGTCCGCGATTGCTCACGGAATAATCTTCGAGCGAGACGCGTTGTTCGAGCTGCGTCCCCGACAGCCACTGCTGGTAGTTGTGGTAGCCGGCCTTCGATTGTTTCACGTCCGTGATGCGGGCGAGTTCTGCTTGCGCTTCCGCATCGGTGTTTCGCACGATCGAGTACCCCGCGACGCCGTAGATCATCGGCGGCAGTCCGAACTTCTCCCGCCGAGCGGCCATGTCGCGGATCCGCTCGCCGATCTTTTCGGGCGGGTCGCCGTGCATCACGTAGGCGTCGCAGGTCTTGGCAATGAGATTCTTCGCCGTCTCCGATTCGCCCCCGGCGTAGAGCGTCGGCCGGGGCTTCGTGAGCGGCTTCGGTTGTAGAATCGAATCGCCGAGCTGGTAGTACTTCCCGTCGAAATTGTACCCGTCGCGTTTCCACAACGTGTCGAGCACTTCGAGCCACTCGGCGGTGCGGGCGTAGCGATCGTCGTGCTGCTCGAAGTGGACTCCGAATTTGGTCGCTTCATCCTTCCACCAACTGCTGACGACGTTGAGCGACAACCGGTTGCCACCGCCGATGTGGTCGATATTCGCCGCTTGCTTCGCCAGTAGCGCCGGATTGTGGAACGTCGGCCGCACGGCCACCATGAATTCGAGGCGCTCTGTCACTGCCGTCAATGCGGCCGCGGTACTCCACGCATCGAGCGACGGTTCGGCTTCGCCTTTGATATCGTTGAGATTCAACTCGGCGACGAGTGTGAGGTCGTAGCCGATTTGCTCGCTCCGCTGGGCTAGTTTCTTCGAATAGGCCCACGTCGCGGCCATGTTTTCGTCGTCGACATTCCGAAGCCAACCGCCGAAGACGGGGAGCCAGTATCCGTAGCGCATGGTGCTTCCTTTAACGATTTGGCGATTTCGTCCGCTCCGCAACGGCTTCGAGATAATCGACCAACTTCACAAACGGGTCGAATCCGATGACATTCTTCGCATCGGCGACGAAGTTCGAGAGGGCATTGATGTCGTAGTAGACCAGCTTGCCGTCGCGGTCGTCGATCATGTATTCGATACCGCCGACGTCGATGCCCGCTTCGCGCATGATCGCTTCGCAATCGGCGATCACTTTGTCCGGGGGCGTTACACCCGCGACTTTCAATTTCGTTTTCGGCGTGTCGACGGCGCACGCGGAGCGCTCGAGTGCGACGCCGTCGCTGCGCTGGCAGATGTCGGCCGGGCAGAGGTTGAAGGTGTCGCCGGTGGTGAAGACGTCGATGGCGTACAGAAACTTCCCGCCGAGGAGTTCGACGCGTGTGATCTTGCCGCCGCGATTCGGGACGAACTCTTGGACGAGGGCGGTGTGGTCGACGCCGAAGTCGAGCCGGCCTTCGTCCGCGGCGCGCGTCAAATCGTCGAGGGTCTCGAAGCGCACGATCCCCGCGCCGCTGCCGCCGATGTTTGCTTTTACGACCACCGGAAAACGCAGTCCCTCCGCCGCAGCAGCCACCTGATTCGGGTGGTTGACTACGACCGACTTGGGATACGGTAAACCGAGCGATTCCAATAGAGTCAGCTGTCGGGCCTTCGAGGTCTCGGTGGTGAAGGCGCGGAGGCCGTTGACCGTCGGCACGCTCAAGCGGTCGAGGTGCGCGAGGTAGCCGAGGGTGTAGAACATCCCTTGTATACCGTCCCGAAGATACGCCGACGGGCTCATACGGTTGAAGACGAGCGCATAAGGCGTACCCGCTTCGGACGGATCGTAGCGGTGGGCGCGCGGATCGACCCGGTCGTAGGCGATTCCGCGTCGGTCGAGTTCCGCGAACAGCGGGCGGAACCAATCTGGGTGTTCGTGGTAAATCGCGATGGGGCCGGGGACCGGCATGGGGTTGGCTCCGAGTCGAGTTTCTCTATCGAGTGTATCAGGAATACTCCCCCGGGCACGGGAGCGAGGCGAGGATCGCGGGGGAGTTTCTCTTGAGCGCGGATGTCATTCCAGCGGGCGACGGGCGCGACGGTGAACCGGTGCGCCTGGACGATTTGCTCGCGTACTTCCACCGCGGGGCGAAGCCGCGGGGCGAGTGGCGCGTCGGCGCCGAATTCGAGAAGTTCGCCGTCGAGCGGTCGACGGGTCGGCACCTCTCTTACGGTGAAACATGCGGCATCCGTTCCATCTTGGAAGCGCTGGTCGCGCGATTCGGCTGGGTGCCGCATTTCGAAGGCGAACACCTCACGACTCTCAGCCGCGCCGGGGCGATGATCTCGCTCGAACCGGGTGGGCAGGTCGAGTTTTCGACACCGCCGTTGAAGACGCTCGCCGAGTTGAACGCGGCGCTGGATCAGCACCGGTCGGAACTCCGCGCGGTGACCGATCCCGCCCGGATCGCATGGATCGCGGCCGGCGTATCACCCTTCCGATCCGCCGAAGAGATTACGCTCGGCGTCCGCGCTCGGCATCGCTTGATGGCCGAATACTTACCGCGCAGTTGTCCGATGGCGTTGCCGATGATGAAGGCGACCGCGAGCACGCAGGTCGCCTTCGATTATTCGAGCGAAGCCGACGCGATGCGGAAGTTCCGCGTCGCGCTGATGCTCAGCCCGATCATCAATGCCATCTGGGCGAACAGTTCCATCTACGCCGGCCAGCCGATGGGTTTCGCGTCGTACCGCAGCCAAATCTGGCTCGGCATGGACCCCGCGCGCAGCGGTTTACTGACCGAGTTTCTGGTCCGCGGCCCGAGTTTCGACCGCTGGGTCGATTACCTCCTCCACGTGCCAATGCTATTCGTTTGCCACGGAGGCCACTACGCTCCCGCCGAGGGGATGACGTTCATCCAATTTCTGCGGCGCGGGCACAGTGGTCGATTCCCGTCGTTGGCCGATTGGGAACTCCACCTGACGACGGTCTTCCCCGAAGTGCGGTTGAAGCACTTCCTCGAAATCCGCGGGGCCGATGCGAACCCGCCGGCGCTCGCGATGGCCGTACCCGCACTTTGGAAGGGACTGCTGTACGACGAAACCACTTTGGATAGTGCCGAGGGGCTTTGCGACGAATTCGATCCGCGCGAAATGCCCGGCCTGTTCGCCGACGTGAGCATCACCGGATTGGCCACAAAATTCGCGAGTACGACCGTCCTGAGTTTGGCCAAGACGCTGTCGGAGATGGCAGCCGAGGGCTTGCAGGAACAAGGCGAACTCGAAGGGGCTCCATTCCTCGATCCGGTTTTCGAGATTTTACAAAAGGGCACTTCGCCGGGCATGGCGTCGCAGAAGCAATTGCGAACTGTAGCCTTGTTTGGTACATCCGAATACTAACTCCCAATTGTTCCCCTGTCAAGTTTTTATCATCGGAATCCCATCGATTGTTCTTTATGTCAGCGGCGTGACGGTATCCGGGTTCCCGCCGGGACTAACCGTGAGACCCCACGCTTGCCCTCGACTCCGAAGGATCGAAGATGAAACCGTGTCGAACACCCGTTTGGATGCTGGCCACCGCAGGATTGATCAGTTCGGCGATCCCCGTCGCCGCCCAACCGGGCGGGGGCGGATTCCCAGGCGGACCCGGCGGCGGTTTCCCCGGCTCTCCCGGTGGACCCGGCGGGATCACGGGCCAGACCCGAAAAATCTTGAAGGACTACGACAAAGACAACGACGGCCGCTTGAATACCGAGGAACGCAAAGTCGCGCTCGAAGTCCTGAAGAAAACACCGGGCGGTCGTCCCGGCGGCGGAAATACGCCGGCTCCGAAACCGGGTGCGCAAGTCAAAATCTCGGACGCCAAAACGTACCCCGACGCCAAACTTTTCGAGCCGACCGTCCTACGGACGATCTTCCTCGACTTCGAAAACAAAGACTGGGAATCGGAACTCGAAACCTTCCACGGCACCGATGTCGATGTGCCTTGCCGAGTCACGGTCGACGGGAAGACCTACAAGGATGTCGGCATCCACTTCCGCGGGATGTCGTCGTACATGATGGTCCGCGCCGGCTCGAAACGGTCGATGAATTTGTCGTTCGACCACGCCGACCACAAGCAGCGCCTCTACGGAAATAAGACGATCAATCTTCTCAATGGCCACGAAGACCCAACGTTCCTGAGTACCGTTCTCTATTCGCACATTGCCCGCCAGTACATTCCGACGCCGCAGGCGAACCTCGTCAAGATCGTCATCAACGGTGAGAATTGGGGCATCTACACGAACGCCCAACAGTTCAACAAGGAATTCTTAATCGAGAATTTCAAGACGTCCCAAGGTGCGCGTTGGAAAGTACGCGGTAGCCCGGGCGGCCGCGGTGGCATGGAGTACCTCGGCGATAAAGTCGACGACTACAAACGGATCTTCGAGATCAAATCGAATGACGACGAGAAGTCGTGGAAAGCGCTCATCCAGTTCTGCAAAGTGCTGAACCAGACCCCGGCCGAGAAATTGGCGGAAGAGTTGAAACCGATCTGCGACGTCGACGGCTTGCTCTGGTTCCTCGCCCTCGATGTGGCCCTCCTCAACGGCGACGGCTTCTGGACACGGGCCAGCGATTACAGCCTTTACCTCGACGAGAAAGGCAAGTTCCACTTCATCCCGCACGATATGAACGAAGCCTTCCACCCCGCCGGCGGTCCCGGTACGGGCGGCGGTCGGCCCGGCGGCGGCGGTCGCCCGGGCGGCTTCGGACCACCCCCGACCCCCGGGGAGATCCTGCCGATGCCGGTGCAACAGCAATTGAAATTGACCGAGCAACAAAAGAAAGACGCCGCCGCGCTGCAGAAAGACGTCGACGCGACCATCGAGAAATTGCTCACGGCCGAACAACTCAAGCGATGGAAGGACATGAAGGCGGGTCCGGGCGGCTTCCCCGGCGGGCCGGGCGGAATGGGCGGCGGTGGTATCGATCTCGACCCTCTCGTCGGCGCGGCCGATTCCCGGAAGCCGCTCCGCAGCAAAGTGCTCGCGGTGCCGGAACTGAAAGCGAAGTACCTCGCCGATGTCAAAACCATCGCCGAGAAATCGCTCGATTGGAAAGTGCTCGGGCCGGTGGTGGCGCAATACCGCAAACTCGTCGAGAAGGAAATCGAAGCGGACACGAAAAAGCTCGAACCGTTCGACGCATTCATGCGGACGACGGCCGACGACGCGGCGACGCCGAAGGGGCGCGAGTACCCACTCCGCGCGTTTGCGGACTTGCGGACGAAGTACTTGATCGACTACAAAGTACCCGTACCGAAGTGACCCCCGGGACGGATCCATGACCGATTGGTTGACGAAGCAATTCAAGCACGCCCCGGAACTCGCCGCGCAGGTCGCCTTGTCCGTCGCATTCGGGTTCCTCGTGGCCGGGATTTTCCGCGCCACGATGGCCAAACGGGAACGATCGGTGTCGCTGCTGACGACGCTGATCCTCTTGGCGGTCATGACGGCGATCTTGACGCTGACCATCGGAGAAAACACCGCCCGCGCCTTCGGCCTCGTGGGGGCGCTTTCGATCGTCCGGTTCCGCACCGTCGTCGAAGATACCCGCGACACCGCCTTCGTGATCTTCTCCGTCGTCGTCGGCATGGCGGTCGGCGCGAACCAGATTTTACTGGCGGGTCTGACCTGCGCGGCCGTCGCGGTCGTCGCCGCGCTCATGCACTGGGTCGTGCCCGGCGGGCGGACGCCGACGGCCTGCAAATTGCAACTCTGCATCCGCATCGGTTTGGGACGCGGCACGGATCAATTGATCGAAGTCATCCAACGGTACGCGGGGGAACTCAAAGCGATCGGCGCGGCGACCGCCAAGCAGGGCGCCGCGATGGAAGTGACCTACTCGCTGCGATTGACCGGCGAACCGGAATCGATGATCCCGCTCTTCGCTGAGTTGAGCAAAATCGACGGGGTGCAAGGGGTGGAATTGAAAGAAAATCCCAAGGCGTGATGCGGGGTCACGCCGCTTTGGCGTACAAGTCCAATCGCAGTTGATTCAGGATTACGCCGAAGACTTGGCGGATTTGGTCGTGACCTTGCTTCAGCAGGAACTCGGAGCTGCGGCCGTGGCTCTTGGCCCCGAGGACGTAGTACTCCGGTTCGTCGGTGCGGAAGTCGCCGTGCGGTTCGCCGACGCGCAATTCCGCCGTCAGATTCGCGTCGGGCCGGTAGCCGACGTTGGCGATCACCTTTTCCACTTCCCAACTCATCGGTTTGCCGGCGATGCGCCCCGCGACGCGGAAACCTTTGTCGGGCCCGTGGCAAACCAGTTCATCGATCTGCGTTTGCGGGTGGTACTCGAGGTTGCCGTCGCAGCGGGTCGCCAGTTGATTCGCCCGTGCGGCCAGCCTGTCACGCTCTTTGAAGGGGTCGTTCGTCGAGCGCGTTAGCGGTTGCGTGCGGACCCCGTGCGTCAGCCAAATGGCCCACGTCGATTGGTTTTCTTGGGCCAAATCCGCGAGGCCGCACATCGTCGTCGCCGCGCTGTAGCCACTGCCGATGAGGATGGTGCTCTTGCCCGAGTACGTGACTTTCTTTGCCCCCCGGACATCTTCGAGCCAGTACGGGACCTGCGGACGGGCCGCGATTTCCCCGGCGGCGGGAAGGCCCCCGTCGCCGACCCAGTTGGGGCGCGTGTAGGTGCCGGTGCAATCGAGGACGACGTCGGCGATTTCGAAACGCTCGACGTTGTTCGCCTCGCGCACGAGCAGGCGAAACGGCGGCGGCGATTTCTTCGGGTCGGGGCGGTCGGTCTTCCGCCAACCGGAGCGGCCGATGCCGAGAACGGCGGCGGGTATCCGAATGACGTCTTTCAAAACACCGGTGGCGAGCGGTATCAAATACGCGTCGCGGAATTCGCGGCCGGTGAGGTATTCGGTATCGGCGGGGAGTTTGGCGACGCTGCGGTCGTCGCGCAGGATTTGCTTGCCGAGGCCGGTGGCGTTCAACCCGAACGGGGTGAACATTTTCGCGAAGCCCCAGCGGTTCACCGACTCCGCGATTTGCCCCTGCTCGAACAGGGCGACGGGGCAGCCGGTTTCTTTCGCGTAGAGCGCCGCTTCGAGGCCGATCGGCCCGCCGCCGAGGATCGCGATGCGCGGCAAGCCGGGTTTGCTCATGGTCGGTCGGTCGCCGGTGACAAGGGGCTGTCATCCGGTTGCATCGGCACTTCGCCCTTGGCGGCTTCAGTCGAAATCGTCGGAAGTTGCAACCAGAGTTTCGCCCCGATCTCTTTCAACCACACCGGACTCGCTTGGCCGTAGGGCCGGAATTTCTCGGGGCGCTCCGTGCCCTCTTCGACGAAGAGCGCCCGCGTCCGCCCCAGCCGGCTCGCGGCGGGCGTGTCGATCAACTGCGCCGAATCGTTCGCGCTCATTTGGAATAGCACGCGCAGTGTAAATTCCCGCATCCCCTGACGATCCACGGCCCGCGTCAGGTTCATCACGCTGTCGCACCAGGCAATGACGTGGATGCCGACGGCCGGGCCTTCGCGCAGGATCGTGGCGAACTGATCCCCCGGCGCCGCCACTTTCTCGCCGCGGCGGCCGTAGCCGAAATCCTCCTCGGCCTTGCGGAGTTCGCGCAGCCGGTGCAACCCGTGCACGAACAAGAAGCGCGGCGCCCGCTCCGCGATGGTCCCGTTCAACCGGCCATCGACTTCCGCGGCGAACGCGGCGAGAGTCGCCGCGAGCCCGGCCCGTTCGACCAACGGCGCCAGCCGGAGCGCCGCGCAGACGCTGCGGAGGGTATCGGCGAATTCGGAATCGTCCGGCGTCCCGTCGAGCACCGCGGCAATATTCGGATCGCGGTACCGCGCCGCCAGCGACACCAGGCCGGCGCTGATGATAGCGAGGGCAGCGTCTTCGGATTGGCCGATGAGCAGCACATTCGCCCCCGATTGCGGGCGGAACACCGCGGCGGTGGGGTCTTTGATCGCGATGGCGTCGCCCAGCCAGAGGGTCGCGGGCCCGGTATCGCTCGGCGATGCCAGCAGATGTTGGAGAGTCGCATTGTCGGTGAGTTCCGCGGCGGCGCTTCCTTCGAAGACGAGGCACCGGCTCGGCGCGGCGGATCGTTCGTGCAGTTTTTCCAGAATCGCCTCGCGGCGATCCTCGGAAAGCCAGACGACTTGGAACGGGTTGTTCCCTTCTTGCAGGCCGTTGGCGTCGTTGTAAATCGCCTCGCCCGGCCGGGTGAGCAACCGCGCGGCGGAGTTGTCTTTGCTGAGGATCAACTGCGCGTCGGCCTCGCTGCATTGCAGAGCGATGCGTACCGCCATCTGGTCGATGGTGCTGCGCGGCAGCGAGTAGCCGCCGCCGAGGGTTTGCGATCCGAGGATGACGTGGACGCCGAAAGCCCGGCCCTGGCGGACGAGGCGGTCGATGAGCAAACCGGCTTCTTGAGACAGTTTGTCGTCTTCGACGAAGAATTCTTGGAATTCGTCGACGACGAGCAAGATGCGGGGCAGGGGTTCGCCGGGATGCGACTCGCGGAAGCTCGGGAAATCGTTGACGCCGAGGGCGCGGAAACGGTCGCCGCGCTCGCGCAAGATGCCGTCGAGACGCTGCAGCACGCTCAGGCCGAATTCGCGTTCGCTCTCGATGGCGATGACCCGCGCATGCGGCAGGTGCATCTCGGCGTACATCTTGAATTCGACCCCTTTCTTGAAGTCGATCAAGTACAACTGGGCTTCCGCCGGGCTGTACGTCATCGCGAGATTCGTGATGAGCGCGTGCATTAGCGTCGATTTGCCGGAGCCGGTTTTCCCGGCGATGAGCGCGTGCTGCGCCGTGCCGCGACCGAGTGAAAGGACCTGCCGTTTCGTCGCTCCCGAACGACCGATGGGGATGTTGAACCCGATCTTCGTGCTGGCGGCCCAGATCTGATCGACCGCCGGTGCGATGAACTCGAACGGCACTTCGACGCGGGCCGCATTCCGGCTCGCTTCGCCGATCTTGCGGACGATGGCCACGATGTCATCGCTGCCCGGCGGCCGGTCGAGCGTGAGCGGGAACGGGGCGAGCGCCGGATCGGCGGCGCGGAAGCCCCCGTCTTTCCAAGCGAGATTCAGTGAGACCTGCTCGAGGTCCGCGAGGCGGAAATCGCGCGGCAACGCCACCGCCGTATCGACTCCGAGCATCGTGCAGACGCCGCAGGCGGGGCCGCTGCTCATGATGCTGACGAGCCGGCGGGCCGCATCCGGCGTGAAATTCGTGGGGAAATTGGCGATGACGAGGACGCGATACGGCTCGGCCACTTCCCCGGCGGCGCGGTTATACTCCTCGATGCTCTTGTATTGGTTGCGGAGATACTTCTGGATCACGTTTTCCATGTGCTCGGTCAGGTCGGTCAGCTTCGCGTCGATCTGACTCGGCTCGGTCCAGATGCGGTTGGTCACGAGCAATTCGTCGAAATCGGCGAGGTGCATGAACGCGGCGAAGTTCTCGCCGAGACCGACGGGGTCGAAGATCGTGAACCGGACTTTGCCCGGTGGCAAGCCGGTGAGGAAGCGTAGCATCATCGCTTGGAGCGCATTCACGGTTGCGGCGCGACCTTCGTCACGGGCCTTCAGAACGACGGAGCAACCGTCGGGGAAGGGGAGGAACGCGGGCACGACGGCATCGACCGGATGTTCCGGTGTCAGTCGGCTGTCAGTGGGGACACCCTCGGGGAGCGCCGCGGCTTCGACTCGGTACTCGCCGAAGCGGATCCCGGCGGGGACTTCCGTTGGGAGTGCAGCAGTCCCGGACAGGACCGCCGGCCAATTCGGGAAGCTCGCTCCGGCACCTTGGGCGTCCCGCACACTCGCGCCGACATCGTTCAAACCCGATTGCCAGCGCTCCGAAAGTCGTTCCCAATTGCTGGCCCGCGCCGATTCGGCCGATTCGAGGGCCGCGGAATATTTGGCTTCGGCGCGCGCCAGTTGATCGTCAAAATCGGCGGCGAGCCCGGCCGCCTCGACTTCGTGCTTCCGGGCCGTTTCGAATTCGTCCGCCCGGCGCTTCAATTTGGACACCGCGAATCCCGCTTCGTACCGTTCTTGGTTGTTGCGGAGGGTCGACGCGGCGCTCTTCACCGCGCGGGCCAGATTCGCGTGGTGCTGCTCCTCGATGCTGGCGCGATCGCGAGCGTGGGCTTTTTTCAGCGCGGCGTGACTGGTTTGGTAAGTCGCCTCCGCATGGGCCGCGAGGCTGGCGCCGGCGCGCTCGGCTTCCGAGAGGAACACCCCGAGGGCGGTCCCGCGGTCGCGGACTTGCCGGCGCGCTAAGAAGACGAGCAACTGCCGGAGCGCGAGTCCGACGAGGATTGCCCCGGCGAGGCCGACGCCCAGAGCGGAGGGCACCGACAGCCCGGCCGCGGCCGCGATGCCGAAGGAAATCGCCCCGGCCGCGAAGACGCAGAGCATCGTACCGAGCAAACCCGCGAACTTCGTCAGCGGCGCTTGCCGTAGCTGCGCGAGCGCGGCGGTCGAATCTTCGAGGCACTTTTCGAGCTTGCCTTCGGGGTCGGTTTTAATGGCCGAGGGCAAACGGCTGGCGCGGAACTCCACGTCGTCGCGCGATAATTGCACCCGTCCGAGGACGGCTTCGGCTTCGGACCATTGCCGCTCGATTTGCGCGTCGCCCAATTTCGCCGTTCGCAATTGCGTGTCTTTCAATTCCGAAGCTTGTTTCTCGCCGGCTTCGTGGAGCGAATCGACCGTCCAATAGCGGTCCTTCGTCTCGTTTTTGATCTGCGCTTCGGCGGCGCGCTGCGACTGCTCCGTCCGGTTTTTCGTCTCTTGGTACCCGGTGGCGGCGGTCCGCTCCGCGTCGCCCAGCGCCGATTGCAATTGCGCCTCCGCCGCGGACCGCTCGGCCGCTTGCTCCCCGAGCGCCCGCGCCTTCGCAGTCCCGAGGACGCGCCGAGATTTGGCCACCTCTTTTTCGGCGGCATCCACGGCGGCGGAAAAAGCATCGGTCAAAGCCTTTTCACCGGCGGCCCGCTCGCGTACCAGCGTCTGCAAGAGTTGCAAACTCGCGCGCTGCCGGTCGAACCAATTTTCCGCGGCCATCGTTCGACCCCGACTGAGTAGGACAGGCCTCCAGGCCTGTCCAAATCGATGATGTCGACAGGCCCGGAGGCCTGCCGCTACATTAGCGTTTGTCCCGTTCGCCTATGTAGGACAGGCCTCCAGGCCTGTCCAAATCGATGATGTCGACAGGCCCGGAGGCCTGCAGCTACATTAGCGTTTATCCCGTTCGACTATGTAGGACAGGCCTCCAGGCCTGTCCAAATCGACTGCGACACCACCGGTTCATTCATCCGAATATTCGCAATCCTGCCGGATCTGCACGAAGAGCACCGACAGTTGATCGACGGCGCGCAGGACTTTGCTCGCGCCGTCGTCCCACGGCAACCAGACCTTTTCTTCATGCTCCTGCTTCGCGGTGTCGGTCCATGTCTCCGTCGCGGCCTGCCAATGGGCGCGGGCCGTTTTTTGAGCATCGTAAAGCTGACTGCGGGACGCGCCGAATTTCATGGCGCCCCCGGTGATGCGGACGCGGCCGGGGCCGGCGCGAGGTCGGCCCGCATCTCGGCGTATTGTTCCAGCGCTTCGATTTGCCGCTGCAACAGCGACAAACCTTTCGCCACGTCCCCTTCCAGTAACAGCGCGAAGCGGTGACCCGCCCCTGAAAAGGTCTCGTCGATGATTTTCGGCAAGTTCACCGACCATTTCTTGCAAACCGCGACGCGATCTTGGGCGTGCTCCAGTCTCGCGACGGCTCGCCGAAGGTTGCGTTCCTGCACGGTGGTGTCGGGCATTCGCCCGGTCGGGCCGGGGAATCGACGGGCCGAAAGCTCCGCCTTCGCCTGCACCACGGCGTCTTCGCAATCCCGGATCGAGCGCTGCCAGCGGTCGAGTTGTTGACTCACCCAATCGATGCCCCGGCGGATTTCGAGTCGGATGCTCGCCAGCGATTCTTCGGATTCGACCTTGAATACAGCGGCCGACGCGAGCCAGTCGCGCAGGCCGTCGATCTCGCGGACATCGGCGCCGACACTCATGATCGCCTACCGCTGGGTGAGGTATTCTTCGATGCGCTCCGCCTTGCGCAGCAAGTACGGCAGGTACAGATTCGAGTTCTCGAGGAAGTGTTCGAGCACCTTCATGGTCTCTTCGAACTCCTCGCGGAACTTGTCGTGTTCCTGATCCCGCCACGTGTCGCCCAGCGCCATCAACTGGGCGTGCAACCCGGCGAGGTTCACATGCAGGTCGGTGTTGAATCGCTTCAGACTCCCGGCGAAGCGCCGCAGTTCGGCCGGATCGACGACGGCTTGGGCCATGGGGAAACCCCTATTGCGGACATGAGCAAACTTTTACCAGTATAACCCGCGAGTACCGGAAGTGTTGACGGGACTACCGGAGATTCATCGAAGGACGCATGTGCGATTTCTTTCCCGTGGGTCGGGAGCCCATAAAACAATTCTCGATGGACTGCCGTCGATCCTCGGATTTCCTATTCGGACAACCTCATGCTCGATGCCGGTTTCATCCGCGACAACCTCGCCGCCGTGAAGGCCAACTGCGCCAACCGGAATGCGACGCCCGACCTCGACCGCATCGTCGCGCTCGACGACGAGCGCAAGCGCTTGCAGCGCGTCGCCGATGAAACCAAGGCGAAGCAGAACGAGATCAGCAAGAAGTTCCCGACCGCGAAGACGCCCGACGAGAAGGCGGCGGTGAAAGAGGAAAGTGGCAAACTGAAGGAACGAGTCGGGGCGACCGAAGCGCTGTTGAAGCAGGTGCAACTCGATTTGCACGCGGCGCTGATGACCGTGCCGAACATGACCCACCCGGCCGCCCCGGTCGGCAGCGATCCGTCGTCGAACAAGGTCGTCGCGGAATTCGGCACCAAACCGACCTTCGATTTCAAACCGAAGGATCACTATGACCTCATCCACGAACTCGATCTCGCCGACTTGGAAGCCGGGGCCAAAGTCGCGGGGCAGCGCTTCTATTTCTTGAAGAACGAAGGCGTGCTACTCGAACTCGCGCTCGTTCAATACGCGATGCAGACGCTGATCCGCCACGGCTTCACGCCGATCATCACGCCCGATGTGGCCCGCGTCGAGGTCCTCGAAGGCATCGGCTTCATGCCGCGCGACAACACCGAGACCCGTCAGGTTTACACCATCGCCGACACCGACCTGTGCCTGATTGCCACAGCCGAGATCACCCTCGGCGGCATGCACCGCGACCAAGTCTTCGACGAAGCCGATCTCCCGAGGAAATACGTCGGTCTGTCGCACTGTTTCCGCACCGAAGCCGGGGCCGCCGGACGCGACACGCGCGGACTGTACCGCGTCCACCAATTCACCAAAGTCGAGATGTTCACCTTCTGCACTCCGGAGCAGGGCGAGGCGATCCACGAAGAAATCCGAGCCATCGAAGAGGAAATCTTCAACGGCCTCGGGATCCCTTTCCACGTCATCGACACCTGCACCGGCGACCTCGGCGGCCCGGCCTACCGCAAGTACGACCTCGAAGCGTGGATGCCCGGCCGCGGCACCGCCGGCGACTACGGCGAGATCACAAGCACTTCGAATTGCACCGACTTCCAAGCCCGCCGGCTCGGCATCCGTTACCGGCCAAAAGAAAAGAAGGGCGGTGGTCTGCCGTTCCTCCATACCCTGAACGGCACCGCCGTGGCCTGCACCCGGGCGATGATCGCGATTCTGGAAAACTACCAGCAGGCCGACGGCACGGTGAAAGTGCCCGAGGTGCTGCAACCGTGGATCGGCAAGGATGTGATTCGGGCGAAGAAGGGGTGATTCCCACAACCTTGGTTGTTCCGAGGCATTCTGCGCGCTAGAATTGTCTTAGAAGGTTGACTCTCCGCACCGCACTTTACCGAGCCGCGCTCCGATGCCCAAGAAAGTCATTTTGTTCGCCATCGGATTCGCGGTGATGACCGTGCTGGCCGGCACGCTGTTCGGCGCCGTGTACTTTGCGAAGAAACTCACGTCGAAATCCCCGACGCCAGCACCGGTCGAGAATCTAGCCGCACCGGTGAAGTCCGAACCGACGCCCGATGTCGGATCCGCCGAATTCATTCACGCCGAAGTGAAGCCGACCGGATTCGAGGAAAAACTCAAGCCGTTCCTCGGAAAGTTTTGCACCTCGTGCCACAACACCACCGACGTCGCCGGGGGCGTCGATTTGTCGGCGTATCTCAACGAAGCCCACGCCCGCAAAGACCGCAAGGCGTGGGAGATGGTCGCCGAAGTCATTTCCGCCGGTAGCATGCCACCGAAAAAGAGCAAGGCGCAACCGACCAAAGCCGACCGGGACAACGCCCTCGGATACATCGAGAACACGCTGATCAAAATCGACTGCACCGCGCCGAAGGACGCCGGCCGGGTGACGCTCCGCCGGTTGAATCGGGCCGAGTACAACAATACGATCCGCGATCTCTGCGGCGTCGATTTCAAACCGGCTGAAGGCTTCCCGTCCGACGATGTCGGCTACGGCTTCGACAACATCGGCGATGTGCTTTCCCTGCAACCGGTGCTGATCGAGAAATATCTCGCCGCCGCCGACGAGATCCTGACCAAGGCGATTCCGATTCTCGACCCGATCAAATCGTCGAAGCAGCGCTTCGGCCAGCAAAACCTGATCGTCTTCCCACGCGGCGTGAAGAAAGACAACAAGATCGTCTTCACCGTAGAAGGCTCCGCGGCGCTCGAAAAATTCAATTTCCCGGCCGAGGGGGATTACGTCGTCCGCGTGAAAGCGTGGGGCAACAAAGTCGGCGGCGATGCGGCCAAATTCGCCCTCCGCATCGATTCCAAAGACGCCGAAGAGTATAGCGTCGCCGCCCGGCCCGACAAACCGGCAACGTTCGAGTACAAAGCGAAATTCGCGGCCGGGGAGCGCAAGATCGCGGTGTCCTTCAACAATCCGTTCGAAGATAAAAAAGCCACCGACGACAACTTGAAGTTGCGCAAACTCGGCATCGAAAGCATCGAAATCGAAGGCCCCATCGGCGGGGCCCACCCGCCGTTGTCCGACTCGGCCAGATTGATGATCGTGGAATTACCCAAAGGGCCGGACGACACCGTCGCGGCCGAGAAAATCATCGCCAACTTCGCCCGCCGCGCGTACCGTCGGCCGGTGAAGTCCGAAGAAATGACGCGGTTGATGAAGCTGTTTGCATTGGCACAAGCCAAGAAGGAATCGTTCGATAAGTCGCTGAATCTGCCGCTCAAAGCGATCTTGGTCTCCCCGCACTTCCTCTTCCGTATCGAGGACGATGCCAAACTGCCCGCGACGAGTCGGTCGCTCAACGACTTCGAATTCGCCAGCCGGCTCAGCTACTTCCTTTGGAGCACCATGCCCGACGAGGAATTATTCCGACTCGCGGCCGAGGGTGACGTCCGCAAGCCGGCCGTCCTGACCGCCCAGATCAAGCGGATGCTCAAAGACAAAAAGAGCGTCGCCCTCACCGAGAACTTCGCCGGGCAATGGTTGATGCTCCGGAATATCCGCACGTTGACACCGGACAAAGAGACCTACCCAAATTGGGATGAAGCTCTCCGTAGCTCCATGATCCGCGAGACCGAATTATTTTTTGAACACATCGTCAAAAACGACCGCAAGGTCACCGAATTCCTCGACGCCGATTACACCTTCATCAACGACCGCCTCGCCAAGCATTACGGCATTGGCGGCGTCCGCGGCTCCGAATTCCAACAAGTGAAACTTCAAAGCCAACAGCGCGGTGGCCTCGTTTCGATGGCCAGCTTTTTGACGGTGACCTCCAACCCGACCCGCACATCCCCCGTCAAACGCGGCAAATGGGTGCTCGACAACCTGCTCGGTCAACCGCCACCCCCGCCCGCCCCGGATGTCCCGCAGCTCGAAGCGACCCCGTTGAAGGGCACCCTGCGCCAGCAGATGGAACAACACCGGGCCAACCCGAGTTGCGCCGGTTGCCATGCCAAACTCGACCCCCTCGGGTTCGGCCTCGAAAATTACGACGGCATCGGCGGCTGGCGGACGACCGAGAAAGCCGACAAGATCGATTCCACCGGCGTCTTGCCCGATGGGAAGAAATTCGATGGCCCGGCCGAATTGCGAAAGGTACTCCTTGGGAAGTCCGATTTATTCCGGAGGTGCCTCGCGGAAAAATTGTTGACCTTCGCCCTCGGACGTGGTTTAGAATACTACGATAGGTGTGTCCTCGACGAACTCGTGACCAAGTTGAAATCCGCCGACGATCAGTTTTCCGCCTTGATTCTCGCCATCGCGCAGTCCGACCCGTTCACCAAACGCCAAAGCCAGAGGAGCGAATGAGTATGAACCCGAGCATGTCGCGGCGAACCGCCTTGAAGGGTCTGGGCACCATCGTGGCCATCCCGTGGCTCGAATCGCTGGCCGTCGCGGCCCCGGCGACGCCGAGCCTCGCGGCTCCCGCCGCGGCGAAACGGCTCGCGTTCCTCTACGTCCCCAACGGCGCCCACATGGCCGACTGGACCCCCGCCGCCGCGGGCAAGCTCGATAAACTGCCGGACATCCTCGCCCCGCTCGACGCCTTCAAAAACAACATCAACGTGATGACCGGGCTGAAGCTGGACAAAGCCAACGCCAACGGCGATGGCCCCGGCGACCACGCCCGCGCCATGTCGTCGTTCCTCACCGGCCGGCAGGTCCGCAAGACCCACGGGGCCGACATCCGCGTCGGCATCTCGGCCGATCAACACGCCGCGTCCGTCATCGGCGACCAAACCCGCTTCCCGAGTTTGGAACTCGGCATCGAGCGCGGCGGCCAGTCGGGTAACTGCGACTCGGGTTACAGCTGCGCGTATTCCGCGAACTTGTCGTGGCGCTCGGAAACGACTCCCAACGCCAAGGAAACCGACCCCAAAGCCGTCTTCGAACGCCTCTTCGGCGGCAACGACCCCAAAGATGTGAGCGAAGCCCGCGCGAAGAAGGAACTCTACAACAAGAGCATCCTCGATTACGTGATGGACGACGCCAAAGCCCTCAATACGCAACTGGGGCAGGGCGATCAGCGAAAGCTCGACGAATATCTGTCGGCCGTGCGCGAAGTCGAACAGCGGATCGAAAAGACCAAGAAAATCAACGCCGATCGCAAACCGGCGGCCAAGCCGGACATGGCCGCGCCGACCGGCATCCCGAAGGAAATGAAGGACCACGTCCGCCTGATGAGCGACCTGATGGTGCTGGCCTTCCAAGCCGACCTGACGCGCGTCATCACGATGCCCTTCGCCAACGACGGCAGCAATCGGGCCTACCCCACCATCGGCGTGCCGGACGGCCATCACGACTGCAGCCACCACGGCAAGAACGCCGATAAACAGGCGAAGATCAAGAAGATCAACACCTTCCACATCGAGCAACTGGCTTACTTGGTCGGCAAACTGAAGGCGACCAAAGACGTCAACGGGACGAACCTGCTCGACTCGCTGCTCATGGTCTACGGCTCGGGTATCGGCGACGGCGACCGCCATAACCACGACGATTTGCCCATCGTCCTCATCGGCAACGGCGGCGGGAAAGTCGAAGGTGGCCGACACCTCAAGTACAACCGCGAACCGCTAATGAACCTCTACTTGACGATGTTCGAACACGCCGGCGCCCCGGCCAAGTCCTTCGGGGATAGCACCGGGTTGTTGAAAATTTAGGCAGAAGTTCGGGAAGTGACCTTTCCGAATCCGCCCGCCCCGCTAAGATTCTGGTACACGACGCGGCGTGGAGCAGCCCGGTCAGCTCGCCAGGCTCATAACCTGGAGGTCATTGGTTCAAATCCAATCGCCGCAACTTTAGGTGCAGTAGAATAACCTAGAATTTCTAGGTGCGCTAAAGATTTGTAGCCCACTCAACAACTACGTTTGTTGAGTGGGCTTTTTTTGTTATGTGTGATCACAGTCACTTTGCCACTCACCTAAAAGTTAAACTTTAAGTATGAGAGCAATCAACCCTTGGATTATTAAACGGTACCCTGTAAAGCCGGATACTTCGGACGAGAAGTGTTTGATTGCGGCAATGCTTCCAAACCGCACGACTGAGAGAGAGGTAGGAAGAATGATGCAATTTTTATTGTCATCTGAAGACATATACACGCAGATCACTTTTGCGAAATCCAAACCATGCTGGAACTGGCATCGAAACGAATGCTTCCCATCGCTTTGGTGCGGTCAACCACCGAATCTACTTTACTCTCAACATGCCCTGAACTTAACGATGACTTCGGATGGTGAAGGTTTTGAAATGCTTGAGTGGGAGGAAATTGATTATCCGTGTCGACCGAAAGCTCTAGACCCCCTTGTGTTTATTACCACATTCATTGAAATACGTCGGCGCTTCAGGTATTCTCAAAAGACCAACGCAATTACGTGTCTTACCCCTCGGTGAATCGCGAAACACTTCTTGGTAGGGCGGGTGGAATCTTCGCACCCCGCCGCCGGAAGTTAGGCAACTCGACGGAAACAGCGGAGCGCACTCCGTCCCTGCGGCGGGTTCCGAAGACTACACCCGCCCTACGAAGAGACCTCCGACAGTCTCAATAAGCCGACCGGATTCGCCACAACTCGATGCTGGGCATACCGTGCCGGGACGATTCCAGCTTTTTGCAATGGTTCCACGGAAGGCTGTGTGGAATGGCGCTGGAATCATTTTTCACTTCACCCTCGGCTTCCCGCTCCTCGTCGTCCGCGAAGGCGTCGTTGAGGAATTTCGCCAGCCGGAGCCCGCCGCGGATCAGTTGGAGTTCCGCGACCTCGGCCCCCTCCTTCAGGTAGTCCTCGGAGAGGGTGTGCCCCTCGGCCTCCAGCGCTTCGCCTTTGTCTTGGTAAACTTTCGCCCGCGCGAGTTTGTGGCTTTCCACAATCCATTCTTCGAGCGTCCCCTTTTGGTGGACCTCGGTTTTCTCGGCGTCGAGTCGGCCGATCAACCGCGCGGCGTAGTCCTCGCTCGACAGTGCGCCCATCGCCCGGGCGACGACGACCGAATCCCAAACCTTGTGGAGATTCGGCGCGTCTTTGTCCCCGGCCTTCACGAACACCTTGACGAGGTTGCCGCCTTTGTCTTTGTTGCGCTCGGCGCAGTGCAGCGGCTGGTGGAAGTCGCCGACGAAGTGGGCGATGAAGAAGAGCGCCTCCCGACGCTCTTGGAGCGGCTTCTTCGGATCGGTCACGATGGCCCGGAATTTGAGGAGCGCAGAATAGACGCAGTCGGTGTCGGCGAACGATTTCGCGACGTCGATCTTGGCGACATCGGACTCGATGTCGATGTCGACGTAGTGCCACTGCGGCGCCTTCGGGTATTTGTCTTTGTAGACGGAGCTCCCACGGATCGCATCGGCCCAGTTGACGAGTTTGGTATCGGCGAGGTTTTTGAATTGGTGGTCTTTCAGCAATTCGCCGATCGCGTCGCGGGCTTGTTTATTCAAATGCTTCTCGGCGATCGCCCCGACGACCTCGTGCCCTTCCTTGCCCCACGCGTGCGCCCGATTCGGCGCGAGGCCGGCCAATGCGATCGCCAATACCGGTATCCACTTCGCCATCGGGTATCCCTCGCGGCGTCCCACCGAAAAGCGGGACACAGAATTTGAGTATCTCCGCTCTCCTGTTGTATGGCGGGTATACTATCCCGGTGAGAATGGGAACTTCGGAAGGGCCTCCGCCGTGTCGCAAACGCTGTCGCGCTGGAAAGCGATTTTGCTGGGGTCGACGGTCGTCGCACTGCTGGCCTGCGCCGGCTACAGCCTCATGCGGGCGGCGAATAAGAACGGCCTTTGGGCCGAGACCGCCGAAGTCACGGTCGCGTTCCCCGAAGCGCACGACCTCGCCCCCGGGACGCCGGTCCGTATCCGCGGCGTGGATGCCGGGAAGATCGTCGCCATCGAGTATCCGGATCACGATGGCGACGGCGCGGCCGTGACGGTGCGGATGCAAATCGACGCCAAATATTCGTCCCGCCTCTACGCCGACGCCAGTGCCCAGGTGCATTCCACCGGATTGCTCGGGGCGAAGGTGATCTCGATCCAACCGGGAAATCCGAAGACCGGGCCGCTGACGGACGGCCGGTTGACGCCCAAAGAAACGCCCGACATCGCGATGGCTGCGGCCAAGATCGGCGACACTGCCGACGAAGCCAAGCTGCTGTTGAAGGAAGTCCGCACCGGCAACGGCACGCTGTCCAAGTTGCTCCAAGACGACAAACTTTACACCGAAATGACCGGCCTCGCGGGGGATTCTCGCAAGATGATCCGCCGGGCCGATTCCGCCGTCGGCACCGTCGAAGAGAAGTCCGCGGACGTCGATAAATTCGTGAAGGACGGCCGCGAGACGCTGAAGAGCGTGAAGCAGGGGACGGACGCGGTGCAGAAGATGCCGTTGATCCGGAGTTACGTCACCGACGCCGCGGCAATCTTGGTTCGGCCCGACCAGCGCCGGGAACTCGTGACTTACAGCACCGCGGATCTCTTCGAAAGCGACACGGCGATTTTGACCGAGAGCGGCAAAGATCACTTGGGTCAAGTGGCGGCGTGGTTGAAGGGGTTGCGGAACGACAAGGCCGATGTGGTCGTCGCAGCGCTCTGCGATCCGGGCCACGTCGGCCAAACGCCCTCCTCGGCCGGGGAACTGACGAAGAAGCAATCGGAGACGGTCGTCGAGTTTTTGAAGGGCCAGAAAGCCTTCAAAACGGGGTTGGTATCCTCCCGAAAGGTCACGCCGCTCGGGATGGGACAAGGCCCGTCGCCGGTGATCGAGAAAGGGCCGATGCCACCGTCGTATTTGCAAATTGTGGTCTTCACACCGCAGTGACTCAGCCTCGGCACGGAACTATGCCCGACACCGCGACCGCCCCGTTCCCATCCGCCGTTTGCACGACCCGGGACTCGGCGCGCATCGCGGCGCTCTATCGCCACGGGCGCATCCAATACCCGTCGCTGACGTTTCCCGAAGCCGCGTACCGCGCTCATCTGGAACGGGCCTACAGCACCTACGACGCCAAGGTCGAAGGGCCTGCCATCGCTTGGGGGGCTTTTCTAGAAAGCTTGTACGCTTTCGATTGGTTCGTCACCTGCGGTTGCGCCGAAGGCCTCGACGCCGCTTGGGAAATCTTGTTCAACACCCGTACCGGTCGCAGCGATTGTCTTTTGCTCGATGCCTTGCGGGCCCGGGCGTGCCGGTTGTATCCGCGCGACGATGAGAAGCAGGAGAGCGCCGTCGCCGAGTTCTGGAGCCACTTGATCGTTCCCGATGCCGAGGGACGGACGCCGACGCTGTTGCGTTACGACGGCCAACGGCCGCTCGCCCCCTGGTTGATCCGCGTCTTTCAAAACTGGCATTTGTCGAAGCTGCGCAAGCACCCCGGCGCCACCGCGCTGCCGGACGACGACTTGGCGATGGAACTGCCGTCGAAGACCAAGACCGAGACGCGCTGGCACGAAGCCTTCTGCACCGCCGCGCGCGAGTGGCTCGGCGGCATGGCCGACGGCGAACGCCTGCTTCTAGGTCTGCGTTGGCGCTACCGCATGAGTCAGCGCGACGTGGCCGCGCTGCTCGGCGTCCACGAAGGGACGATATCTCGCCAGACCGACAAACTGAGGGACGGCGCGCTCGAATCGATCCGGGCGAAATTGATCGCCGAAGGCTGGACCGAAGACGACCTCGAAGGCTACATCCTCACCGAAATGGGGGGCCTATTGCTCGACGACCCGCGTTTGTCGGCGGATCAATTGGGCCGACTGCTGCATGCGAAAGGGAAGGCGTTGCCGGTGGGGTGAAAAGTATCAGGTGGTTTGATCGCATGGGAAAACAGACAGTTTCCCGGGGTTCGCTATACTGTTGGAGTCGCGGGGTCTGCCTCTTCCCACCCGCCCGTCAAATCGATCGTATCATCCGAGAGGGATGCCCGTGACCCCGCGTGAAGTCTTGGCGCTACTGCGCGAAAAAGAAGTGCGTGCCGTCGATCTGCGCTTCATGGACTTCCCCGGTCTCTGGAAGCACTTCACCGTCCCGGCCGAGATGATCACCGAAGAAACCTTCGAAGAAGGCATCGGCTTCGACGGCTCCGGTCTGCGCGGCTGGCAGAAGATCAATGAGTCGGACATGCTCGTGGTGCCGCAACCCGAGACGCTCTTCCTCGACCCCTTCGCGCGCGAAATCACCCTCGGTATCTTGTGCAATATCCAAGATCCTAGTACCCGCGAAGACTACTCGAAGGACCCGCGCAACGTCGCCCGCAAGTCGGTCAACTACATGAAATCGACGGGGCTGGCCGACACGGCGCAGTTCGGCCCGTCGCTCGAGTTCTTCGTCTTCGACGACGTGAAGTACGACCAAACGAGCCACAGCGCGTTCTACTACGTCGACAGCAACGAAGCCGTGTGGAACACGGGGCGCGACGAGAAGCCGAACCTCGGGTATAAAATCCCGAAGGGGCAGGGCTACTTCCCCTGCACGCCCGCCGATTCGATGAACGACCTGCGCACCGAAATGATGCTCGCGATGGGCGGCATCGGCATGACGGTCGAAAGCCACCACCACGAGAAAGCCAGCGGCGGGCAGTGCGCCATCGACATCCGCTACAGCGATCTCGTTGCCATGGCCGACAACGTGTTGAAGTACAAATACGTGGTGAAGAACGTGGCCCGCCGGCACGGCAAGACCGCGACCTTCATGCCGAAGCCCTTGTTCGACGAGTTCGGAAGCGGCATGCACATCCACTCATCCCTGTGGAAAAACGGCACCAACCTCTTCGCCGGCTCGGGATACTCGGGACTGTCCGACGCGGCCCGCTACGCCATCGGCGGGATTTTGAAACACGCCCGGGCGCTCTGCGCGATCACGAACCCGACGACGAACAGCTACAAGCGATTGGTCCCCGGTTTCGAAGCGCCGACGAGCCTGGCCTACAGCCAGCGCAACCGCTCCGCAGCGATCCGCATCCCGGTCTATTCGAGCCGGCCGAAATCGAAGCGCATCGAGTACCGATTGCCCGACGGCGCGGCGAACCCCTACCTCGCTTTCGCCGCGATGCTCATGGCCATGCTCGACGGCATGCGCAACAAGATCGACCCAGGCGAACCGCTCGACAAAGACATCTACGACCTGCAACCGGAAGAATTGAAGGACGTGCCCAGCACCCCCGCGACCTTGGACGATGCTCTCGTGGCCCTCGAGAAGGACCACGAGTTCTTATTGCACGGCGGCGTCTTCACGGAGGATGTGATCGAAACTTGGGTGCGGTACAAGCGTACGGAGGAAGTCACGGCGGTACGGATGCGGCCGCATCCGTATGAATTTGCGCTGTATTACGATAGTTAGCCCCATGGATATTCTGCTCGTCCACGGCTTGGGCCGCACTCCTGTTTCGCTGTTTATGATGGCCGCGGCTTTCCGGCGCGAGGGGCACCGCACCCAATTCTTCGGCTATTCGCCGACCTTTGAATCTCTGCCTCGGATCGTCCGCCGATTGACGGCTCGGCTCGAAACCCTTGCGGGTGAACCGGTCGGGCTCATCGGCCATTCGCTCGGCGGGCTTCTACTGCGGATGGCGATCCCCGAGGTACACCCTCCGTGTCCGACGGCTCGTCATGCTCGGGACGCCCAATCGCCCTCCGCGATTGGGCCGGCGCGCTTGGAAGTTTTTCGCGTTCCGTTGGCTGACGGGCGATTGCGGCTCGTTGCTGGCTCATCCCGATCTATACGCCGCGATTCCGATCCCCCGTGTGCCGTACACGTTGATCGCGGGAACCGCCGGGCCGTGCGGGCGATGGTCCCCGTTCGGCGATGACCGGAACGACGGAATCGTCGCCGACGATGAAGTGCCACTCGGCGACGGGGATGAACCGCTGCTCTTCCCAGTCTGGCACACATTCATGATGAACGACCGCCACGTGCAGGAAACAGTGGTCGCTGCATTTCGTTAGAGCGGATTTCGATTTTTCCTACCGGTCCTGTTTCTTATTTGCCCCGAAGGGGCCGGCTTCGTTTGTGTGGTAAGCCGGCCCCTTCGGGGCGGAAGATTCTTATCCGCGGTCCCCAGGGCTTCCGCCCTGGGCTGTAAAAGTCGGCCCTGTTGGGGCGAAGAACAGAAGGGCACTTTCACCCCCGCAGCGGCGCTTGCCAAGCTTCTTTCAATTCGCTCAGCTTTGTCCAGATGAGCCATTCCCCGTTCGCATCGGCAATGCGCAGGCGTTGTTCCTTCACGGTGATTCCCACCTTCGCGAAGGGCAGTCCGGCAAAAATGCGCTCGAGTGCCCCGGCGTTGTCGGGGATCGCTTCGATCACGAAGCGCGTTGCCGATTCGCTAAAGAGCTTCGTGCCGTCCGGCAACCCCGCCGCCCCCGGCAGCACTGACAACCCGGTGACATCGGCGCCGACTTCCCCGGCGAAGGCCATCTCCGCGAGCGTCACCGCCAAGCCCCCTTCGCTGCAATCGTGGCACGCCCGGATCAGCCCTGCCCGGATCGCAGCGTGCAGGGCGGTGAAGATCTTCGGGGCAAGTGCCAGATCCACCGCAGGAGGCACTCCGCCTTGTAATTTCAGCAGTTCATGGAGGTGCGAACCGCCGAGTTCGTCATTCGTATTCCCGAGTACGTAGACGTCGTTCCCCGGCGATTTGAAATCCATCGTGATGCAGTGACGGACATCGGGCACCACCGCCAGCGACGAAATCAGCAGCGTGTGCGGGATCGAAATCTTCGTGCCGTCTTTGGCGACGAAGCTGTTGTTCAAACTGTCCTTGCCCGAGATGAACGGCGTGCCGAAGGCGAGGGCGACATCCCGGCAGGCCTCGGCCGTGCGGACGAGCGCCCCGAGCATCGCCGGTTCGGTGACGTTGCCCCAACAGAAGTTGTCGAGGATCGCGGTGCGGCTCGGATCGCCGCCGACCGCGACGACGTTGCGCAGCGCTTCGTCGATCGCCGCGGCCGCACCCGCGTACGGATCGAGGTCGGCGTAGCGCGGGTTGATGCCGTTGCCCACCGCGAAGCCCATCATCGAACCGAGCACCGGCATCACCACGGCCGCGTCGCTGGGGCCGTCGTTGCGGACGCCCGTCAGCGGTTTGATCACGCTGCCGCCTTGCACTTCGTGGTCGTACTGCCGGATCACCGATTCCTTCGAGGCCACCGATGGCATCTCCAGAATCTCCAGCAGCATCTCTTGCGAGATGAATTTCGGCAGGGCCACCGGTTCGGTGACAACGGCTTGCCACTCGGCTTGCAACACGATCTTCGGCCGGCCGTCGTGGAGGAAGTGCATGTCGACGTTGCCGACGGTCTGCCCGCGGAATTTGAGGATCAACCGGCCACTCGCTTCGAACGTCCCGAGGCACGCGGCTTCGACATCTTCCGCTTCGCAGAGCGCCTTCAATGCGGGCCATTTCTCGGGGCGCACGGACACCACCATCCGCTCCTGCGATTCGGAAATCCAGATCTCGGTGTAGCTGAGCCCTTCGTATTTCAGGGGTGCGGCGTCGAGATTGACCGTCGCGCCGAGTTCGGCCCCCATCTCGCCGACGGCGCTGCTGAACCCGCCGGCGCCGCAGTCGGTGATGGCCGTATACAAACCGAGGTCGCGGGCTTGCAGGATGACGTCGAGGACTTTCTTCTCGGTGATCGCGTTGCCGATCTGCACGGCCCCGCCGCTGACTTTCTCCGATTCGTCGTGCAATCCTTCGCTCGAAAACGTCGCGCCGTGGATGCCGTCGCGCCCGGTGCGCCCGCCGACGGCGACGATCAAATCCCCCGGCAGCACCTCTTTGAATTCCATGCCGACGGGGATCAGCCCGACGGTGCCGCAGAAGACGAGCGGGTTGGCGAGGTAGCGATCCTCGAACACGATGGCCCCGTTGACCGTGGGGATGCCCATGCGATTGCCGTAGTCGCGGACGCCGGCGACGACGCCACTCATGGTGCGACGGGGATGGAGCACTCCCGCCGGCAGTCTCTCGATGGGGAAGTCGGGTCGGGCGAAGCAGAAAACGTCGGTATTGCAGACGGGTTTGCCGCCGAGGCCGGTGCCGAGGACATCGCGGATGACGCCGCCGAGGCCGGTGTTGGCCCCGCCGTAGGGTTCGATGGCGCTCGGCCGATTGTGCGTTTCCACCTTGAAGCAGAGGTGAAAGTCGGGGTGGAACTTCACGATGCCAGCGTTGTCCGAAAAGACGCTGACGCACCAATCGTCGGCTCCGAGGCAGGTTCGGATGGTCTGCGTCGCCCCGAAGATCGTCTCTTTCAGCAGGTTTTTGTAGTGACGGTGGGTTGTCACTCCGCCGATCGTCTCGCTGTATTGCACTTCGCCTTTGAGTGTCTTGTGCGAACAGTGTTCGCTCCAAGTTTGGGCGATGCTCTCGAGTTCGATGTCGGTCGGAGCCCGACCTTGACTGACGAAGTGATCTCGGATCGTCCGCATTTCTTCGAGGGTCAGCGCGAGCGTTCCCGACTTGCTGACGTGCATCAACCCCGCATCGTCGAGGTCGGCGAGTGGCACCGGCATCAGTCGGAAGTCGCGCGGTTGGCCGAGAGCGAGGTGCGACGCGTGCACCGGGCCGACCACCACTTGTTCGATCGCGTCGTTGGCCAGCACCTTGCGGAGGAGCGTCTCGCGCTCCGTCGAACCGATCCCGTCGCGTCCGTAGTAGCGGCGGAACGTCCGCACGGCGCTCAGGGGCACTTTCAAATCGGAGGCGGCCTTCGACACGCTCTCGGCGGTCGGGTCCATCACACCCGGTTTGAAAAGCACGGTGTACACCGGTGAATCGAGCATCGCCCCGAGTTCGCGCACCGCCCCCGTTTCGACGATGGCATCGACCAAGAGAACATCCGTTAACTTCTGCGCATCGGATCGAGTCAGCCCTTCACTTTCTAACAGGAAACCGCGAGCGGATCGCGCGACGTAGTCGCCGCCGCGGTTGGAGTGCGTGATCAGATCGAATTCGGCGCGCACCCGATCGCGCTCGCCGTCGTGGCCCAGCGGAACGATTTCAACTTCCCAGAGCATCGCGCACCCTCTTCCCTTCGGCCAACCAGCGGATCAACGCGGCGCGATCGCCTTCCGCGACGATCCGCCGAAAGTCCCGAATCCGCAGTAGAAATTGATCGATGGCCCCGAGGACCGCCGGGCCGTTGGCCTCGAAGATCGCGGCCCACAAGTCCGGGTCGCCCGCGGCGATGCGCGTGCTATCCCGAAAGCCCCCGGCCGTGAGGTTCAACCATCCGGTCGGCGTGACGGCGGCGAGCGCACTGGCCACGGCGTGGGGCAAATGGCTCGTGAAGGCCAGGGCACGGTCGTGTTCTTCGGGCGTCATCCGCAGGACGCGGGCGCCGAGTTGTCGCCAGAAAAATTCCACGGCCGCGGTCGCTTCGCCATCGGTGTCCGCCGTGGGGGTCGTGATGACCAGGCGGTCGTCGAACAGATCGGCACTGGCATTCGAGCTGCCGCGCTTTTCGGAACCGGCCAACGGATGCGCGGGGACGAATGTCGGGCCGGTCGCGCTCAATTTCCCGGCGAGGGCCGCGAGGATATTCCCCTTCGTACTGCCGACATCGGTGATGAGGCAGTGCGGCGGCGCGGCTTTCGCCACGGCCAGCACATCGTCGGCGATGCGATCCACCGGCGTGCAGATGACGACGATGTCCGCGTCGGCCACGGCTTCGGTCACATCGGTGGAGAACGAATCGATGGCGCCGGAACTCAAAGCGCGGGCGAGGTTGCGTTCGTCCCGACCGACGCCCCTGACGCGCAGGGCAGCGCCGCGCGCTTTGGCCGCGAGGCCGACGGAACCGCCGAGCAATCCGACGCCGAGGATGGTGAGCTGAGCGACGGTCATAGAAATTTTATAGAAGTGCTCGCCCGGACTTCACCGCCGATTTTCCGGAAGCGTTCGCGCGGGCTCGATGGTACGATCTCCCACCGCCCCCGTCCGCTCCTCCGTTTCTCTGCCCGGAGTTCTCCATGCGTCTCGTACCCCGCTCCGCGCGATCGGCGTTCACGCTGATCGAATTACTGGTTGTCATAGCGATCATCGCCATCCTCATCGGCCTGCTGCTACCCGCGGTGCAGAAAGTGCGCGAGGCCGCCGCGCGGATGAGCTGCAGCAATAATCAGAAGCAGATCGGTATCGCCTGCCACGCCCACCACGACAACCTCGGCACGCTGCCGCCGTCGGTGCTCATGCACCGCAACGTCACCAACCCGGCCGACTTCAACCAGAACTTCGGCCCGAACTGGGCGGTGCTCATCCTGCCGTACTTGGAACAGGGGAATTTGTACAACGCCGTGAGCGCCAGCGTGCAGAACTATCCGGTGAACGGGGATTCGAGCTGGCGGTCACTCGCGGCGACGGCGCTCAAAGCGTATCGTTGCCCATCGGACACCGGCGGTGACACGCCGAGCACCCGGGTCGGCACGTGGGCGCGGGGGAATTACGGCGCCAACGCCGGCCCGGGAATGTTCTGGCTGGGCGGGAATGACGCGGCGATCGCGTCTAGCGGCGGCGTAATGGGGGATAACAGCCCGACCTTCTCCGGCGTCTTCGGCTACAACGCAACACCGTATCCCGGCGGTGGCGTCATGCCGGTGAATCGTGGGATCACACTACTGTCGATCACCGACGGCACGTCGAACACCGTGTTGGTGGACGAACTGCGGATCGGGCCGAGCCAGAACGATATCCGCGGCACGTGGGCCATGGGTCAAGCGGGCGCGAGCATCAGCGCCGGCAGCGGTCGGGACGACACGCCGACGCCGAACTTCTCGTGCTCCGGGTGCGACGACATCCTCGGTTCCGACGACCGCCCGGACATCGGGATGGGTTCGTGCAGCGGCTGCGGCAGTTGGCAGGTCACGGCAAAAAGCCGGCACACCGGCGGTGTGATGACGGCCTTCTCGGACGGCAGCGTCCGGTTCATCCGCAACTCCGTCGGTCAGCGGACCTGGTTCTTGCTCCACAGCCGCAACGACGGCAACACCTTCAACAACGATTTCTAGTTCGCTCACTTCGGCGGTAGGACTTTGGGCGAAGCGTCCGGAAGTGCGGTTGGACCTTTCTGCTTTTGCATCGCCCCCGGCGGTGGCGGGGGAGTGCCGATGGGCGGCAGATTCGGCTGTTCTTGGTCCCGCGTGCCGCACCCGGCCGCGGGCAACAGCAGCGCGAGCCCGAGTGCCACGGCACAGCTACGCGGGAATACGTTCCGGGTCATCGCGGGCTCCTGGGGACGGATGCGTTCAGTCGGGGAGGGCGACGACCAAGCCGTCGTTATAGGTCCAGAGTCGGAATAGCATTTCGGCGTCCACACCGACGCGCACGCCGCGGACCGAGCCGTCCGCATTCGCGCAGGGCATCGTGTTGGTGTGCGGGGTGCTCATGTAGTACTGCATGTTTTCCGGGTCGTAGTTATCGGGCACCACAAAACCCGGTTGCCGTTTGTGTTCCCAGTGATCGCCGACCGTGCTGCCGCCATCCCAGCAGGCCCAGTTGAAGTCTGTGCGCGTCTGACCGTACGCCGCCGGACTGCCGCCGTTGTAATACTTCGGGGCGACGCCCTTGTGCCCCAAGAACAGGGTGTTGGAAGTCCCGTCGGTGATGCCGACGATGGTCGGCGACCGGTGATTTGGTCCGCTCGCCAAGTAAGGCCCACCGAGAATGGTGTACCACCCCGAAGCCCCGCTGCGGAAACCCCAATCGACGTGGTGTACGGCGCCATAATCGTCGAATGCGCCCGTGGCTCCCGGACGCCGGCTCGGGCAGAGAAAAGTCTTGATCGGTTTGACCGCTGCCGGCGACTGATTCCCCTGTTCGATGTACGGCAAAAGGGCGGAAAAGACCGTGAGCGGCTTTCCGGTCGGATTCTGACCACCATAGTCGTCGTCGATCGGCATCCGTCCATTCGCATCGTGGTAAGCGTGGCTGCCCAGCGCCAACTGTTTCAAGTTGTTCGTGCAGCTCATCCGCGCGGCGGCTTCACGGACCTTCTGGACCGCGGGCAGCAGAAGGCCGATAAGTATGGCGATGATGGCGATCACCACCAGCAGTTCGATCAGCGTGAACGCCGATCTCCGACGCGAGATTTTGGACATGGCGGGGACCTTTACGAATTTGGATGAATTGGAAGAATTGGAAGAATTGCAACGCCCTGCGACTGCCGACATCACGGGTGCGGACCTCGGCGATCAATTTTGAAGGCCATCCGCGCGTTCGCCGGAAGCCGCGCGGATGCCTCCAATGGATGCTCAGTCCAAAGGAAATCCCGCGACGCCGTCGTTGCGACAGTTGGCCCAGTGCCACGCGGCCGGGGTGACCGAGTCGCGTACGAAACGCACGCTCCCATCGCTCATGCAAGCGTTCACCCCGCCGATGTGCCGGCTGCGGGCATCGGCTTGCCAGTTCGGCCAGTTGTTCGGCAGGTTGTCGTTCGAACACCCCATCTTGAGCTTCCCGAGGCCGCTGTTGCCCACGCCCATCGACGTACGGATGTCGTTGCAGTTTTCGATATCGTCCGAGTATTCGTTGGCGTCGTTCGGGGCGGCGCAATCCCCGAATCCGACGGCTCCGGTCAAACTCGAACCGCCGACCCCCATCGCCCAAGCGCCGCGTCGGTCGCTCGAGGTCAGCCCGATTCGGAGTTCGTTGATCATCACCGTGTTCGACGTCCCGTCGGTGATGTCGGTGAATCTGGCACCCCAGTTGACACCCATGACCCCGCCCCGGAAACCGTCTTGTCCGGAACTCCCGATGCTCCAGTTGATGAACCCGCCCCCGGCATTCGCCCCATAATTGCCCCGCGCCCAGTTGCCGCCGTTGAGCGCGAAAGCAATCTCGCTCCCGGTGTCGCTCGGGCAGAGCATGCTGGGGACTTTCGTACCGCGGATGTTCCGCCAGTTTTGGTTGGTCCCATTCGACGGCATGAAATTGTTGATGTCCGTGGCAAACTGGTTGTATAGATTCCCCTGTTCGATTTGCGGGAGGACGAGAACGACCCAGTTCGGCCCGAAGCCGGGGGTCCGGTAGACGCTCAGCACGTTCGCCGTACCCGGTGCACCCGGGTTGTAAACCTGCACGGCGGGCGGCAGTGCACCGTTCGTGTCGTGGTAATTGTGGCACCCCAACCCGAGCTGCTTGAGATTGTTGCTGCACTTCATCCGCGCGGCGGCTTCGCGCACTTTCTGGACCGCCGGCAATAGCAGGCCAATGAGGATGGCGATGATCGCAATCACGACCAGAAGTTCGATCAGCGTGAACGCCGACCGTCGGGGTGAGACGGGACGCATGAGAAGTACCTCGACCAAAACGGGAAGAAAGGATCCGTCAGATAGGGCGAGATCGGAATCTACCAGTCGCTCGCACCGCGTGCAAGCGCTAAACAAATACATTTCAAATCGCCGCCGGGTTTCCGGACATTCCGAGTTCCCCCGCGTCGACCGGCGTGCTAATCTACTAGAATAATAACGTGTGTCATTTCGCGGGTGAGGTTTCACCATGAGCCGTATGAGTCGGGAATTCGGGTTGGTTCTGCTCGGGGCAGGCATCCTCACCGCCGGCTACTTCTTGGCGCCGTCGCCGGAAGACGAAATGGAAAAGAAAGCCGACGACCAAGCCGCGGACCGCACCGGGCACGACCGCACGCATCACCGCCACGGGATGGTGCCGCTGTTCTTGTTCATTCATAGCCCGGCTTACGCGGGGAATGCGTCGGGCCGACCGTCGGCCTACTCGCCGACCACGCGGGCCGGCGGCTTCGGTTCCGCCGGGCGGGCCTTCTCGGGCGGCGGTAGCTGATATGCACCGCATGGCGGTCGAACCCCGGGCCGATTGGCAGCGGAAAGTCGAGGCCTTGGGACTCCATTTTCACACCCTCGGCGGCGAGCCGTACTGGGATGAATCGGCCTGTTACACCCTCTCGAAGTTCGAAGTCGATAGCATCGAACGCGCGACCTACGGCTTGTGGGAAATGTGCCTCGAACTCGTACAGCACGTCATCGACAACCGCATGTTCGGTCTGTTTTTGATTCCGCCCGAATTCGAAGAAATTGTGATCCGCAGTTGGGACGAAGACTGGCCTTCGATTTACGGGCGCTTCGATCTCGCATTCGACGGCGTCGGCCCGCCGAAGTTGCTCGAATTCAACGCCGATACGCCGACCGGTTTGGTCGAAGCGTCCGTAGCCCAATGGCATTGGCTGAAGGAGACCGACGAGCGCGGCGACCAGTTCAACAGCATCCACGACCGGCTGCTCGAAGCGTGGGCCGCGGCCAAAGCATTCGACCCCGCCCCGATCCACTTCGCGGCCATCGAAGGCAACGTCGAAGATTACATCACGGTCGAATACCTCCGCGACACGGCCATCCAAGCCGGGATTCAAACCGCGTACCTCGATATCGAAGCCATCGGCTACGACACGGCCCGGAAGCGGTTCACCGATCCGCAAAACCGCGTGATCCAGAACATCTTCAAGCTCTACCCGTGGGAATGGCTGACGAAAGACACCTTCGGTCAACACGTCCCCGCTTCGGGGACGAAGTGGATCGAACCGCCTTGGAAGATGATTCTCTCGTGCAAATCGATTTTGCCGCTGCTCTATCAGTTGAACCCCGATTCGCCGTTTCTGTTGCCGGCGTGGTTCGAGGCGCCGAGCTTCGGCAGCTACGTGAAGAAGCCAATCCACGCGCGTGAAGGCGCGAACATCCAAGTCGTCCGCAACGGTGTCGCCGAGCAAGAAACGGCGGGAACATACGACACGTCCGTCTGCGTCTACCAGCAGTTGGCGAACCTGAAAGAGCACGACGGCATGTACCCGATCGTCGGCAGTTGGGTCGTCCACGGCTGGGCCTGCGGCATCGGCATCCGCGAAGATCGCAACCTGATCACGCAGAACACGAGCCGGTTCATCCCGCACAAACTGTCGGATTGACGATTCCCGGAGACCGACGATGATCGAATCGTTCGATTACGCACAGCTCGATCCCGAGGCGAAGAAGTACCTCGCCGACGTGCGCCGCGGCCGGGGTCGGGGCGCGCCGGGGATATTCGAAGAGGTCTCCGATAAACGACCACTTTGGGCCGGGCTCGTCGGTATTTGCGTAATCCCACTCTTTCTTTGGATCGGGTACACGTCCAGCAAAGCCCCTTGGGCCATGGCCATGCTCCAGACCGCCGGCGTCTTGGTCGGCGGTTGGCTACTTTGGTTCGCCGTCCGGCGCAAGGTGGCGATTCCGGACAACTACGCCGGCTACTTTTTCTACTTCGATGCCGACCGCGCCTATATCGGCGAAGGCGAGACGCTCCGCATCGCGAACATCTTGCCATCGGCGAAGCTCGTCCCGCGGTCTCCGGACATCCACATCGTCACCGAACTCGATCGATTTGCGCTGCCGGTGCCGAATCAAGTCTTCGCCGAAAAGGTCGCCGACTTCTACCACGCGCTCACGTGGGTCCGCGACCGCGAAGACGGCCCGTTCGCCCACCTGGCGTCCGACGAAGCCGGGGCCGTCGCCCGGTACATGGCGTTCGAAGACGAAGCCCCCGCCAACCTCGCCGAAGCCGATTTGCGCATCGATTCGATGCCCGACCGCGCCCGCGCCGTCGGCCGGTCGAAAACCGGAATCCTCGGCCTGCTGATATGGACGGCCATCGGGGCCGCGGCGTTCGCCTTCTTCTTTGCCACCGACGGAATGATCCAAGACGACATAGCCTTCGCCGCCGCCCGCGACAACCTCGGCAAGGAGAAAACCGAGAAATTCACCGGCGCCCACGGACTGCGCGATTACCTGCTGAACGAACGAAACACCCGCAACCGCGACGAAGCCAAGGTGCTATTGGCCAAGCTTTACGACGAGCCGGTCGCGCAGGTGCAAAACAACCAGAACGCCGACCCCGAGCTGCGCGCGGGCATGGTTGCGCTACTCAATTCCCTGCGCGGTCCCGAGACTCCGGCCGTCTCCGTCTCGGTGACGATGTTGGGGCCGCAGGCCGTCACGGGCCTTTCCAACGGCCTCCGCTCGCGCTTCGCGGACGGCATCGCCACGGCCATCGGCAAAGACTTGATCGTCTTCGGGCAAGCGCCTGCGGACAAACCGGCGTTGATCACGATTGTCTATTCGCCGACGCAAGAAGGGGCCGAGTGGACCGTCGAAATCCGGTTGAAGCCGGATGATACCGCGGTGTGGAAGGCGTCGGGTTCGGTCGGACTCGGTCTCCAAGGCTTTCAACCGACTCCGCAGAGCGGCTTCGGCCAAACGACCGATTTGCCCGCGTCGCAGACCGACGCCCTCGGCGAGGCCGTCTACTATGCGGTGATGCTAAAACTGATCGGCCAAGTGCCGCCAAAACCGACGGTCGTGTTCAACGAGGATTGGTGAAATCGACTCACGCCATGATCCAGTCCACAGACACATTCCAACCCGGTACTGCGGGCTCCGCATCGGCGAACTCTCCGGTCGCAAATGTGACGAACCGAGTCGGATCGGCGGCCGAATATTTCCGGATCGTGCCGCTGTCCGGATCCACGTCCCAGACGACACGCGTGCCCGCTTCGAAGTAGTCCTCCCGCTTCGCGGCCATCTCCCGTTCTGCTGCTAGGCCGTAATCCCCTTCGCTCCGGACTTCCACGGCGAAATCGGGCGGTGCCGCTACAAACTTCATCGGCTTCGCGGGCGCCGGGCCCGAATAGTACGAAGCATCCGGTGAAAAGGACTCCCGGCCCGATGACAATACCGGCACGGCGAAGCCCATCATATCGGTGAAGGCGAAACCGCGTCCGGGAACATCGCAATAGTCCGCCAGGCTGCGAAAAATTCGTCCCGCGACGATGTTCGGGCGGAATCCTGTTGCCATAGATTTCACGATTCTTCCACGGATCAATTCCGCTTTCTCGGGGATTCGGAGAAGATCGTCGATCGTGGTTTTGCGGACGGGAAGGGGAGTGGCGATGCTCATGCGATATCTCCTTCTAACAGTTTGCATTGTACCGGTGATCGTCCCGCGACTCAATTCCGCCTGCCCGACGGGTGTCCGTTTCTTTCAAGACTGCAAATTCGATGTCAACCGCTGCCGCAGTTCGTAGGCGGCTTTCTCCGGGGGGACGGCGTTCAAGAAACAACCGCTGCCCCATTCGAATCCGGCGGCGCGGGCCGTGCGCGGGATCACTTCCCAGTGCCAGTGGTAGTGCGGGTTCAACTTCGCCCGCAGCGGGCTCGTGTGCAGGTAGGCGTTGTACGCCGGCTCGTCGAGCACTCGGTCGAGGGCCGCGAGCAGATCGAGAAACAACAACGCCAGTTCTTTCAGCGCCGCGTCGCCGGTGATCTCGAAGTGGCTGGCGTGATACCGCGGCATCACCCAAAATTCGTAGGCGAAACGGGGGGCGAACGGACAGACCGCGATGAAGTGTTCGGTCTCGCAAACGACCCGCGACCGGGCCGTGCGCTCCTTGGCGATGAGGTCGCAGTAGACGCAATGCCCGCGATCGCCGTGGTACGTTTTCGCGAAATCCCATTCCGACCGCACGGCGTCGGGCACCATCGGCAGCGCGATGATTTGCGCGTGCAAGTGGGCCAGCGACGCCCCGGCTTCCGCCCCGACGTTTTGGAAGACCTGCGCGTAGTGCCAGAGCGCATCCGCCGAAAAAGCCCGGATCCGTTCTCTATAGGCCACGAGGAGATCGGCGTATTGATCGGGAGATAGATTCGCCGGGTTCGGTTCGTGCTCGCGGCACGGGACGACCACTTCGTGCGCCCCGAATCCCGGGCGGGCTTCGAAAAACGGATCGAGCAGCGGAAGCGTCGAAGTCATTTCCGAGCGCAGCGCGGGGAACTTGTTCGGGATCACCCGCAATTGCCATCCGGGCGAATCCTTCGCCGAACCGTCGGGTCGCACGGCGTAGACTTCGTCGGCGGCCAGTTTTTCGTTCCCCTCGCAGAACGGGCAGACGGTACCGGGCTTCACGCGGTCGCGGTGGTGAGGCTCGGTGTGGGCCAGCATGATCGGCCGGCGGGCCCG
The DNA here is from genome assembly GCA_043727575.1 of Fimbriiglobus sp. GTDB lineage: Bacteria > Planctomycetota > Planctomycetia > Gemmatales > Gemmataceae > JALHQU01. The sequence goes on from JAYSYN010000244.1 coordinate 51,142, forward strand.
CTCCGGCGCGAAGATGACCCAGCGTCCGGTCGCGGGGCAGCGGCGAAACTCGGGCAAAGGATCGTAGTTCATAAGTCCGTTCCGAAGCGCTCACGGCAGCTGCTAAACGACCGACGCGGAGGGACAACCCTCCGCGCCAGTGTATCCGGTATTCGACTTCAGATCACCGGCATCGCCGCCAACCTCGCGGCCAATACTTCTTCGTCGGGGAACTCTCCCGTCTTCAACTTCGAGTGGATCAATTTGCCGTCCACCGTCAGTTCGAAGCAGCCGCCGCGCGACGGTACCAATTGGAAATCGGTCACCCGTTTGCCGAGCGCGTCCATCAACGTGTCCCTCAGACCGAGGGCTTTGTTGTAGTAGCCTCAGGCCGTGCAGTACATCAACTCGATCTTCATCGCCGAATCTCCGCGTGGGAATGGAACGGGCCCCGGCGAATCCGGGGCCCGAACAATTCTAGGCGGCGATCGATCCGGCCGTCACGCTTTCGGCGGGTCGGGCCGCTTCAAAAACGGTTCGAGGGTGTCGCTGGTGCAGACGATGACGTACGCGATGTCGGGTCGGGTCGGATGGGATTTCACGGTCACGCGGACCAGGCTCGCTTGGGCTTCCTTCAATTGGAGGAGTTTGAACCGCGACTCCTCCACGACGTACACCCGAGCGGTGTGGGTTTCGACCGTTCCGAATTCGTTCGTGAATCGGCCGTGGAACACGACCACCGGGGCGTCGCGGCCGGCCAGTTCGCCTTTGCCGTGGAAGGCGTAATAGCGGTAGTCGAAGTCGTAGGGCAAATCCCCGGGCAGATCTTGTTGCGTCAACCATTCGCGGACGGGCGCCTCGCGGAATTCCCAATCGCGCTCGGCGGCGATGGCGACGGCGTCGGTATCGATCGTCGGGCGGTTCCGCAAGTACCCGCTGAACCCGACGCCGATGGCCAAAAGCAATCCGGCCGCGAGGGCCGACCATTGGTAGAGTTGCCGGCGGTGACGGGCTCCGCGGAGTGCGAACCCTTCGCGGAGTAATTTGGAATGCAAGCCGGCCGGGACCGGCACCGATTGCATCGCTTTGGCGAGGGCTCCATGGAAAGCGGCTTCGTCCGCCGAGATCGCGGCGCAGTGCGGACAAGAGGCGACGTGGCCGGCGAGTGAGGCGCGGTCGTCCGCGGCCAAGTCGGCGGCCGGAAATTCCAAAAGTATGCGGGCGAGATTGCAATTCATGGTGACTCCTCCGACTGACCGGGCGAGGCGACTTTCGGGACCGCTTCCGGATCGATTCCGGAAGAGAGCCGGCCCTTCAAGTAACCTTTGGCCCGCGCCAAACGCGACATCACGGTACCGATCGGCAAATCCATCTGTTCGGCGATGTCGCGGTAACTGAAATCTTCAAAATAGAACAAGATTAAAGGCGTCCGGAACGTTTCATCCAATTCGTCGAGCGCCGCTTGCAAAGCCGCCGCGTCGATCTCCGGCGGCGCATCGGGCGCGGCCGAAGCCAAATCGCCGATCGATTCGAGCGGTACCAACTTCTTCCGCCGCTCGTCCCGAATGCGGTGAAGGTACCCGTTCCGCAGAATCCGGAATAGCCAAGGTTTGGCCCGCTCCGGATTTCGCAACTGTCCGAGCCGCGCAATCGCCTTGCCGAAGGCATCCTGCGTCAAATCCTCGGCATCGGAGGAATTCCCCGCCAACCGATAGGCGTAGCGGTAGAGCGCGTCGTAATGAGCATCGATCAGATCGCGCACGCCGAGTTGGGGCGCAGTCATGCCGCGGAACTCCTTAGTAATGGGAACCCGGAGAGAGTGGTTTTATTCCCGACGAATGGAAATTGTTCGCGGGATCACCGTCGCACCGTCGTCGCCGTGACGCCCTCCTCGGTTTTTTGCAGTCGGATCACGACCGGGAAATGGTCGGTAAATTCTTCTTGGTGGCTGACGAGGATGATCCGCTTGAGGTGCCTTTTGAGGCGGTTGAGCTCTTCGGCGGCCGCGCGCAAGCCTTCTTTGTCGAGCGACCCGAATCCCTCGTCGATGATGACGCATTCGAGGGGACGGGTTTGGCCCGAGGCAAATTGGCCGATGCCGAGAGCGAGGGCGAGAGCCACGCGGAATTTTTCGCTGCCCGACAGAAAAGCCACCGGCGTCGGTTCCGAAGATTCGGCCCGCCGTACCAACAGGACGAGCGCTTCGCCATCTCGTCGGGGCTCGCGGCTGAGTTCCAACGCCAAGTCGCCTTCGCTGAGTTTGTGCAAAGTGTCGGTGGCGAAGCGGACGATTTCCACTTCGGCGATGCGGACCAATTCGCGCAACAGGCCGGCGTTGCCCAGGAGTCCGTTCAAAGCCGTGTGAATTTTGAGTGCGAATTCCGCCGCCGAAATCTCGGCCACGAGCACGGCGAAGGCGCGGCCTCGCCGTTGGAGATCGGCCGAAATGTCCCGCGCCGTCTGCCAGTTCGCCTCGGCGTTCAGGGCCGCTTTCTTGGCCGCATCGTGGGCGAGTTCGGCGTCGCGGATCGGTCTCCGGGCCGCCGGGGGAATGGCGTCGATCCGCGCGGCGAGTTCGCGCGATTGAACTTGCCACTCTTCTCGGCGGGCACCGTCCCGCTGGAGGTCTTCGAATACTTCGACGATCTTTCCGCGCAGAAGCCCGGCGAAGTCGATCTCCAGCGCCGCCAGTTCCGCTGTGGTCGTGCCGTGGCGTCCGACCGGGATCCGTTCGAGCAGCAGGGTCCGGCCGACCCGGTCGGCGTCGAAGCCCTTCTCGGCGGTGGTGAAGTCGCGGGCCGAGTTGCTCGCCCGAGCCGCGGCGAGGTCCGATTCGACCGCGATCTCGGCGATCCGCACGTCGATCATTGCCAATCCGGCCCGCGCCGCCTCCGCCGCGCGTTCGGACGCCGCGGTGGATTCCACGAGTCCGGCGATCCGATTTTTCAACAGGCCCGCATCCGAAGTGCCGCCGAAGGATTCGAGGTCGAGGCGTTTGCCCGCGAGCTCCCGGACGAGCCCGGCGCATTCGCGGGCCTCGCCTTCGAGTTTGGCGCGGCGCGCCCCGCTTTCCTCGGCCGAGGACTTGGCCGCGGACAACGCGCGTTCGCGTTCCGCCCCGAGCGCGCGCATGGTCGCCACACCGGCTTCGGCGGCCGCGCGTTCCTTCCGGGCGTGCTCCTCCGTAACTTCTTGCCCGCAGGCGGAGCAATTCACCCCGATGGTGAGGTCGTCGAACTTGGCCCGCGCTTCCAGGCAGCGAGCCAAGTCGCGGTCGCACCCGTCTTTGTCGACTCGGGCTTGGGTGAACGCCTCCACCGCGACGGGGTCGGCGGCGACGGCCGTCGCGGTGTCCCCCTCGAGGTCCGCCGGGAATGCCGCGTGCCGAGCGGCGAGTGTCGCCACCGACTCCGCCATGATCAGAAACTTGGATTGCCCGTCGTGCGCCCGGCGCCCGGCCTCAGCTTCGCGTTCGTGGAGGCCGCAGTCCGACTGCAGCGCGAGTTTCCGCTCCGCCGCCGCGGTCGCTTCCGCGTGCGTGCGGGCCTTCTCCCCTTCGGCTCGCAAGGTCGCAATTCTCAATCGTTCCAAGGCCGGTTCCGCGTCGATCAACGAGATCCGGAGTGGGACGAATGGGCGCAGGTCCGGCAAAATGCCCGCCAGTTCGGAGTACGCCGCGAAGTCGGCGCGGATGCGCCCCGCCTCGGCGGAACGCGCCGTCGCTTCCGCGATCTTGCATTCCAACGCGATTCGCATCGGTTCTGCGGTCACCCACACTTCGGATTGGTTCAACCCCGCGGCGGCGGTATCGCGGGCCTCCGCCGCCTGCTCTTTCAAAAGGGCGGCCGAAACTTCGGCGGCTTCCGCATCGAGGAGTTGCCCCGCCGTGACCTCGGCCATCGCGTTCCGTTTGTCTTGGAGCGATTTCAGTTCGCCCTTTCGGGCCTTCCATTCTTCCGCGATCCGCGCGGACAATCCTTCGAAGCGCTCCAGGCCCAGCACGCTCTTGAGGATCGTCATGCGCTCTTTGCCCGTGGCGACGAGGATGGCCTCCGCTTCGCCTTGCCGGAGCAGCACGGACGCTTGGAACGACGCGAAGTTCAATCCGATCGTATCGACGACCCAGTTTTTCACGGCCGAGACGCTGTCGACGCCGTCCTCGCATTTCCATTGCCCGCCCGTCATCCGTTCGACCGATTGCTTCGGCCCCGTCGACGACCGTGTCCGGCTGATCCGGTAATCGGCCCCGCCGAATTCGAATTCGAAGCTCACGGCAAAGCGATCCCGCCCGTGGTGGATCAGCGAGTCGGCGTTGTCGGCCCCGCCGCGGTGCTGGGCGAACAGGCAGTAGGTCATGGCGTCGAACACGGCCGACTTGCCGATGCCGTTGGGTCCGCCGAGCACCCAGAGCGGCTCGTCGTCCGCGAACTCGATCACGGTTTTGTCGCTGAAACTCAGGAAATTCTCGACGGTCACGCGCTTGGGGATCATGCGGTCCTCGATTCGGTCAAGAAGGTTTCGGCGAGGGCGAGGACCGCGGCCGCATCGGCATCGCCGGCGAGCCGGTCGCTCAAAAACGTCCGCACCGTGGAATCGAATCCGGCCCGGGAGTCGTAGCGCTGCGCTGGGGCCGCGGCGGTCGATTCCTCTGCGCACCAACGGATCTCGTGATACCGCGGGAAGGTCCGCTTGAGTTGCCGGGTGATTTCGTCCCGACTGGCCCCTTCGCCCATTCCTTTGATGAAAATGCGGACGATCGCGGTCTCGCGATCGGGGTATTTTTCGGTCAGCGCGGCGATGTCGTCGAGCGTCGGGTCCGTCAGTTCCACCGTGTGGAACGGCGTCGGCGGAATCGGCAATCGCACCGGATCGACCGAGTTCGCCCCGAGGATTTCCAGCAGCAGCACGCCGTGCTCGTCGTGCGTCTCGCCGAAATCGAGACGGTCCAAACTACCGGAGTAGCGCACGTGTGCGGCGCCGCCAAGCATCTGTGGCAAGTGGATATGACCGAGGGCAACGTAGCTCCACATCGGGTTGAGGTCGCCGAATTGAAATTGGTGATCTTTCGATGCATCCCACTTGGAATACGGTGCGTGGGGGGAGTGGCCCACAACGTGCAAATGGGCCATCAAGACGGTCGGCAGGGTGAGGTCGATCTCACCGGATTTTTTCTGGATCCAGTTGGCGATGATCGATTGGACTCGCGTGTTAGCCGCTTCGGGGGTCGGGAAGTCGGCCGCCGAGACATTGAATCGGCTGCCGAACGGGTAAGGCACCAAAACGAACTGCACGCGTTGTCCGCCGCGATCCGGCAGTACGACCACCGCAGGTCCATTGGCTAGGTAGAGTCGGCCGCCGGCGAGGTGTGCTCCCGACTTCACCGGCACGGCCAACTTCATGCCAGTCAAGAATGCGTCGATGCGCACGTCGCGGTCGTGGTTTCCCGTGATCGCGAGGATCGTGCCGCCGCGTTCGAAGAATGGTAGGAACGCTTCGTGCAAGTGTCGGAACGCCGCGGTCATTTTCGGCACCGAGGCTTGCTCGCTGAAGAGATCGCCCGCGATCAGCAGCAACTCGGCGTCGTGTTCGACGCAGAGCGCCGCGACCCGTTCGACGCGAGTTTCAAGGTCCTCCGTGCGGTCGTTGCGGCCCAGTTCGTCGCACAGGTGCCAGTCGGCCGTGTGGATGATCTTCATGGCGCTCCTCAGAAAATGTCCCGTTCGGGCACGGTGTAGGTTTTGGCCGCGGCGCCGGCTTCGGCCGGTTCGGCGTCGCCTTCGCTCAGGGCGAAGGGCGGGAAGGGGATCTTCGCGAGCATCGGCTCGCGGAAGCTCGGCTGGTAAAGCAGTTTCTCTTCCGGCAGCAATTGCGACGCCGCGTTGCGGGTTGAGTGACCGAGGAATTTCCACACTTCGTGGTTGAGTTCGAGAGTGCCCGAGCGGCCGACGGCGCGCACGGCGGCGTTCTCGATCACGCGCGGCTTCACGAGGCTCGCCTGCTGCTGGGCTCCGAGCAGGATCACCCCTTGGCTGCGACCTTCGGCGGCGACCGTCTCCAATTGTTGCGTGATCGCGTCGGAGCTATCTTTGGGCGCGAAGCGGTTGAGTTCGTCGAGCGTGATGAGGTACTTCAACCCGATGACTTGCTTCGCGCTCTGCGTCGCCATGATCTGGTGGAAGACCGCCGCGACGACGAACCGCTGCAAGCTCGGCGTCCGGTGGATACCGTTGAGATCGATGACCAGCGGCGACTCGATGCCCGTCCGCGGGATCTTCAGCGGATGGCCTTTATTGTCTTCGCGGCGCAGAACCCCGTTGCCCTCCATCACGATGTATTTCAATCGGCGGAAGAAGCTGCCTTTCGTGGCCAAGACGAAGTCGCCGAAGAAGACTTTCTCGTTCTTGTTCAGTTTGAACCAGTCGAGCATTTCCTGAAAAGTCTGCGGGTAATCGTCGCCGCCGACTTTGAGTTTCGGATCGTCGGAGGAGCCGCCCGTCAAGTATTCTTCGACTTCCCCGACGAGTCCGCCGAGGTTGGCGTTGCCGAGGTCGTCCCCCGCGAACAGGTACTTGAACAAGCCCCCTTCGATGATGTCCGACAGCGACCAACTGTACGGGGCCACGTCGCTGCTGCGGCCGCCGGTCGCCACCGGAGTCGTCAAACCCCTCTCTTGGGGTGCGAAGAATTGCGGTTTCACGAACGGCCGCGGGTCGTCGACACCGAGCGCGCGCCAATCCCCGCGATTGGCCGATTCGTTCTTGCGGAACTCCGTGTTCCAGCGGTCGATGAAGAACAAGTCGGAGTTCTTCACGTTGAAGATCACCGGCACCAGTTGCAATCGCTTGACGTCACCGGGCTTCTCCCGTTTCTGTTTCGCCGCTTCCCGCAGCAAGAGCCAGTTCACCGTCAGCAGCAGTGTCGATTTGGTGCCCAGCCCGGCGATGCCGTTGACGTTCAAGTGCCCGCCGTTTTTCCCCAAGAGGAAGTCCAAATCGACGCTCGCGGTCCCGGCGAACGCTTCGCCGCCGTTCCGCAGCAACCCCACGGCGAGTTTGTGCCCCATGCGGTCCACCCCGTACCCTTTGGCCGCTTCCTCCGGCGTCGCCAGAAAGACTTCGCTCTCTTCGGTGGGGGGCGTGTGGGCGACCGGGTCGGTCCGCAAGATTGCCACCTCGGCGAAGGTGACCCCTTCGGATTCGAATGGCGGTTGCTCGCCGGTGCGGCCGTCGAACCGCGCGGCCTCTTCGCCGATGTCCTTCTGCCGGCTGCGGCGGTACACCTCTTGGACGATGCCGACGAACGACACGGTCCGCGTGCCGACGGTCGATTTGGTGACGACGATCTGCGTGCGCTCCACGCTCTTGGCCCGATCGACCCAAAAGTAGAACACGCCGCTGGTCGACTCGTGCTCGGCCGGGCAGGCCACGCGGCCCAATGACTCGCGGGGGGATTCGCTCACAACTCGCCTCCGCGAAAGAGCCCCGCCGTCCGGTAGAGCCGATTGGCCAACACGGGGAAGGGGGTGAACAAGGGTTTGAGACAATCTTCGGCGCGGACGATCGGGTCGAGGGACACGGGCATGCGGGCGTAGCTTTGGCTGCGGCAGCGGGCGTCGATCAACCAGCGCGAGAGGCGGTTGACGAATCCGAAGTCGCCGCGGAACTGGACTTCGAACTGGTCCCAAGGCACCTCGGCGCGGACGTAGCCCCAGTTCGGCGCGAGCTGCGAACCGCCGCTGAGTTTCAAGAACCATGTGGCGACGGCGATCCGGCCTTCGTTCTTGCCGTCGACCCCGGCAATCTTGAACACGGGCGTGCGTTGGCCGGGTCGCAGGTTCAACAGCGTCCGCCAGCCGGCGTCGTGCAAGTAGGCGGCTTCTTGCATCTTGGCGATACCGATGAGCAGCGGGGAATCGGCCGGGGGGTTCCCGGTGACGCGGCTCAGCGGGCCGTCGACCAGCGTCGGCACACCGCGGTCCACGGCCAGGGCCAACCGTTCCAGATTCTTCATCTCTTCGACGGCGCGGACGCGGGCTTGGGATCGCATCGCCTCGTAGTCGAACGGGCTGAACTCGGTGAGGTCCGGGAGATTCGCGGGCAAAATGCGGAGCTTCAATTCCGGCGTGTTGGCCAAGTCGTGTGCGAAGGCTTCGACCTCTTCCCACGGAAACGGATCGGCGACGAAACTGAGCACGCGGTCGACGGCGGCGAACTCGCGCTCGAAACGCCGGCCGACACTGCGGAGGGCCACGGCGCCGACCTCCGAAAGCAACAGGGGAATGGGCCAGCCGAGTTCGGTTTTCACGCACAGCACCGGATGACCCGTGTGAGAGCCGTCGATGAAGCGGATGGGGTACTCGCCCGGCCGCGCCGGCGCCTCGGCTACGGAAACCGGCGCCCAGTCCGCTTCGGCCATTTCCACCGCGCGCTCGACGGCCGGCTTGGACTTCTCATCCCCCTCCGGTACCAACGGGATGTTCGGCTGCGGCGGGGTGGCGCCGACGGCCGCGGCCCCGTACTTCTTCAGAAAGGGGCTCGGCTCATTCCGCATCGGTCACCCCCAAGTTTTTGAGGCGGTAGCGGATCGCTTCGCGGCTCACGAGCAGTTCCGCCGCCAGCCGGTAGGCCAGTACCCCGGGCGGGCAGACGCCGTGCTCGGATCTCAGTTCTTCGGCCCGCGCCCGCAGCACGGCCTCGGGCATCAACAATTCCGCGGCGAAGCGATTGGCTTCGCGTTCGAGAACATCGGTCGCTTCGTCCGTCTCGAGCATCGTCTTCTGGCTATCGGCCCGGTAGCGGCCCATGCTCTCCCGGTGGAGGACCGCGTGGCCGAGTTCGTGCGCCGCGCTGAAGCGCCGCCTCGGCAGAATGTCGTCGGCGTTCACGAACGCATGACCGATCCGCCCGGCGAAATACAAGAAGCCCGCGAGCGGTTCCGCCGGATCATCGAACGGTTCGACCGTGGAGCCTTCGGCTTGCAAATGTTCGATCACGCGACCGCAGTTGAGCCCCGACAGCGCGACGTGCGAGAGGCCGAACTCTTGGAAGAAACGATTCAAAGGCACCGGCCCGCGCATAGCCGGGTCGACGGGCAATCCGAGTTCCGTCCGGAGGCGGGCGATGGCATCGGCGATCACTTCGGCGCCTCCGGTTTGGACCCGCGGCGGGCGGCGAGTTGATATTCCACGGCCGAGGCTCGACGGCGTTCCAGCTTCAATGCCGCCCGCTGAAAGACGGGCCGGTACTCGACGGGGACCGCACCGAACCGCGCCTCCAACCAGGCGGTGAGCTTCGATAGTCCGAGGTTGTCCGGGAGCGCTTCCGACGAGCTTTGCAAGGCGGCGTTGAACGCGTGCGATTCCGCCGCCAATCCATCGGGCGTGTGTCGGAACAATTCCCGCGCCACATCGCCGACGGTGATCGGACCGCCGTCCGGCCGGACAATCGCTGCGCTTTTCAAATGCGTTTCCACCGCCGAACCGACGGTCCGCGCCGCCGCCCGCTCTTCGCGCTCGGCGTTGTCGGCGTCGAGGGCGGCTTCGATTTCGAACAGGGCCCGTTCGAGTTCGGGATCGAACGTGGCGGCTTCCCACATCCGGTCGAGGGCCGGAAAATCGCCGGCGTCCAGTGCCGCGAGGTACGCTTCTGTCATTCGGTCGAGGTCGTTCACGATGGCCCCCCGCGCAGGGTCGGCGACAACAATTGGAACAATTCCTTCTTGGCCCGGTAGAGTTTGACGCGGACGTTCGCCGCCGTCAGCCCGACGACGCCGGCGACTTCCTCGGACTTCAACCCGTCGAAGAACGTCAGTTCGAGGATTTGCCGGTTCAACGGGTCGAGCAAACCGAGAGCCCTGCGGACCGCGGTTCGATCCGCCTCGCGGATGAATCGATCTTCCACCGCCTCGGTTCGATCCGGCAGCGCATCGACCGAGTGATCGGCCCGGTGCTTTCGGACTTTCGCGAAAGCTCGCTTGGCGATGTTCCGGACGAACCCGTGGATCCAACCCGCGACACCGCCGTTGCGCGTGGGATCGAAACTCGACGCTTTGGCCAACGCCGCGGCTTGCGCTTCGGCCGCAAAATCCTCGGCGTCGCGTTCCAGTCCCGACCGGGTCGGGTAAGTTTTCACTCTGCCGAGATAGATCCGGGTACTGGTCAAAATTTTGCGGACCGTGTCGGGATCGCCGAGTGCTGTCCGCACGGGGCACGGCTCCGCCAATGTCGGTGGCGGGTCGAGGAGATGGGCCATGGAGGGAACACCCGGGCGAACGTGGGGGGCGATCAGCGTTCTATTCCCATTCGCGCCGGGTGTGTTACGAATAATTGTGGAGAAGTGAGTTTTGGGTCGCGGGTCACCCCTTGATGACGCCGATGGGCCGCATGCGGGCGACCTTCTTGCTCAATCCCGCGTCGTGGACTACTTCCACGACGTGATCGACGTTCTTGTACGCCTTCGGTTGCTCTTCGGCCAAGCCCTGCCGGCTGCTGCTCATCGCGATCACGCCGCGCGCTTCCAGCTCTTTGTCGATCCGGCGGCCGACAGCGTCCTTCACCGCGGCGGTGCGGCTCATCGCGCGTCCGGCCCCGTGGCAGGTCGTGCCGAAAGTGCGTTCCATGCTGCCCGGCAGGCCCACGAGGACCCACGACGCCCGCCCCATGTCGCCGGGGATAATCACGGGTTGACCGGTTTTTTGGAACGCGGCCGGCAACTCCGGGTGCCCGGCCGGGAAGGCCCGCGTGGCCCCCTTGCGGTGGACCCAGACCTTCTTGAGCTTCCCTTCGACCGTATGCTCTTCGAGCTTCGCGATGTTGTGGGCGACATCGTAAAGCAGGTCCATGCCGAGGTCGGTCCACGGGCGACCGAAGACGCCGGCGAAGACTTCGCGCGTTTGTTGCATGAGCAACTGCCGGTTCGTGAAACCGAAGTTCGCGGCGGCCCGCATCGCGGCGATGTACTTCTTCCCTTCGGGAGAATCGACCGGGGCGCAGGCCAACTGGCGGTCCGGCAGCACGATGCCGTACTTGCCCGGCGCATCGCGAAACGCGGCGAGCGCGTCGTCGCAGACTTGGTACCCGAGGCCGCGCGATCCGGAGTGGATCATCACGCAAATTTGGTTCAATTCCAGCCCGAAAGCTTCCGCGACTTCCGCGTCGCAGACTTGATCGACGACCTGCACTTCGAGGAAGTGGTTGCCGCTACCCAGGGTGCCGCACTGATCGCTGCCGCGCTTCACGGCGTGATCGCTGACTTGCTCGGGGTCGCCGCCGTCGATGTGCCCGTTGGCCTCGGTGTGCAGTAAATCTTGGGGCACGCCGAGATCGCGGTCGATGGCGAACGCCACGCCCTCGCCCATGAGCTTGCGCGTCTCTTTCGAGTCAAACTTATACTTGCCGCTGCGCCCGACGCCGGCGGGGACACTGTAAAAGAGCGCCTTGATAAGTTCGCGCAAATGCGGCTTCACGTCGTCGAGGAACAGATTCGTCTTCACCAAACGAACGCCGCAGTTGATGTCGTAGCCGACGCCGCCGGGGGAAATGACGCCGCCCTCGGCCGGGTCGGTGGCGCAGACGCCGCCGATGCAGAATCCGTAGCCCCAGTGGATGTCCGGCATGGCGAAGCTGCCGACCTGAATCCCCGGCAGCGTGGCGACGTTCGCCACTTGATCGAGGGCTTGGTCGTTGCGGATCGATTCCATGAGCCGCGCGTTGGCGAAGACGATCCCGTCGACGCGCATGTCGCTGCGGTACGACTTCGGAATCCGGTAGGAGTTCGCATCGATCGATTCGAGCGGCCCGCTGTATATGCCTTTGGCCATGGTGAATCCCCATATCAAATATCGACGATGACTTCCGCGAGGAAGCCGCCGTCGGTTTCTTCCAATTTCAAACCGTGGTAGGTGATCGCTTTCACTTCCCGACTGAGCAGATGCCGCACAGGGTCGAAAGGTTCGCCCGAAATCGTCGCAGTCAATCCGGTCGCCGTCACGGCGACCTCGAACCGACACCACAGCATCCGCGCTTCGTCGGAGCGGTGCAGCAATTCCCGCAGCCAATCGAACAACAGGTATTCCCGGTCCGTCCCCGCAATGGCGAGTATTTGCGATTCGGTCGGTCGCACGGCCCCGGGCTCATCGACCATACACGCGAGCAGGCACGCCCCCGCCTCGGCGAAGAGGGTGTTCAAGTCCGCCGCGCGGATGCGCAACCCGATGTCGGCGGTGTGGTCGAACAACTCGTGCATACGGTGAATCATGGCCCAGCGGAGAGACTTCCGCAATGGTGGAACTTTCCGGCTACACTCACCCCATGGCCGACACCCCGATCGCAGCCGTGTACGACGAACTCCGAGCGCTGGCCGAGCACCGGCTCGCCGACGACCCGGCTGGGTGGTCGCTCGGGGCGACGGCCCTCGTCCACGAGGCCTATTTGAAGCTCCACGGCAAGGCGTTGTGGGAATCGGACCGGCACTATTTCCACGCCGCGGCGCAGGCGATGCGGCGGATCCTCGTGGACCGCGCCCGCGCCGCAAAAGCGGACAAACGCGGCGGCGAACGTTCCCGAGAACCGCTCTCCGACATCGCCGGTTCCCCGGTCGATTATGTCGCACTCGACGAAGCTTTGACTCTGTTCGCATCCGAGGATCCGGAGGCTGCCGGATTGGTTCAACTCAGGTTTTTCGCCGGACGTACGCGGGATGAATCGGCGTCGCTGTTGGGCATATCCCCACGCCAGGCGGACCGACTATGGGCATTCGCCAAAGCCTGGCTATTTCAACGACTTTCGGAAATCTGAGAATCATCGGCGCGAAGCGATCACAAATCTCGCATTCTGGTCAAACGCTTTGGGAGTCACCGATGCCGAGCGACCGCGATCTATTCCAATCCGCCGTCGACATCCCCGACGCCGGCGCCCGCGCCGAGTACCTGTCCGCCAACGCGCCGGACTCGGATCAGCGGGCGCGTGTGGAGCGCTTGCTAATCGCCCACGCCGCCGCGGGTGGGTTCTTGGAACAGCCGCCCGACGAGGGCAACCTGACCCGCAGCGGTGCCTTCGGGGCTGAGACCGGTACGTACATCGCAGGGGATGCCGGGGCCACCGTCGATCGGCCCGGCCGCGACGAACACGTCGGCGCCGTCTTGGCGGGCAAATACAAGTTGATCGAAGCCATCGGGGAAGGGGGCATGGGCAGTGTTTACATGGCCCAACAGACGGAACCGGTGAAACGGGCGGTCGCGGTGAAGGTCATCAAAGCGGGGATGGATTCGAAAGCGGTCCTCGCGCGGTTCGAGGCCGAGCGGCAAGCGCTGGCGATGATGGATCACCCGAACATCGCCAAGGTGCTCGACGCGGGAACGACCGACAGCGGCCGGCCGTTCTTCGTGATGGAGTTGGTGAAGGGCGTGCCGATCACGCAGTATTGCGACGAGCGGAAGCTGACCCCGCGGCAACGCCTCGAATTGTTCGTGCCGGTGTGCAACGCCATTCAACACGCCCACCAAAAGGGGATCATCCACCGCGATATCAAGCCGAATAACGTCCTCGTGGCACTGTACGACGACCGGCCGGTGCCGAAGGTCATCGACTTCGGCGTGGCGAAAGCGGCGGGACAATCGCTCACGGATCTGACGCTGGTGACCGGCTTCGGCGCCGTCGTCGGCACGCCAGAGTACATGTCCCCCGAACAGGCCAATCTGAACAATTTGGACATCGACACGCGCAGCGATGTGTATTCCCTCGGCGTACTGCTCTACGAACTACTGACCGGGTCCACCCCGGTGGATCGGAAGAGTCTCGGCAAAGCCGCGCTGCTGGAAATCCTGCGGATCGTGCGCGAAGTGGAAGCGCCGAGGCCGAGCGCGAAACTCAGCACCATCGACGCGCTGCCGAACGTCGCGGCGAACCGGGGCACCGAGCCGGCGAAGCTGTCGAAGTTGATGCGCGGCGAACTCGACTGGGTCGTGCTCAAGGCGCTCGAGAAGGATCGCACGCGCCGATACGAGAGTGCCAACGGGTTGGCGAGGGACATCCAGCGGTACTTGGCCGACGAGATCGTGGAAGCCCGCCCGGCGAGCGCGGGTTACCGGTTGCGGAAACTGGTTCGCAGGCACAAGGGCCGCGTGATCGCCGCGGGGTCGGTGTTCGCGGCGCTGCTCGCGGGCATCGTCGGAACGACGTGGGGTTTGATTCGCGCGGAAAACGCCCGGGAGGATCAAGAGCATCAGCGGCGGATCGCCGAAAGCAAAGAAGCCGCGGCCAAGGAGTCCGAAGCGCGGGCGGTGAAAGCGAGCGAGACGGCGAAAGAATCGGCCCGGCAAGCGCGACTCGCGTTGGGCAGCGCCGATAAAATGCTCGATTTTCAAGCGGAAATCCGCCGCGGGAAGCAGGAACCGTTGCTCCCCGCCGAGGCGGAGTATTTGGCCGAGTTGGCGGGGCAGCTCGAAGCGCAAGCGAAAGCCGGCCGCGGGGCCAACGAAGCCGAGGCGTACACCCGGTTGGCGGCGGTGCAATTCCGGCAAGGCAAAACCGCGGACATCGAGACATCGTTCGAGGCCGCGTTCTCGATACTGACAACGCTCTGTCAGTCGGATCCCGAGAACGCCCCGGAGCACGTGATCCAACTGGCGAAGACGCGGAGCAAATTGGCGAAAAAGTTTTTCTACCCGTTCACGCCCGAGAATTTGAAGAAGTGCGAGTCGGTGATGCGGCGGGCGGACGCGGAATGGATCCGCGCCGGGGAATTTAATCCGCAAAACGCCGATGTCTTCGCGACGCGCGCGGCGGAGTTGGATCAGCTGCATGGAAATGTGATTCCCATGTTGATTAATCAACCGTACACGCCGGAGAATCAGTCGCGCTCCGAGGCGGCTCGGTTGCCGGTTCGCCGGGCCGCGGCGGAGTGTTGGGCGAAAGCGGTCGAATTGCGTCCGGACAACCCGACGTACCGCAAATGGTTGCAAAAAGCGCTCCCGCCGGATTTCAAAACGGGCCTGCGATGGGACCTCGCGGCGGCTTTGCGATTCCCTGATCAACCCGTCGAAAAGCCCGGTTGGGTTTTCGAACGCGGATTCGGCGAATTGGTCCGCGACGGCGAGACGTGGGACACTTTGCTATTGGAACGCTTGGTGAAAGGGATCGACGGTTTGCCGGATGGTCCGACATGGGTATCCGAAGAGCGGGTGCTCCGCGAAGTCGCAGCGCCGTGGCGCGAACTCCTGCTCGAATTCCCCGGGTACAAGTACGCGACGGGCGCGGAGATCGTTTTGAAAATTCGCCAAGCGTATGCGGCGGTATGGACCAAACACAACGTCGGCGAAGTGCCGCCGGCACCGACGCGGGAACAAGAAAAACGCCGGCGCGAATTGCTGATCGAAGCGACGGCGCTGGCCCGGCGACCCGACACGCAACTGCCCCCGGAATATTTGAGCTTCCGCTACCGCGAGAAACGGTTCGACGAGTCCGAGGGGAAGAAGTCGGCGCGGTCGAAGTCTCCGGTCACACCCGAGGAATACATTTGGTTCCACCGATTGGGCCGCTCGTGGTACGAGGCCGATGCGGGCGAACTCGCCGCGTTGGAACAGGCACTCGCGGGGCGAAAAGATTGGAAACCGACGCCGTTGTTCCGCGTCCGATTGATGGCGGCGTTTCTCCCGTCCACAGTGATGGATGACCCGAACGCGGCCCGGGAAAAATTGACCGCGGGTTGGGACCGCGCCGACGAGCAATTCGCGCTCTACCGCTCGGAAGTGCCGCACGATCGCGATTACCAAGATGCGGCGATGCGACATTCGACGCTAGCCCTCGCGATGGCCACCCGGCTGTTGTCCCGGCGCGAATACCCCGGCGCGAAGGCTGCGTTCACCCGCTGCATTCAATTGGTCGAAGAAAAATCGCAACAGCCCAACGACGACGATAGTCGCTATCGCGCGCGATGCTATTTCGATCGGGGCAATGCAAACTTCGCTTCCGGCGATTGGACCTCCGCACTCGCCGATTATCGAATGGCGTTGACCGCATCGAAAAAGAAACCCGGCGAGTTCGACAACCTATCGGTGCCGGGCTTAGAACCGACGGCCCACTTCCGCAGCGGCGCGGCGCTTCTCAAACTCGGCAAATTCGAGGAAGCCGAAAACGCGTTCGACGAATGCCTGCGATTCCGCCGGGCCGAGGTGTATCAATCCCGCCCGTTGAAATCGGGGAAACGATCGGTCCCGTGGAACGCGGCCGTCTCCGAGCTCGACCGCACGAAGGAATACTTGCTCGCCCAGCGGTGGAACTCGGCAGTCACATGGGCCAAGATCGCTTTGAAGACGCTCGAGGAGAACGAAGAAGCCTACCCGGTTTCCGAAGTCTTCCACCAACGCTACGCACTGCATACTTACCAAGCGGATGCGCTGGATAAGCTCGGCCTCAACGGCGACGCCGTGAAAGAATGGGACGAAGCGAAAAAATACGCCACCCCGGCGGAATTGCGACGGCTCCCCGTGGTCAGCGCCGCCAGCTTCGCCCACGCCGGCCGTCATGCCGACGTCGCCAAACAGCTCGAAGAATTGGCCAAGTCCGACAAACTCACCGGGGACGAAATCTACGATCTGGCGTGCGCATTCGCCTCGTGCTCCCTCGGCAAACCGATCGAAGCCAAAGTTGCGGAGAATTATCTCGACCGGGCCATGGAGATGCTCCGGCGGGCGGCGAAAGCCGGTTACCGCGACACCGGGCACGCCGCCAAAGATACCGATCTCGACCCCCTCCGTAACCGCGACGACTTCAAGAAGCTGCTCGCGGAACTGGGAAAGGGGACGGAGAAAAAGTGATCCCTTGGGGCCTTTCCGTGCTTTCTTCCCGGAAGGTCATTTCCACCCTCATCGCAACTCAATGTGGGGCATAGTCATTCCGGAAAGTTGGTCGCTTTCTGGGCAGAAAGTTACTTTCCGACGGGGGGTGGGGGGTACCGTCGGAAAGTAGAAATCACTCACCATACCCGGCTGAGGATGCACTTTAAATACCCCGACTCCCGGCAGGCGATATTCACCGGGTGATCGGATGCCGGCCCGCGGCGTTCGAGCAGTTGCACGTCGCGTTTTTCGTCGACCGCCGTTTGGGCGATGACGCTCTCGAGCATGTCCATGCTGATGAGGCCGGAGCAGCAGAACGACGCGAGGATGCCGTCCGGGTTGAGGAGCTTCAAACCGAGCTTGTGCAAGCGGCGGTAGCCCTTCATCGCTTGCTCGAGCGAAGCCCGGTCGCGGGCGAACTTCGGCGGGTCGAGAACGATCACGTCGAACTTGGCCCCTTCCAAAACGAGCGCGTCGAGCCGGTCGAAGACGTCGGACTGCACGAACGTCATCTGCGGCAATCCGTTGAGTTCGGCGTTGCGTTTGCCGAGGTTGATGGCCGACTCGGATGCGTCCACGGATTCGACGAAGGTCGCCCCGGCCTTGGCCGCGTAAACCCCGAAGCCGGCGGAATAACAGAACGCATCGAGGACGCGCTTGTCGGCGCAGAACTTCGCGACGGCGAGGCGGTTGTCTCGCTGGTCGAGGTAGTAGCCGGTCTTCTGTCCTTCGGCGAGATTCACCGCGATTTGCAGATCGTGCTCGCGGATGATGTATTCGGTCGGAGGAGCTTCTCCGCAGAGCAGGCCGTCTTGCAGCACGAGCCCTTCGAGCTTGCCGATGCCTTTTTCGGTGCGGAGATAAATGCCCTTGACGCCGAGCAACTCGGTGAGGAGTTCGCCGAACATCTCGCGGCGGTTCGCCAATGCGAGCGAGGTAAACTGCACCGTGAGGAACTCGCCGTAGCGGTCGATGACCATGCCGCTCAGGATGTCCGCTTCGCTGAAGGCGACGCGGTACGCCGCCTCCGGGCCGTGGTTCAGTTTCAATTGATCGTGGCGGAGGTCGATCGCCCGCTTCAACCGGGCTTTGAAGAACTCGCGGTCGAGCGCGATTGATTCGTCCCAGGAGTACAAGCGGACGAGGATCTTGCTTTGGCTGTTGATCAGCCCGCGGCCGACGAAGTTGCCGACGGAGGAGCGGAGATCGACGACGGCCCCGTCGGCGGGTTTGCCTTCGACCCGTTCGACGGCCCCGGCGAAGACCCACGGGTGCCGGCTGTAAAACGGTTGGGCGCGCTTCGGCTTCAAGATGACTTGGCCGGAGACTTCGGAAGAAACGGTCACGGGGGAGCCGATCGGAACGCGTCGACCGCTGCCGGGTCGGCGCACGAACAGGGAATCGCCCGGCAGGGCAGGCCCGTAGTCGGGCGTGGATCAATGGCCTCGGAGCACGCGGCGGAAGTACGCCAGGCTGCGCTCCACTTCGCTCGTCTCGATGCGGGCGTCGAGCAACGCCCGCACCCGCAGTAGCAGCTCGGTCTTGTTGATCGGTTTCGTCAGGAAGTCTTCGGTGCCCGCGTCCACGGCGCGTTCGATGTCGGTCACTTCGTCGAGGGCCGTGACGAAAATCACGCCTACGGCTTTGGTCGCCGGGTCGGACCGGAGTCGTTTGCAGACTTCGAAGCCGCTCATCTTCGGCATCATCACATCGAGGAGCAAAACATCCGGTTGCCAGTCCCGCGCGGCCGCGAGGGTCTCTTCGCCATTGGCGGCGATGCGCGTTTCGAAGCCGGTGCCGTCGAGGTGGGCTTCCAGTAGCTCCGCGTTTTGCGGGTTGTCGTCGGCAATCAGTATTCGCGGCATCGCCAAACTCCTGGTTGGGCATTGTATAGGAGGAGTTTGCAAACGGATTGTCTCCGGAATAGGAACCGGCGATCTTGCAACCGATTGTTCCAACCGGATTGTTCCAACACGACCCGCTTCCGCCGGCTCCCCCGCCGCTGGGGAAATCGCCGTAAGTGCTTGCCGTGGTTTGCCCAATCGCACGACGCTCGCCGGGGGGGCGCGATTCGTCCGATTCTTCCAAACTCGTCCAGAGTGGGGGGCGCGCACTCGGCTGGACGAATCCGACTCACGCGGGAGCGCGTTGGAAATCGGTAGGCACACCCGTTTGCAAATGCATGCTTGCATTCGCTCTCGTCTCAGACCATACTTACCCTACCTGCCCGAAGCCCATTTCCCCCGAACTCCGCGACCGGAGCCGAATTGTGCCGCAACTTCCCACCGTCGGTTGTGCCGATTTTCAAAACTCGTTGAGGACGAACCGGCGCGGTTTCGTGAAGGCGGGCCTCCTCGGCGCGGCGGGATTGAGCCTGTCGGAATTGCTGAAGGCCGACGCGCGGGCTGCGAACGCGCCGACCGGCGACCGGTTGAAATCCGTCATCGTCTTGTGGATGCGTGGCGGGCCGAGTCACATCGACATGTGGGACCCGAAGCCCGATGCCCCCGCCGAGTTCCGCGGCGAATTCGGCACGAAGCCGACCGCCGTACCGGGGATCAACTTGACCGATCTCCTCCCGGAAACCGGGAAGATCATGAAGAAGTGGAGCATCCTTCGCAGCTTGCACCACGCCGACGCGGGTCATAGTACCGGCGACCAACTCTGCTTCACGGGGTACAACGCGGGCTCGGCGCCGGACGAGAATATTCACCCGAGCATCGGGAGCATCGTCTCTAAACAAATCGGCCATCAGAATCCGAAACTGCCGCCGTATGTGATGATCCCCCGGCAGGTGCCGGGGACCGGTGCGGCGTATTTGGGCGTAGCACACAAGCCGTTCGAGACCGTGGCCGACCCGGCGAGTACCGGCCCGTTCAAGCTGCCGAATTTCGAGCGCCCCGCCGGCGTCAGCCCGGAACAAATCGGCGACCGCCGGTCGCTCTTGAAACAATTCGACACTTTGAAACGCGAGTCCGACAACTCTGGCCAACTCGCGGCGATGGATCGCTTTCAACATCGGGCCTGGGACATCCTCACGTCGAACGCGGCGCGCGATGCGTTCGACCTCGACAAGGAACCGAAAGATCTGCGGGACAAATACGGTTTCGGAGCGGCCTACGATCCGAAGGCGAGCAACCGCTGCGGCTGCCCGAGTTGGGCCCAGCGGATGCTGCTGGCCCGCCGTCTGGTCGAAGCGGGCGTCCGATTGGTGACGGTCGATCTGCGCTGGTGGGATACGCACGTGAAGGGGTTCGAGTCGCTGCGCGACGGCTTCCTGCCGCGCTGGGACAAAGCCTACGCGGCCCTGATCAACGACCTCGACGAGCGCGGCCTGTTGAAATCGACGCTGGTGTTGGCTTGGGGGGAATTCGGTCGGACGCCGAAGGTGAACAACGACGCCGGGAGGGACCATTACCCGAATGTCTTCAGCGCGGCGCTCGCCGGCGGACCCATCGTCGGCGGTCGCGCAGTCGGTTCATCCGATGAGAAAGGGGCCTTCCCGAAAACGCTTCCGCGGACTCCGCAGGATGTACTGGCGACCGTCTACAAGCACCTCGATGTGGATATCAACGAGAGTTACCCGAACAATGGCCGGCCGATCGCGGTACTGCAGAGCGGCAAGCCGGTCGAGGAATTGTGCTAGGTTAATTCCACGATGAAATCAGTACTTCCCGAGCCCCTGTTGCGGTTCGATCCACCCTCCGCGATCTTGTTCGAAGCGCTGGCGGTAGCCGGACCGCTTTTCGCACGCCACCGCGATGCGAGGGACGCTCATCGCATTCTGCCCAATACTCTCGAAGCGATGCGGGTGGAACTCACGTATCACTCGAACGCCCTCGAGGGCAGCACCTTGTCCTTACGCGATACGCAACTGATCGTCGAAGGTCGCGAACCGAACACGGGCAAAGCGCTCCGCGAAATCTACGAGGCTCGCAATCACGACCGCGCCTTGCGGATGATCGAATCTTGGGCCGGGACGCGTACAGAACTAAATCCAATCACCGACCGCGAGCTGCTCGACGTCCACGCGATCATCATGGCCGAGATCGATCCGACCCGTGCCGGGAAATATCGGACGGATCGGGTCTTGATCACGGGAACGCGGTTCGTCCCACCGGGGAGCCACAAGTTCGCGGAACTGGTGCCCGCGATAATCGAACTGGCGAATGCATCGAGCGTTCACCCCGTCGTACGCGCGGCTGAGATGCATTACAACATCGTCGCCGTCCACCCATTCGCGGATGGCAACGGCCGGACGGCGCGGCTGCTGATGAACTACCAATTGCTGCGCAACGGTCTCCCGCCCGCGGTGGTCCCGGTCGAACGGCGCGGCGAGTACTTGAATTGTCTGGAAGCGGCGAACGCGGGGGCGTGGGAAGCCTTCGCACTTTTCGTACTCGATTGCCTCGTGGAAACGATCCGACGCGTCCTCGGCGAGGACGGTCGTTGATCCGGCAATCGCTCGTCGCAACTACGCCCGCCGCGTCGGGATCAGATTCAGCAACACGCCAATGCAGCGCACCACGGCCCAAATCACGAGGCCGCCGACGCTCCCGAGGACGAACAGCGTCAGCCCGCTGCTGATGTAGCCGGTCCAGACCAACTTGTTCCCCGGGCCCGCCCTCCCGGCTTCGATCATTTTGTTCCCGCGCTCGATCATCATCGGGAATCGCTCGGAGATCAGCGTCGAGCCGGCGCTGAGCGTCGTCGCGCAGACCCAGAGCATCGGCATCAGTGTGACCGGGGCGAACTTGGCGCGGCCGGTGTTGACGAGCCACGTCGTGAGAAGCGCGAGTGCCAGCACCGCGAGCGATTGATTGGCGATGCCGAACATCGGCCAGATGGTGTCGATGCTGCCGGTGTATATCAACCAACCCCAACCGCCCGTCACGAGGGCGCTCGCCAACAACGCTCCCGGCAACCAGTCGGGCCGGGCGAACGGCTTGTACACGCGGCCCATGGTTTCTTGCAATAAGAACCGGCCGATTCGCGTGCCGGCGTCGATGGTCGTGAGGATGAACAGCGCCTCGAACATGATGGCGAAGTGGTACCAGTACTTCAGCAGTCCGCTGCCGCCGACGTCGAGGATCTCGAAGGTTCGTTCGAAGATCAGCGACATGCCGACGGCGAGTGTCACGGCTCCACCGGTGCGGCCGCGCAGCGATTCGCCGCCTACTTTCTCTTCGACTTTGCCGAGTTTCCAATCGTGCGTCTTCTCGGTGCCGAGGTTCGCATTCGGATCGCGACCGTACTTCTCGTCCATCTCTTTCAATTGCGTTTGAAACTCCGGCGAGCGCTCGATGGCGATATTGATGTCGTAGTACAGGTCGTTCGGCAGCGACGCCGCGGCGATCAGGGCGGTGACGCCGACGAGCCCTTCGATGAGCATGGCCCCGTAGCCGATGGTCCGGATGTGCGATTCCTTCTCGATCATCTTCGGCGTCGTGCCGGATGAAACGAGCGAGTGGAACCCCGAGACGGCCCCGCACATGACGCAGATGAAGACGAACGGAAAAATGCTGCCGGGGAAGGTCGGCCCGCCGTTGATGAAGACTTCGTTGAGCATCGGCGCTCGCAGTGGCGGATTGGCGATGCAGACGCTGGCGACGAGCAAAATCACGGTGCCGATCTTCAAAAAGCTCGACAAATAATCCCGCGGCCCGAGGAGCAACCAGACGGGCAACACCGCCGCGATGAACCCATACACGACCAGCGCGACGATGGTCTCGTTCCGCGAGAGCGAGAAATACGGTTCGAGCGCGGAGCCGGGAATCCAGCCCCCGGCGACGACGGCGAAGAGCGTCAGGCCGCCGCCGAGGAGCGAAGCTTCGATCACGCGGCCGGGGCGGATCCGGTACATCCACAGGCCGGTGAACAGCGCGATGGGGATGGTGCACGCGATGGTGAAGGTGCCCCACGAACTGCCGGGGATGACTTGGGTGCACCCGGCGGGGAGCACGATGGTAGCTTGGAATTCGGGCCACATGCCATCGTAAGGTGGCTTAGGTGGCTCGGCCGCAGGCACCCGAATCTGAAAGGCTTCGTTTCGAACGATCCACGGTTGGTCCGTCGAGTAGCGAATCGAACTCCCGGGCGGTATGACTCCGATATTGCCTTGGACTGTGACCGCTTGACCCGCCGGTAATCGAATCTCCATCCCCGCCGGCAAGCTCGCTTCTTCGCCGCCCAACGCTTTCACCACGACGAACCCCAAGCCCGCGAGCGCAATGATCACGATGAACAGGATCGCAATGCTGGCGAGAACCGCGGCCGGCTTCCCCAACTCGAATCGGGCGATCTCGGCGATCGATTTGCCATCGCGCCGCACGCTGGCCGCGAGCACGAGCATATCTTGCACGGCCCCGGCCAGGCAGACGCCGATGACGAGCCAGAGCAACCCCGGCATATAGCCGTATTGGATCGCGAGCACAGGCCCGATGAGCGGGCCGGCCCCGGAGATCGCCGCGAAGTGGTGGCCGAAGAGCACCCACTTGTTGGTCGGGTGGTAGTTCTGGCCGTCGTTCAGCCGGTGCGCCGGTGTCACCCGGTTGTCATCGAGCACCGCGACTTTGGCGGCGAGGAACGTCGAGTAGTAGCGGTAGGCGATGGCGAGCAGCACGAGGACCGTCGCCATCACGGGCATGGCGTGCAGGATCGTCCGACCGTTTTCGTGGTGGAACAAGACGCTGGCGAAGAGAGGCATCGCGGACCCCGGAGGCGAGAGCATTCGCCCCTAGACTAAGGCGTCCGGGGGTCGCGATCAACCGCGCTCACCCCCACGTTACCAAACCGGGTTCCAACGCATTCGGTAAGTTCGGGTGCTTCGGCAAAACGCGGACACTGAAGCCGAATTGCCCGCTGGAGGTGCAAGGGACGGCTCCGGCGAACAACACCGCCCGGTTGGAATCGGGCGGCGACGACGCTTGCAACGACGCCGTCTTCGGGTCGCCGATCTCGCCTTTGTTGTCGACGATGCCGTAGTAAAGTTGGACGTCGACTTCTTCCGGACGGATTGCGCCGAGCGCCACTTTGACCTTGACGGGGAAGTCTTTGCCGACCCAAAGCGTTTGGGCCGTCGGCGCTTCGACGGTCTCGACGCGCACGTCGTTCCAAGCGCCGCCGACGCGCTTGCGCCAGTTGGCCAGTTCCAAGGCCGGCGCCAATTGATCGAGCGTCAGTTTGGCCTCGCGGCTGTAGGCGGGGAGGTAGCAGCGCTCGAGGTATTCTTGCACCATGCGGTTGGTGTTGAATTCGGGCACGAGGGTCGAAATCGCCCGCTTCATCCGGCGGATCCACTCGCGCGGCAAACCGTCGGCACCGCGGTTGTAGAACGTCGGGGCGATGTCGCGCTCGAGGAGTTCGTAGAGCAGCCGGCTTTCGACTTCGTCTTGATACTTGAGGTCCGAGTATTCCTCGCCGCCGCCGATGGCCCAGCCGTTGTCGTTGGTGCACCCCTCGACCCACCAGCCGTCGAGGATCGACAGGTTCAGCCCGCCGTTGGGGGCGATCTTCATGCCGCTGGTGCCCGAGGCTTCGAGCGGCCGACGCGGGTTGTTTAGCCAAACGTCGACGCCGTGGACCATGTGGCGGGCGACGTTCATGTCGTAGTCTTCGATGAAGACGACGCGCTTGCGGAACTCGGGGATGCGGGCATTCTGCACGACGCGCGCGATCAGTTCTTTGCCGCCCTGATCCTTCGGGTGGGCCTTGCCGGCGAAGATGAACTGCACGGGTCGCTGCGTGTTGTTGACGATGGCCGCGAGCCGCGCGGCGTCCCGGAAAACGAGGTCGCCGCGCTTGTAAGTGGCGAAGCGGCGTGCGAAGCCGATCGTCAGAGCTTCGGGATCGAGGACTTCATCGGCCGCGGCGATTTCCGAATGCGGGGCGCCGCGCCGGGTCAGTTGCATCTTCAACCGCGAGCGCGCGAAGGCGATCAGGCGCGTCCGGCATTTTTCGTGGGTCCGCCAGAGTTCGCCGTCGGGTACCGGGTCGATCTTCGACCAGACCGCGTGATCCGTCGGCTTGGCTTCCCATTCGATGTGCAAGTAGCGCTCGAGCAGTTGGCCCATCTCCGGGGCGAGCCAGCTCTGCGTGTGCACGCCGTTGGTGATCGACGTGATCGGCACTTCGACGCTGGCAATCGTCGGCCAGATGGCGTTCCACATTTTGCGCGAGACGGTGCCGTGGAGCTTGCTGACGCCGTTGCTCGAGTTCGCCATCTTGATGGCGAGCACGGTCATGCCGAACGGCTCGCCCTCGTCGTCCGGGTTCTGCCGGCCGAGGGTGAAAAAGGCCCGGCGGTCGAGTCCGAGCTGACGGTAGTATTCGGTGAAGTATTGATCCATCATCGCCGGCGGGAAGACGTCGTTCCCGGCGGGCACCGGCGTGTGCGTCGTGAAAACCGTCCCTGCCTTCACCGCTTCGCTCGCCGTGCTGAAGTCGATCTTCTTATCTTCGATCAACTGGCGGACGCGTTCGAGGCTACTGAACGCGGCGTGCCCCTCGTTCATGTGGCAGACCGTCGGTTCTTTGCCGAGCGCCCGCAGCGCCCGCATGCCGCCGATGCCGAGGACGATCTCTTGCATCATCCGCATGGTTTGGTCGCCGCCGTAGAGCTGCGACGTGATGCCGCGATCTTCGGGCCGGTTCTGCGGGATGTTGGCGTCCAGCAAGTACAGCGGCACCCGGCCGACTTGGATGCGCCAGATTTTCAACGCCACCTCGCGGCCCGGCAGGCTCACACTCACGAGGATCGGGTTTCCGTCGGCGTCGACTTCCGCGATCAACGGCAGGCTGAAAAAGTCGTTCTCTGGGTAACGCTCTTGCTGCCAGCCGTCGGCGTTGAGGTACTGGCGGAAGTAGCCCTCGCGGTACATCATGCTGACGCCGACTAGCGGCAGGCCGAGGTCGCTGGCCGATTTGAGGTGGTCGCCGGCGAGGACGCCGAGGCCGCCGGAGTAGACGGGGACGCTCTCGTGGATGCCGAACTCCATCGAGAAGTACGCGATCTTGAGTGCCGTTTCGTTCGGGTACGTTTCTTGGAACCAAGTCTTCGCCTTCAGATAATGGCCCATGGCCGCTTCGACGCGGTCGAGGTGGGCGAGGAACCCGGCGTCGTGGACGAGTTCTTCGAGCCGGGCTTGATCGATGGCGTAACCGAGGCGGACGGGGCTGTGGTCGAGTTCTTCAAACTGCTTCGGCGCGATCTTGCTGAACAACGCCACGGCGTCGGCGTTCCAACACCACCAGAGGTTGTACGCGAGAGTCTGCAATGCTTTGAGGCGATCCGGGATCGAAGGCAATACGGTATAGGTGCGGACGGTGCGGGCCATGGAACGCCTCGGAAGCGACGGGGTGAATCGTCGGTAGCTTAGGAAAAAGGGGCGGGGTGAGTTAGTCGGCGGATCGCCCGTTCGTCTCCGGGAAATGGTTTCGACGCGGAGCGCCCCACCCCCCGGCGAAATCATTCCGAATTCGGGTAGTACCCATGCGCGACAACGCTTTGCGTCCGATTCCGGGGGGGCGGTGCCCGGCGAAACCATTCAGCATTCGGGCCGCGGGATCGGGAGCGCTTTTCCATGCCGGAGAAATCTCGCATCACCGGAGTTTCAGTTCGTACGCCGCGGCCCATGTGCCGTTGCGGACGTACAACCGGCCGCGGTTGACGACCGCGTGGTTCCACGTTTTGCCGGGGATGGCGTTGAGTTTGCCGAGTTCGAGCGGTTCCTCGGGCGTCGCGTTCAGCAGGTACACCTTCCCGTCGACGGCTTGGACGACGAGCAGTTTTTGATCGTTCAAAACCACGACTTGGCCGTTTCCGTATTTGGTTCCCAAGTCCCATTTGACGGAGCCGTCGCGGAGGTCGACGCAAACCAATTTCGGACCGTCGAAGCCGTAGAAGTAACCGTCGGATGCGATGCCGTCATTGAAGTACGGTTTCAATTTGTCCGTGGACCAAACGACGTCGATCCGCCAAAAATTGCTTGTCTTGCTCACTTTGATCCGCCGCGTGCCCATCTCGCCGCCGACGCCGGTACCGATGAGGAACTCGCCCGGCGCGACGGGGGTCGGTTGGGTCACGCGGTTCAGGCCGGGGATGGGCCATGGGTAGGTCCAAAGCACACCGCCCATCTCGGCGTCGAACGCCTCCAAGCCGTGGTCGCTTTGCAAGAGAACTTGTTCGACACCGTCGATGGTGGCGAGTTGCGCCGAACTGTAACTGTGCATGGCTTGCCCCGCGGCCCAACGGAATTTCCCGGTTTCTGCGGCGAATCCAGCCGTGCCGTTCCCAACCGGCCCGCCGGTGTAGACGATGACCATACCACGGCTGACCAACGGCGACGAGGAATAACCCCACTGCGGCGGCTTCCCGCCGGTGTCGACGGTGATGTCCGTCTTCCAGATCAACCGGCCGTCCTCGGCGTTCAAACAGAGTAAAAGCCCGGTGGCGCCCATCGCGTACAACTTGCCACCGACGATGGTCGGAGTCGCGCGCGGGCCGGCGCCGGCGTTGGCATCGCTGAACTTCACCGCTTCGTAGTGCCGCCAAATTTCCCCGCCCGTCGCGGCGTCGTAGCAAACCACCGCTTCGTCGCCACCGCGCTGCTCTTGAGTGAAGAGCCGATCGCCGACGACGGCGAATGTGCCCCAACCGGGGCCGATCTTCTGCTTCCAAAGTGGCTTCGGCGGATGCGCGGCCCAATCGGGGTCGATGCTGATCCCCCGGACGATCCCATCGCGATTCGGCCCGCGGAACTCGGCCCAGTCGAGCGACTCCTTCGCCGACTCGGACAACGGTTTCGCCGGGGCGATCGTCGGTCGGTTCTTCAAGTCGTCGGCATCGCGGTCTTCGGGTTTGGGGCTGAAGCGAAAAGAAAAATCGGGCAGCATATCGGCATCGGTGCCATCCATGCGGAGCATACCGAAGGCGATCCAACCGATCGCGAGGGATGCCACGGTGCCGTACTGGCGCGCTCGGCGGGGGAAGGGAATACTCACCGCGAGCCAAGCGACCCAGACAAGCAACACGAACGGCGCCCCGAAGATCACCGGCCCCACCGGCATTTGCCTGTCGGCGATCTCGAGGGCGCAGAGTCCCAGAAGCGGGAGTACGAACAGTGCGAGCACGGCCCACTTGATGCCGCCGCGCGTCCGCGAAAAGGCCGTCCACCAAACGATGGCGAGGACCGTCCCCAACAGCGGACCCGCGAAGAATGCGGCGAAGTGCAGCATCGTCCGCGGGGCGACCAGCGAGGGGACGATCATCAGGAACGCCACGAGCGTGACGATGGCCACTCCGGGCCAAACGCGGACGGACCAGCGATTCGTGGACATGGTGCGCTCCTGTCGAATGTCAATACGTCGCCCGGCCGCCGCTGATGTCGAAGCAGAAGCCGGTCGTGAAACTGCAATCGGCGCTGCTGAGGAAATGGACGAGCGCTGCGACTTCGTCCGGCTTGCCCGTGCGGCCGAGTGGGATTTTGCTGAGCATCATGTTCACCTGTTCGACGCTGAGTTGGTCGAGGATCGGCGTTTGAATCACGGCCGGGGAAACGCTGTTGACGCAGATGTCGCCTTTGCCGACGAGTTCTTTGCTCAGCGATTTCGTCAGCGCGATCACGGCCGCTTTGCTGGCGGAGTAGGGGCCCATCTTCGGGTTGCCTTCTTTGCCGGCGATGCTCGCGATGTTCACGATGCGCCCGTATTTCTTCTCGATCATCCCCGGCAGCACCGCCTTGCAGCAGAGCACCAAACCGGTGACGTTGATGTTCATCACGTATTCCCAATCTTCGCGGACCGATTCCCAAATCGCCACGTCGCGGCCCTTGCGGCTGGCTACGCCGGCGTTGTTCACGAGGATGTCGACCGGCCCGGCCTTCGCCACGACTTCGGCGAATACCCGCGCCAAGTCGTCTTCTTTCGTGAGGTCGCCGACCATCGCCAGCCCGCCGATGTCCTTCGCCACGCGCTCGGCGTTCGCCGCGGCCATGTCGAACACGCCGACTTTGGCCCCCGCTGCCGCGAGTCGGCGACAGATGGCTTCACCGATGCCTTGACCCCCGCCGGTGACCACCGCGACTTTGCCATCCAAACGAAAAAGGTCGGCCATCGGACTGCTCCAGGGAGTGGGATTGGAATCGCTTACTGTAGGAGGACGGCGGAGCCGCGTCAGCCCAAAGGCATCCGCGGGCTCGCAGCTTTCCGTGTATGCTGAACATGAGTTCGGTTGATCGCAGTGGTTTTGATCCGGAAGGGGTCGAAGAAATTAGCCGGCAGTCGCAGAGTGCCGGACCACGAGATTCGTGTGGTGAATCGCACGAAAGTCAACAGCGGCTGCTATCAGGGCATCCTACTCGACCCGAAGACGGGAGTGCTCCACGGGGAATCGAAAGCCGCAAAGATGGCATGGCGGCGGGTTGGTGAGATATACCAAATTCATAGACACCGAGGTCGCTGCTTATGATACAGTCCATTGTCTGCAATAACTCTTCAGGAGCATCTTGATGAACACATTCGAAGAAGCTGTAATTAATCCTTAATCAAGCGAATCCCACCCTTACTCTCCTCGGTTGGTCGAGGGCGGTGCACTCCCGGAGCGCGCTTGGATAGGCGGGCCGCGTGGAGT